>DAISHV010000035.1:9541-15530 GCA_036822315.1 Bacillota bacterium | reverse complement strand
CTGATGAGGGTCAGCATCGTCGGATGGCCCTTAAATAAGGAGACGGTTCCTGAGACAAAATAATGGTAATAAATCCCGATGATTGCGCTGGCTAAAGCGAGTTCGATGGCGAGATCAACGATCATCGGAGAGAACATGGGCCAACCCCACATCATGCCCATCGAGAAGTACATCAAAATCAAAAGCAAAACCGCCGCCGATATCAATTTGATTAGAGTTTTGCGCAGATCTTTTCTTCGTTCGTTACGGCGGGCTTTATAGGATTCGTCGGCTAAAGGAGAGGCCGAATAGCCAGCATCTTTAACGGCTTTCTCAATGGCTTTATCATCGGCATTCCCGGAAAAAGTCACTTCGAGGGAATTGGTTAATAATGACACTTCAGCTTTATCAACGCCGGGGACTTTCTCGGCAGCTTTTTGAACGTGCATTTGGCAAGCAGCGCAGAACATGCCGTTCACTTTGTATTTCTTTTCTTCCATGTTGGCTTGCCTCCTTTGTTGCGCCTTTATTATCTCCGGCTAAGACAAAAGCGCAAATGATATGACTCCCTTTTTTCTTTTCACCAACAAAAACGACCTTTCGTCACTTAATAAGATAGTAATAGGTCAAAGGAGGCTCACCATGACCGCATTCAAATCGTTTTATGACATCCTCGAAACATACCTCGCTTATCCCCTCTGCTTATTGATCGCTTTAGCCGCGGGGTTAGCTCTCGCGGTTGTTTATAAGAGGGTTAAGCGTGGTTATGCCTATACCCGTTTTATGCCTTTGGCCATCGCCATCATTCCGGTTGCGATGGCGGCTTTGGTGGGCTTGCTCAATGCCCGCAATAGCGAACTTGAAACCTCCGACACGATCCGCGTTGGCGTGGTCTTGACGGCCGGGGTCGCTTTGACCCGTTTCCGGAGCGACAAATTGGCGATTGAAGACATGGTCTATTTGGTTCTCGCCAGTGTCTTTGGCATCGTCTTTGGTATCGGCTACGCCCTCTATGGTGCCTTAAGCGTCATCGCGGTCGTCTTGATTCTTCTCGCCTTCCATGCCTTCAAGTTTGGCGAAGATATGGGTGGGATTTTATCGGTGCGGATTCGGGTGCCTGAAGATTTGAACCAAAGCGAAGTCTTTGAAGCGATCTTCGCCCATCATTGTTTAACCTATAAGCTTCAAGAAGTCCGGACCGTAGAATATGGTCAGCTCTATGAAATTCGCTACGATGTTTCGCTCAAGAAAGGCGAGACGATCAAGCTTTTGATGGATGAAATCCGCGAACATAATGGCAATCTCGAAGTGGTGGTCTCGGACGCCGAAAGGCAGTGAAGATTATGGCGGCCCCCATCGTTAATTTCTGCCGGACCGAGAATAAGTATCCCCTTGAGGAGAAACTGATTCCTTTTCTTGTTGCCGCGCTCAAGGAACATCTCGATGTGGATCCTTACGCTCTCGATAATGGCCATTACCAGGTCAATACCATTTATTTCGATGATGGAGCCAATGGGGTGGTGGAGCGGAGCGTCGCTCATCCGACCTACAAAGAAAAACTTCGCTTAAGAAGTTATGGTGGCAAGAAGCCCATCTATTTCATCGAATTCAAAAACAAATATCAGAGCGATGTCTTTAAGAGCCGGATCATCCTCAGCGAAAAAGAATACGAGGATTACGTCTTTCGCCAAATCGTGCCCAAGCGGAATGGCAAGTATCAGCATGACCGCTTCCTCGATGTCCTTGAAGACTTCATCGCCCGCCATCATGGCATCTATCCCAAAAGCGTCATCCAATATGACCGGATGGCTTTCGTCAATCGGCCTTTTGATGTCTTTTGCCGAGTGACGATCGACACGTCGATTTCCTATCGCCGCGATAACTTTCATCTTAATGAAATCGGTGGCGAACTCTTGCTCCCACCCCATCAATGCATCTTAGAGATCAAGGTTGGCGAAAGCATTCCCCTTTGGCTTGCCCACGCCATCAATGAACTTGGCATTTATCGAATCCCCTTTTCAAAATACGGAACCTCATTCCTCGACAGTATCCCGAGCGAGATGAAACCAGCGCCCCGCAAAAACGAGGTCGAAAAAGAAATCATCATGGCCCGTTCCTGAACGAAGGGCGGGAGACAAGCAACTCCAGCGCCCTTCGTTTTTGTTATACTTAAGGACGTCGGTGCGGAAGGGTGGGGAGCGCTGTTAAGGAATCCCCTTCCGTTTTGCGGGGATTTTCATGATTCTTGAAGCTGATGCCTCTTTATCCTCGAGCCTTTTGAAGGCTCTCTCGTCAACCGCTCTTTGGAGCGCCGTTTTGACGTGCTTGGCCGTGATTTTCCTCGGCTATTTCCTCGCCCGAAAGAAGCTCTTGCCACCCTCCGCCTCTCTGGTTCTCAGCAAAATCGTTCTGCTCATTGCCCTCCCTTGTTTAGCCTTCGTCTCGTTCATGGTGGATTTCACCGAGAACGGGGCTCTTGATACTTTGGTGAACCTCTTATTGGGTTTTGCCCTCTATCTTCTTTTTATTCCGACGAGCCGTTATCTTTTCTTCTTCGTCAAGAATCCGAATCAACGAAAAATCCTCGCCCTTTTATTCACCTTTGGCTCGGGCACCTTCTTTGCCCAGCCTTTGCTTGCTTCTTTATATGGCGCTCAGGTCTATAACGATTCCAATCTCTTCAACATTTCCTTCCGGGTTTTCGTCTACTCTTACGTCTTCGTCGCCATCGGCGGGGACAAGATTGCCCCCGAAGCCAAAAGCAAAAAGGAATTAGCCAAAAAGATTTTGCTGAACCCGATTCTTCTCGCCACATTCTTCGGCTTATTGCTCTGGGCGCTTCAAGCGATTCCCGGCTCCCATGAAGCCCAATGGTGGACCCTAAGAAAAGATTGGATCAATCCGAGCGCTACTCTAACCCCCAGCTACGTTCCTTTTTGGCGGATTGATGTTTCGCTGCCGTGGGTCTATGCGGTTTTAAAAGCCCTCGGGGCGTTAGCTTCGCCTCTAGTTTATTTGGCGATCGGTTTGACCTTGGGCGAAAAGAGCATCAAAGAAGCGGCGGCGAATCGATTAGCGTGGCTCTTTGCCTTCTTCCGGATCTTCGTCGGTCCTCTTTTAGTCTTAGGGATTCTTTATGCCCTCGAAGGAATTGCTAAAGCCTGCGCCTACCCGCAACTGATTTCTCTTGCGACGGTTCAAAGCACCATTTTGATGTGGGCGGTGCCCCCGGTGACGGTGGGGGTGGCTTATTGCCTCGAGTTCGATAATGAAAAAAATCTCGCGAGTGACGCGAGTCTTCTTTCGACGATTCTCTTCATTCCCGGTGTCGTGGTTTTCACCCTCTTACTCACCGTGATTGAAAATAGCGGTTTCTTCTTTGCTTAATGATTCTCTTTAAAAAGACCCGAATCTTTGGCTTTCGTTTCGATCTCTTTCTTATCTTCATCATTAAGCGAGGCAAGGAAGGTGGCTTTTCCACCTTGTAAGGCATTTAACATCAACGCGGCAAAGAACTTCGCGGTCGAAGGGTCGGAAGGAAGATCCTTTTTGGCGATGCTGTAGCCATAAGAATCGATGGTCTCTAAGGCATATAGATAGATTTGCCGATCGATAAACGGACGTAAAGAAGTCGAGGTTTGATCCCCATCGTTGTGGTGCCACATTTTTTGCAGGGCTAAAAAGAAATGCTGCGAGGTTTCGCTCCGCTCAGGATTGGCTTCTTCGAAATCGGGCATATGGCGGTAATTGAAAGCGTAGATGACTTCCTCAGGATAGAGAGCGGCTTGTTGACCGATCAGATAAAGATTGTCGGCGATGACTTTCGAGAAATCATCATCCTCTTTAAGACTCTTGAGGGTATAAAGAGTGGCCATCGCTTTGTGATAGGCCTCATCGAGAAGGTTGTTCTTGTTTTGGAAATGAACGTAAATCGTCGGTTCAGTAATCCGAAGAAAAGCGGCGATCTTTTTCGTCGAGACCCCTTCGATACCATTTTTAGCGCCTTCGATGATAACGCGATTCAGGATTCTTTCGTCAATATTTCTTAAATTTCTTCGTGCCATTCGAGTCTTTATTGACGGGCTCCCCGCCAAATAAAACGACTTTATTTTAGACGATTGCGTAAAATTCACAACACATTTTCTTAGGAGTTTTCAAAAAAGCAGGGACTCTTTTGAAAAGGGGTTGCGCGCGCTTCGAGATGGATTAAAATACAATCATGAACATCTTATTCCTTCTTTTACCGAAGAATCAGGTCGATTATCTCTTCGAAGATTTCACGGTTCGCCAAGCCCTCGAAAAGTTGGAAGGAAAACGCTATTCGATGATTCCGGTCATTAACCGGAAGACGGGCAAATACGAGCGTGCGCTCATGGAAGGCGATTTCCTCTATTACCTCACCAAAAATCATCTCTCATTCAGCGAACTTGAAAAAATGAATTTGCAAGATGTACCGGCCTCACGCGACATCCAAGCGGTGGGAGTCAATTGCCAAATCAAAGAACTCTACGACAAGATCATCGATCAAAACTTCGTTCCGGTCGTGGATGATAACGGCGTCTTCATTGGCATCGTCACCCGCCGAAGCGTCATGCGGACGTTGCTTCCGGAATCAAACGTCCCGCAAAAGTAATATCGCTAGCAAATCCCCTTTAAAATGAAAACCAACCGCATCTTCCGATCCGGTTGGTTTTGTTTTTTAGAGCTTCTCAATCAAGGCTACGCTCTTCTTGAGAGCATCGCCCTTGTACGATTCGACCTCGCCATCATCAACGAGCTTGGCTAAGGAGGGATCAATCGGGAGTTCATCGAGTAAGGGAACCCCATAACGCTCGGCGACTTTGCTCAGATCGCCAGCGCCGAAGACATCAATCTTTTCGCCGCAATGAGGGCAAGTGGCATACGCCATGTTCTCAACGAGGCCGAGAATGTTGATCTTCATCATCTTCGCCATGTTGACCGATTTCTCGACCACCATGCTGACTAATTCCTGAGGCGAAGCGACAACGATGACACCATCGACCGGAATCTGCTGGAAGACGGTGAGCGGAACATCGCCCGTGCCTGGAGGCATATCAATAAGAAGGACCTCCATCTCGCCATAGATGACATTGCTATAAAGTTGTTGGACCAAACTCGAGATCATCGGTCCGCGCCAGACGATTGGAGTGGCGGGTGTATCGACGAGAAGAT
The DNA here is from genome assembly GCA_036822315.1 of Bacillota bacterium. Lineage (GTDB taxonomy): Bacteria > Bacillota_I > Bacilli_A > RFN20 > CAG-826 > UBA4951. Next base: position 10,358 of record DAISHV010000035.1, on the reverse strand, counting down.
TGGCCGACATAATTTCGATGCCGCCTTTCGTCTTGCCCGGATAGATGCCGCTTTCATCGCCAACCGCTTGATAATCCTTTAAGCCAAAAGCTTGGGGGATCGAGGGTCCGGTAACATCAGCGTCAAGGATCGCGACCTTATGGCCCGCTCGGGCTAAAGAAGCGCCCAAAAGCGAGGTGACCATACTCTTGCCAACGCCGCCTTTGCCGGAGATCACGGCAATCGTTTTCTTAAAGGAAGAGGACTCGTGGAGTTTCAGTTTCTCGATTTTGCCGCGGCTCGGGCAATGCTCTTCGTCGCAGCCATCGCATTCGTGATTACAATTTTCTTCGCTCATAATTAACCTCGTTGACGATTATACAAACTCGAACGGCGAAAGTCATTGAATACGATAAGGGACTTGACAAGCAGTGTATGATATCTCCATGACCTGGAACGATGTTGGCTCTATAGCCCTTGATACCTTACTGGACTCCCTCAAAATCCTCGGGATGGCCTTCGCCATTTACCTCTTGCTCTCCTTCTTTGAAGACAAGATCGCGGCCCTGCTCGAAAAGAATAAAAAATACGGCCCCTTATTTGGTGCGTTAAGCGGAGCGATTCCTCAATGCGGCATCTCCGTGGTTGGGGCGGACCTTTATACCAAACGCCATTTGACGATGGGCACCCTCGTCGCCATTTTCATCGCCTGTTCGGATGAGGCCCTTCCGATTTTCTTTGGTTCTTTTAACAGTCAAAAATGGTTTATGGTGTTTCCCTTATTGGCGATCAAAATCGTCGGGGGCGCTTTCGTCGGCTTCATTGTCGATTTGATTAA
>DAISHV010000035.1:0-9441 GCA_036822315.1 Bacillota bacterium | reverse complement strand
TTGCCCTTTGGCGCTCTCGTTTCAGGCTTGGCGGTCAACGCGGGCTTAGGACCGATTTACCTTTTCAAAGGCAAAAAGAATCTCAAAGAAGCGTTCCTCATTATGGGGATTTTGCTTGTGAGCTCGCTCGCTTTGGGTTATGCCTTTATTTGGGTTGGCTTATAAGGAGGCTATCGTTATGCCAGAGAAAAAGAAAACCAATACCGCAACGAATTCAAAGAGCAACCGGACGGGCGAAGATATCGACATGCTGCACGAAAAGGAAAGCGATCCCGAGAGTTCAAGCGATTACGGGAATGAGGCTTATAAGGATAATTATGACGCCGCTTAATCTCAAAAAACTGAGCGTTTGGGGCGACCAGCTTTCCTATAATTCGACGTTGCGAGAGCTATTGGATGCTTTTATCGAGGAAGCCGTGACAAGCAATCACGAGATTCTTCGCCATGATTTTAAAGATTTAAAAATCAAACCCTGCAAAGACTGCGGTGGTTGCTTCCAAAAAGAAGTGCCTTGCGCCTATCTCGATGACTTTAATGACGTGGCAAGCGATCTTATGATGAGCCAAGATCTCGTGATCTTCGCCGAAGGAAGTTTTTCTTCTTCGCTTTTAGCCGCCCTCAGCAAAGCCGTGGTTTTCGAAGAAGCCCCAACTCCGTTGGCCTTAGAGAAAATCATCTTGGTGTATTTGGGGAGCGAAAAAGAGCTTCAAAAACAAATCCAGCGTTATTTTGCAGGGATTTTGGAATTAGCGCCGGATAGCACCAAAGTCCTTCGCTATGAAAAAGACGATCCGAAAGCTCTCGATGGTGTCAAAGAGTTAGGTCGGAATTTATAAAGATTTTATCGCATCTAATAGAGTCTTGATGGCAAGATAATCTTTTTCGATGCTCGAGGCCTCAATACTCGGAAAGTGGACGAATAAGGCGGGGATGCCACTCGCAAGATCAAGGTAATAGACTTCGTTGCAGATGTAGCGTCCCGGATCGAGACTCAAATCGACCATGATACCTTTTTGAGCAAGCGCCGCTTGTAAGGGGGCGAGTTCTAGAGTGGTGCTCAATTGTTTCGAAGCTCCAGGTAAAATCGCTTCGCCCATCTTGCGGACACCATCGTTATCGAGATGGAGGGCATTCATTTCGTTATAAGCATTTTTCTCTAAAGAGATATATTTGCGGGATGAGGCGAGCCCCAGACTTAAGATAAAATCGTACTGCTTGAGATTTTTGATGTGATTAAAAGCCGTTTTGGCGCCGGCGTAGCTCACGGGGAGTATGGTGACGTCATAGCCTTCATTCTTGAAAGATAAGGCAACTTTTTCAGCTGGATTATCGTGATGCTTCAGGAAGGCCCCGAAGCCGGTGATGAGGATTTTTTTCATTCTTTTTCCCTCCCTTGCCGAAATCTTACGGGCAATTCCCCAAATTGCAATCATTATTCTTGGAAGCGGGTTTCCTAAAGAAACAAACGTAAGAAGACTGGGTCGTTCTTTGCTTCTCGTCACGAGAAGAAAAGAGTGTATATTAGTGGCATGAACGAAGAACAAAAACATCAGTTGATCAAAGACACCTTGAGTGCCGAAGTAAAGAAAAAACTTTACCTCTATTCCTATATTGGTTTATTGCTTTTGGCGATCATCAATATTCTTTTCGCGGCGATTTCTCTCGTCCTCGATAGCAACCTTTCGAGTGACCAGCACGCTTCGATGATTTGCTCTTATGTGGCGTTAGGCTTTGCCGGGCTCAATCTTCTTTTCCTCGCGATCTTGAGCGCTTTCTATTTTGTTCAAGGCGATGAAGAACCTTCCCTCAAAAGAATCCGCGGGGTTTCCTTACTTCGGATTTTCGTTCGCTTCGTCAATTTAGGCGTCGGAGTTTCTTTTCTCGTCTCTACGTATCTGGGCTTAGCAGGCGGAAGTGAAAAATGGTGGAACGCTTTTATCCGGGGCTGGAGCATCGTCCTCATCGTCATTGAAGGGTTAATGTTCCTCTATGCTTTGTGGAAGAACGCTTGGATTAAAGAGAATCCGGAACGCTATTTAACGCCGGTGTATCCGCTCTCAGAAAAAACCACGTCGCTCAAAAAGAAAGAAAGCAACGTCCCGGCTAAAAAAGCTGCAGCGAAGAACACAACCATCGCACCGAAAAATGATGTGATTGAAGTCCCGGTGGAACCCAGCGAGACGAAGAGACTTCCTTCCGAGAAGAAATAAGATAAAAAATATCCCCTTTGGATTTGACCATCCAAGGGGGATTTGCTTATTTAAGGGGGATTTTGAAGAGCTTTTGGGCGTTGCGATACATCAGATTATGATAAAGACGCCCGGGGAGTTTGACCTTGTTTCGGAGGTAAGCTTCATACATCGGATTACCTAAAGTATCGAGGCCATCAATCGGGTTATCGCTTCCGAACATGATGCGGTCTTCGCCAATATCCATCAAAACCTTTTTGGCAATCTTGATGTCGACCCAGGCGGTGTCGCCATAGACGTTGGGGTGGTTCTTCAAGACTTCGAGGGCCGAATGGTTATCGCTGACGAGTTGCATATGGGCGGCAATGAATTTGAGGTCGGGATATTCCCCGGCGACAAGACCTAAATAATAAACGTCGCTATATTTGTCTTGGGCGGTGTGAACTTGAATCGGAAGATCGTAGCGGCGCGCTAAGTCGAAATAGGGTTTGAGGTTTTTGCTGGTGATCCGGAGATGGGATTCATAGGGATGAAACTTGAGTCCATAGATGTATTGCCGATTATCAGCGATGCATTTTTCGAGTTCGGGTGTCACGGTTTCGTGGTGGGGGTTAATCCAAACCATCGCCCCGAAACTCTTCGGGTCTTTTTGGACGAACTTCAAAACGGTTCGCAAACCTTGGAGTTGGCTCACTTGGTGGATTCCATATTTATCGACCGAGGGATATTCGGCGCAATCGCAATCCGAAACCAAAGTGAAACCAATAAGGTACTTTTTATTCGATTCCATCAAAAGATTTTCGGATTCTTTGATGGTGGGCCAGTGGGCGATATGAGCATGCGAATCGATAATCATGGTTTCAGTCTAGTCCTTTTTTAAGAACTTATCCGACAAAATGGTCAAAAGACGATTTAACTCCTTTTCGTCCAAACCCCCGTTCGTGGGATTGGGGAAAAGAAAATCCGCTTCTTTGCGGGTGGGTTCGACGTAGCGTTCGTGCATCGGACGGACAGTAGAAAGATATTGCTTGAGGATATGATCCGTGTCATAACCCCGTTCCTTTCGGTCGCGGATGATCCGGCGGGCCAAACGAATGTCGGCCGGGGCATCGACGTAGATGAAATAATCAAAGTATTTCCGAGGCTCGGGAATCACATAGGCCAAGATCCCTTCGACGATGACGATGCTCGTCGGGGTAAAGGGCGTCGTTTCCTTCTTGCGGGTATGAGTGGCAAAATCAAATTGAGGAACCGCAATCGTTTCGCCACGTTTGATGGCTTTAAGGTGGGCGATAAAAAGTTCTTCGTCCATCGCGGAAGGCGAGTCGTAATTGAGGGCGTCTCTCTCCGCCATCGAGAGATGAGACTGGTCGCGGTCATAAGCATCGTAAGGCAAGATCGACGCGGCATCTCCAAGGTGCTGTTTTAGAGCCGCGGAAAGGAGACTTTTTCCTGAACCTGATCCGCCGCCAAGAGCGATTAAATGACTCATAGCATAATTTTGATGGTGTTTTCATCGGAAAACAACGCTTTTTTACTCGGTTTCAGTTTCCGATAAAACAATATTTACAAAAATTATCGAAATACCGAAAAAAACTTTACTTTTTATATATTGATATATTTTGTTTACAAGAGCTATACTAACCCCCGAGTTCTACAGGGGGGCTCATTCTATGAGAAAACATTCGATTCTTTTTGTAATGGCCATTTCCTCACTTTTGGTCTTGGCCTCGTGCGGTCCAGAAGCTGGAAGCAGCTCTTCCTTATCTTCCAAGAGCGCGGCTACTTCGAGCAGTGCATCAAGCGCCGCCAGTTCGAGCACTTCGTCTTCGGCTTCGAGTTCGTCTTCTTCGGCGTCTTCGAGTTCGTCAAGTTCTTCTTCTTCGAGTTCGTCTTCTTCGATGGATACGGTGATTGCTTCTATCAATGTCGATAGCACTATTCCAGAGGTGAAGGTTGGCGAAAATCTCGATTTGACTTCTTATTGCCATTTCTTCAATGCCGCGAACGAAGAAGTTCCGGCCAAGTCTGTCACAAAGCTTGTGCTTGCCGAAGATTCTTTGAAGAGCAAAGGCACTGGCACTTTCTCCGATGCGAGTAATGTCATGCTTTTCACCGCTGAACAAGCCGGTGATTTCCTCGGCACAGTTTCTTGCCAAGGCGTAGCGGCGGATAAGACGCTTACGGCTAACGTGAGCTTCTCGATCACGGCCAATAGCGATATCACCGCCTTAGCCAAGAAGTGGTCGACCATTCAAGATAACTTTACGTTAACGGCTTCGGCTGGTTTCAATTCGCAAGTCGCCACCCGAACCGCGAATTATATTTCCTATGGCGATGGAAATGGCATCGTTGTCTCAAGCAAAGACAAAGAAGCCTATCCGTTCACTCTCGATAGCAAAGGCACTTTGAATGTCCTTCCGCATGACCGTGGCGTTGGAAGTGACATTTTGAAAGAAGCCGCTCCGTTACTTGAGGTGAGCGATAAGACCTTCCGCAATTACCAAGCGTTATCGAAAGCGCTTAAAGGCACCTATTCTTATTTCATCGTTGGCGCTCCGATCGGTCGTATGATGAAGAACCTTGGCTATGAATCGACCTTAATCTCAACGAGCAAAGGCGATTATTACCTTGCGTTCTTAGGCGTGAAGACCACGGGCGATGACTTAGTTTTCACCGCTTATGGCATTTCCATGGCTGGCGCGTTAGCGAGCTTTGGCGATTTTACTTTTAGCGCTATCGGAACTTCTTCGCTCAGCGTTCTTGACCAATATGTCAAGGATGCTAAGGCTCCGGATAAAGTGGATGTCGCTCCGCTCATCAACAAGATTAAGAGTGTTGCCGATGCTCATAACTACACGGTTGATGGCACGGCTGATTTCTATACCATCGATGGCAAGAGCCTTGTCGATTTGAAGAGCGCGATGGCGAGCAATGCTTTTTTGGAGGCTTTTGTTGGCGACATTCGCAAGCCCCGTCAGTTGATACTGACCCCAGATGGCATGTGGATGCATTCTTACAACGTTAACGAAGAGCAAGACAACAAATACGATGAAGTCAACTTTGGTTATTTGAGCCATACGGATGGCACCGTGTATACCTTCACCATGGAAAATGGCAAGGCCGTTCTTGGCTCTCAGGATATGGATTATTCGACGTACGCTGCGACTAAAGCCCCGTATTGGAATACGTACAAGAAGGGACTTGCCTCACTTTCTGAAGAACGGATCAACCAAGGCAGTTTGACCGTTGATAGTGGCGTCTATCAATACGAATACGTCTACGATCTCAACCATGGCACGCCCGAGAAAGCGCTAGGGACGAATGCCCTCGATCTTCTCTTCCCGGAATGCTATGACCTCTTCACTTCCTCGAGTTCGGGCACTCCGATCATCGAGAGCGAGAAGATGGCGTTAAGCTATGACGATACGTCGATCACGGTGACGATTTCAATCCCGCTTTATGTGACGGAAACGATTCAAAGCGAATTGCGGATGACACTAAAGACCACGGCGATCGGCTCGACGGTGATCAATGGTCTCTCCGACATCCTTAGTGGTACCTCTGAGGGTGGTGGGGACGATTATTGAGCGTTAAAACGCTAGGATAGGAAAGCTTCTCTTCGGAGAAGTTTTCTTTTCTCTCGGGCTCAAGAAGCATTTTCTCTCTTGCGCTACGACAACTTCCGAGTAGAATTATTCGTGCCTATTGGGGTGTAGCCAAGTGGTAAGGCATCGGACTCTGAATCCGAGATGCACTGGTCCGACCCCAGTCACCCCAGCCAATAGGACCTTATGACCGTTTCGGGAATTCCGAAACGGTCTTTTTTATCGCAAATTGTAAGCGCTTTTTAGTGGATAAATGACACAATTGTGTCTAACATCTTTCCGTTATCCTCAAAAGGGGGCAAAAAAATGAAGAAATCAAAAACATTCGCTGAAGCCGTGATGGCGGGAGCCGCAGCAGTAGCCTTAGTTGGATTAGTCTATGCCGGTGGCAAAAGTAATACGGTTGATTTAATGGCGGAGCAAGAGTCTTCCCATACTATTACATTCGACAAGAGTTATTCGAATAGACCAGCCAGTACTGGGGTTACTCAGCTCAGCGATTCGAGTTTTGGTTTGCACAATGGAGGCTATATCGTAGCCGATTTCGAAGGCACTGATAATGTCACAAATACTCAGAGCAAACTTGTCCTTTTTTCGGCGACGGCAAATGAAGGAACCGGATCCGGAAACCATTCTCTTTATCTTTCGATTGATCTTTATGCCAATAACATCACTTCTGCTTCTTTCGCTGGGGGAACGAACTCGGGATCAACTACGAATTATCAAACCGTTATCAGCCTTTATGCAAATAACCACACCAATCACAGCTCTTCAGAAAGCGCCTTAAAGAGTTCAACAGCCGAAACGACGATTACCAATGGCGGAATATCTGGCTCGGCCAATCACGTGCATTATCAAATTAGCGATCAAACAGTGATCACTAAAGGTTTAACCATTTATTTCACTAGTGTTTCCGTTACATTTGCTTGCTAATTGATTCGTCAAATTAAAAGGCCGTTCCTAGCGTTTGGACTAGAAACGGCCTTTTGTTTTATGACACGATTAGGCTTTTAAGATGGCTTTGCAGATCTCAATCATCTGTTTGAAATCTTTTTCCGAGAGATACTCGAAGCGGCCATGGTGGTTGTAGCTGCCAGTGCCAAGGTTCGGAGTCGGGCAACCCATAAACGAGAAGGTCGCTCCATCGGTGCCACCGCGGATGGGCTCGTGACGAGGAGCGATACCAAGCGAAGCATAAACTTCATCGGCGTGGATGACCGCGCGCGGATCTTTTTCGAAGACTTCGTGCATATTGCGGTAGTCATCTTTTAAGGTCAAGGTGATCTTGGCTTTCGGATAGCGAGCGCTCAAGAGAGCCTGGGCATGGGTGAACTCGGCTTTCTGGGCATCGAGTTTCGCTTTGTCGTGGTTGCGAATGATGTAGTGGAATGAGCAACTTTCGGCGGTGCCATTGAGGGCTAAAAGATGGTTGAATCCTTCCCGTTTTTCGGTCTTCTCAGGCCGCTCTTCGGGGTTGAGAAGCCCATCGAACTCGCTAGCGAGATGGAGCGCATTGACCAATTTGCCTTTGGCCTCACCCGGGTGAATCGAAACGCCTTCAATTTCAATATCGGCGTGAGCGGCATTGAAGTTTTCATCTTCGATGATATCGGGTTCCGCGCCATCCAGGGTATAAGCATAAGCAGCGCCAAAACGTTTGGCATTGAAGTGCTCTGGTCCACGTCCGATTTCTTCATCGGGTGTGAATAAGAGGCAAATCGGATGGTGTTTCACTTCGGGGTGGCGGACATAATACTCGACGGTGGCCATGATAATGGCTAATCCCGCCTTATCATCAGCGCCCAATAAGGTGTTGCCATCGGTGACGATGAGGCCTGTGCCGATATAGTTCTTTAATCTCGGGAAATCCTCTGGCGACATCGAATACTTCTCATTTAAGCGGATCACTCCGCCATCGTAATGCTCGATATAGCGGGGCTTCACGTTGGTGCCCGTGACTTCTAGAGCGGTGTCCACGTGGCTATTTAAACCAATCGGATCAAGGGCGGGATCGCCCGGGACCTTCGCGTAGACCCGGCCGAACTCATCCATTTCGGCTTTGATGCCCAACTCCGCTAATTCTTTGACGAGAAGCTTGCTCAAATTGAGTTCTTTCATCGCGCTCGGAGTCGTCGTGCTCGTGTCATCGCTTTGCGTATCAATTTCGCAATAACGGACGAATCGTTCTAAATCTTTGTCCATAAATAAATCCTCTATCAGGGGCTATTCTATCCTCTTCAAAATGAGTTGGCTATGCCAATGCTGAGGTTCTCGTAATTTCCAGAGAAAGAAAAACGAGGAACAATCTTCTCGGTTTTGTTGCTTTTTCGTCGCAGATTTTGTGGCATAATGAACCCAATGAAAAAAACTCAGCGTCTTCTCATCCTTCCTTTGGCTGGTCTATTAGCCTCTTGCCACTTTGGCGTTTCTTCCTCGGTGTCGAGTTTATCCTCGTCTTCTTCGTATGTCTCTTCCTCGACATCTTCCGCGGTAGGAAGTTCTTCGTCTTCCTCGAGTTCTCATTCAACAGCTTCCTCTAGCGCTCCAAGTTCGAGTTCATCGCCTTCGAATTCTTCCTCTTCTTCGCTTTCTTCCTCTTCGACCCCAAGCGAAGAGGTCGCGCTCCCTTCGAGCGAAGATTTCCTCCATTTTTGGTCATATTCCTCGCAAATCTCCATCGGATTGCATTTTTCAAATGCCTCGCTTTACGCTCTTTCGCACTACGGAGCGAGCGATGAACAGAAGTGGGGCGATCTTTATTTCCCTTGTACTTTGAACATCAAGGTCGACGAGAAAGAATATGTCTACGAAGAAGCGGGTGCCCGCATGAAGGGCAACACCTCTCGCCGGGAGATTGCCGATACCTCGGGAAACATCACCGCCTCTTGCCATTTCAAGATTTCGCTAAAAGCCACTTTTGATGATGCTTTGTATGATCTTGATGCCTTCAAGGCCTTCAAACACGATTGGAGTGCTGATGCCGCGGGTTTAGCCGCCAGGAAGAAACGGACGTTCTTCGACATGGAGAAATTCGATCTCAAATATCTTCCTCGAAATCAAAACAAAACTTTGTCCCAAGAGATTTATTGTTACGATGCTTTCCGTTCTTTCGGGATTTTAGCCCCGCATGCCAAATGGGCGAACGTGAGTTTATCCAGCGAAAAAAGCGATGTTTCCTTTGTCTATGAAATCATCGAGGACATTGACAAGGTTTTCTTGAAGCGCCACTTTTCAAAAGCCGAAGCCAAAGGCGATCTTTATAAGTGCGTTTGGGGCAATGCCGGGGGATGGAAGAGCGCCAACTTATCCCGCGATGGAGCGGTGGAGAAAAACGATACGGCAAACACGTTGACCAGTGGGGCACGAATCGCCAAGGGCCGCATTGGGGTCGAAGATAACTACAACGGCTATCACCCCAATTACCAGCTGAAAACCAATGACGATGGCGAAGCGAGCGACTTCTCAAAAATGGCGAATTACATCAATACGGTTTGGAACCTTCGCTTTCGAAAATCCCCGCAAAACGCCCTCGAAAGCATTTTGGATGTCCAAGAATTCCTCCGTTTTGAGGCGGTCAGTTATCTCTTTGGCAATTTCGATGATCAGCGGAACAATGGCAACAATTATTACCTTTATTTCCGCCC
>DAISHV010000034.1:15922-17342 GCA_036822315.1 Bacillota bacterium | reverse complement strand
GGCGGAGGTACTTCATTTCAAGTTCCTCCGGTTGTGCGAAAGGAGGAATTTTTTCATGAATAGCGCACAGTCGGAATCGCAGGTCGTTGACGAGAAGAAAGACGGGACGAGCAAAGATTTTATTGGGAAGACTTCGGAGTGGATTAAAGGGCACCTTTGGTTGCTTTCGATGATTGCCAGCGCTTTGATTCTCCTTTGCCTTTGCGGGCCGTTTGTCCACGCAAGGCCGGTGACTTATGATGCCGCCGCTGATGCCTTTAAACGGGTGACTAAAGTTCGGGATGATATTTGGGTCGGAGGACTCTTCTCTCCGGCATTTGGATGGCCTTTTGCAGTGATTTTTGTCTTTATCTTAGCCGGAATCGGTTTGGCTTTCTTAGGAAAGAAGAACAAAAACCTCTCCTTCATTGCCATGATGCTTTATGTCGTCGCTGGTATCCTTTTCTTGCTTTCGGTGAATTTCTACGATTTCACCCGGGCCGCAGGTTATGTGGGCTATCATGTTGACGTTTTGGACGATTACTACCCCACTTACGCCGATTTATCGAGCACCAAGTTAGCTTTTGGCTCAATCTATGGCGCGGTGATGTGCTTCATCAGCGCTTTCTGCTGTTTTGATTACGCCTATTCCAAAGAAGATTTCAGTGTCAAAGATATGTCGGAAATCGGTATTTTAACCGCGATGGCCATTGGCCTTCATTTCGTCAAAATCGAAATTGGAACCAGCGGCGGTTCGATTAACTTCGCGGCGATTCCTCTCTTCGTCATTGCTTTACGACACGGACCAGTCAAAGGCTTCTTTGCCTCGGGCATCATCTATGGTCTTATTCAATGCACGATTTCCGGCTATGGATTCGTGGTTTATCCTTTGGATTATTTGGTGGGATTTGGCTGCTATGGCATCCTTGGTCTTTTCAAGAAGCATATTTTTACTTCCGATGAGAAAGGCTGGAGTGTTGCTGGATTCTTCTACATTGCGTTAGGCGTGATTCTCGCGACCTTGATTCGTTTCGCCGCTTCGACGGCTTCTTCGATGATCAACTATGGTTACTCGTTCCAGGCGGCCTTGATCTACAATTCGGTCTACATTCCGGTCAGCGGTGCTATCGGTTTAGCGGTAACTCTTGCTTTGTATCCAGCTTTGGCTCGTTTAGAGAAACATTACCCAGCGAAATAAGGGTTGACGATATCAATTTAACTTAGTCAACCTTCGTGCTATAGTGCATTAGCCAAGCGAGGTTTTAACTATGTTAGAAGAAAAGAAAGACGAGACTCCCGAAGCGGAAAAACCCGCCCCGGAAGAGAGTGATTTCGCTGATGAAGCGAAGCCGGTTTCTGCCCCTGTGAGCGAGAAGCCTGTTGAAGAAGAAAAACCTGAACAGCCGAAAGTCGATCTTTATGCCGAAGAAAAGCCTGTCGA
>DAISHV010000034.1:0-15822 GCA_036822315.1 Bacillota bacterium | reverse complement strand
ACTTGGGGCACAGCCACGATTTTGATTGTGGTGGCGGTCGCCATCATTGGTTTAGGAATCTATTCGGTCTTGTTCCGCAAGACGATCGACAAATCGATGAAAGCCTATTTTGCCGATTACTATAAGCACAGCAACGCCTTTGTTTATGGCGATCAAATCAGCGATGTCGCTGGTACGGTTGACGATAAACTTGATGCGGCGATCTTCAATGGTGCTGGCCTCTACAAAGGTGTCAGCAAAGTTGGCAGCCGCGATTGCCTCCATTTCAACTACAAAGGCAAATCCATCATCATGGCGGATGCCGCGGGACAAATTACCGGACAAAAGAGTCTTCAGACTTGCTTTGTTGGCAAGTTCATGGCGGTGCCAAACGCTAACGAAGGCGCGGAAATTATCATCTATCTCAAAGGGAACAAGCGGGCCCTTCCGCCGACAACCTTGGACCAATACGAAGTTCTCGAAGACAGCAAAACCATGGTCGTTTACGGTCCGGCTGATGGGAAAAAGCTTTTGACCCATCCGGTTCGTGAAGCTCTGAAAGCCATCCAAACCAACGCGGTTTTGGTGGACGTGGCGATTGCTGTTCGTCGGGGAATGACTTACTTCGCAATCGGCTACGAGGACACTTTGATGGTCTTGCCGATGGATAAGCCTTTCAATCCCGCACCGACGGTTGAACTCAAAAAAGATATGGCGCAAATCTTCGCTCTCATTGATGCGTTCGATGCCGTTCCTGAGAAATAAAAACAAAGGCTTCTGGTTCCAAAATTCCAGAAGCCTTTTCCTTTGCCTTCAAGAAAAACCTTGCCTGAGAAGTTAATACTTCGTGGAAAAATAAGAGACCGTAAACATGTCATTGTCTGATTTTTTCACATTGGCGAATGCCCATCCTTGGGCATATGTAGCGTTGTTATTCAACTTTGGCGTGGTCTTTATTAACGGTTGGACCGATGCGCCGAACTGCATTGCCACCTGCGTTACGACGCGCTGCTTAACCCCAAAGAAAGCCATCATTATGGCAGCGGTGGGGAACCTTATTGGCACAATTTTGATTGGTTTCTTAGCACAATTTCTCTCTTCGACGACCGGAGACGTTTCTCAAACAATCGCGGGCATTGTCGACCTTTCTGGTTTTGATATTAATCAGGCGTTAATCGCCATTTCTTTTGGTCTTCTGGCGAACATCCTTTTCTCATTAGGCTGCACGTATTATGGTTTCCCTTCTTCGCAATCGAACGCCCTGGTCGGCGGCTTAAGCGGAGCTGGACTTGCCTTGATGGCCATTTGGCATCCGAGTGAAAACTGGTTCTCGGTGATTGGCTTAGGCGCGTGGAGCAAAGTTCTCATTGGCTTCTTCGGCTCGATTCTTTTGGGATTTGTTTTGGGTTATGGTTTAACTTTCCTCATTCAATTCTTTTGCCGTAACAAGATGAAAGGCGAGACGACGCGTTTCTTTTCACGCGGACAAACCGTCGCTTCGGGACTGATGTCAATTGCTCATGGCGTTCAGGATGGTGCCAAATTCATCGGTGTGTTTTTGGTGATAGCGGCCATGTTAAAACAACCAGCGGATGCCGCGGAACTATCGAGCATCGTCACGACGCTTTTGGGAAAAACTTGGATCGTTCTTCCCGTTGCCTTCTTCATTACTTGTGGGACTCTCGTTGGTGGAAAGTCGATTATCAAAACGATGGGATCTGGCATGGCAAAATTGGATAAATACAGGGGATTTGCAACGGATATTTCCGCTTTCTTGGGTCTGATTCTTGCCACGGTCTTTGGTCTTCCCGTCTCGAGCGGAACGGTAAAAGCCACCGCGATTATGGGGTGTGGAGCGGCGAAAAGTTTCCGACAGGTTCGGTGGGGAAAAGCCGGCGAAATGGTTCTCAGTTGGGTTTTGATTTTCCCCGGTACTGCTATAATTGCTTTCGTGTTGACTCTGATTTTTGCTAGCATCTTCAAGTAAGGAGGAAGAGCGCCATGTTCGGAAAGAAAAAGACGAAGTCGAATTACTATTTCGATAGTTTCCCGGCTTTATGCCACTTTTCAGTAGAATGTGCAGAGTATATTTTGAATTTCATGCAGCATTTCGATCATGAAAAGCTCGAAGAAGTGAAGGTTAACGTTCACTTGATTGAGCATGCCGCGGACGATAAAAAGCATGAGGTGACGGAAAAACTTCTCACCGAATTCATGACCCCAATTGATCGTGAAGATATTCTTCAACTCCTTAAGTTGATCGATGACATTACCGACGCGGTCGAAGAGGTATCGCTCAAACTCTTCCTTTACGACTATAAAGAACTACCACCCGATACGATTCCCTTTATGCGCTTAACCCTCGAATGTGTCCAAAAGACCGAGGATTGCTTGAAGAACTTCAAAGACTTCCAAGATCCAAAAACGATGAACCCTTTGATTATGGCTGTGGTTCATCTTGAAGAGGAATCGGATACCGAATACATCAACGATGTCCGCTCGCTTTATCTCAATGAAACCGATGGCTTCCGCCGGCATAAAGGCGAAGCGATGTACACGATGCTTGAAGAGACATCCGATCGTTGCCGCGAAGTCTGCCGCTATGTCCAAATGATTTCGTTCAAGAATCTCTAAACGTTATTTAGGTTATCTTTTATTCTCGCATAGGCGCATCTTTAGCGATAGCCTTTTCTTTGTTCTTGTCTTTTGAAACTACTTTCAGGATTAAGAAGAGCCTTTGTTCTACTAAGATAAAGTTGTCGCAAAAGAAAACTTCATGGACATCGGACAATTCTTCTCCCTCGTTAATGCCCATCCGTGGGCGTATCCTGTCATCTTCTTGAACTTGGCAGTGATTTTCATCAACGGTTGGACCGATGGGCCTAACGCGATTGCCACTTGCGTGACGACACGCTGCATTAAGCCGAGAAATGCGGTGATTATTGCCGCGATTGGAAACGTTCTGGGCATTTTGCTGATTGGGCTATTAGGCTCTTATTTAGCGGAGTTAACCGAATTCGGCAGTGTGGCAAAGACCATCGCCTCCTTGGCAAATTTCGATGTTTCAACTGATGCCTCACTAACGAATGCCTTGATTGCGGTTTCGGCTGGCCTTCTTTCGATCGTCATTTGGTCTTTGGGTAGCACCTATTTTGGTTTCCCCTCCAGCGAGAGCAACGAATTGGTCGGTGGCGTGACGGGTGGGGCGATGGCGTTAGGAGCCCTCGCCGGAATGAATTGGTTCTCCATGGTGGGCTGGTCAGCTTGGTCTAAGGTTTTAATCGGTTTCTTTGGCTCGTTGATCCTCGGCTTTCTTCTCGGTTACGTCTTAACCAAACTGATTGAGGTGATTTGCCGCAAGATGACTCGGGGCAAAACAACGCGCTTCTTCATTAAAGCCCAAATTGTTTCGGCTGGGGCGATGTCGTTTGTTCATGGAATTCAAGACGGGTCGAAATTCATCGGTATTTTCATTCTCCTGGCCACGATGCTTGAACAGGGGAATCCGGTCGATTTAACGGCCTTACAAGCCGCGTGGTGGCTCTATGTCCCCGTCGCCGTTGTTATGGCCGGCGGAACCTTAATGGGTGGGTACAGCATCATCAAGACTTTGGGCAAAGATATGGCGGTTTTGCAGAAATATCAGGCTTTTGCCACCGACGTCGCTTCGGTCATCGGCTTACTTTTAGCCACGGTTTTTGGCTTGCCGGTTTCGACTGGTAGCGTAAAGTCCACTTCAATCTTGGGTTGCGGCGCCACGCGCGGCTTAAAAAAGGTTCATTGGAACGTCGCTGGAGAAATGATCGGAAGCTGGGTCATCATTTTCCCCGCCACCGCGTTAATTGGCTTTTTATTCACTTTGGTTTTTGCTTCGATATTTTAAAAATGTTTCCCGATGAAATCGGGCTTTTCTCTTCGTAGAAAAAATAAAAAGATAATGAAAGAGAAAACTCCGTTATAATAGTCACGAAAAGCTGACTCTTTAGTAGCAGCTTGCACCTTCAGTATGGACGAAATAAATAACGGCAATCGTTTTTTTAAGTGGGTCACCGTGCAGGCTTATAAGCACGATGGTCTTTTGCATCGGCAATGGTCTCCGGCCTATCTCTCTTTAGAAACCGACGATTACTGGGCTTTAAGTTCGAAAGCGTCTTTAGTCACCGAGAATGATGGACGGCGATGGATGACTAAAGAGCATGCGGTTTTTATTCTTTTTAAACACGAATGGATGAACGTTATTTGCATGATGAAGGATAACGGAGGAATCTGCTATTACGTGAACGTTGCTTCTCCGACCATCAACGATCACGGCTTCTTAAAATACATCGATTACGATCTCGACGTGAAGCTCTTTCCTGATGAGACAATTAAAGAGTTGGATGAGCAGGAGTTTGAACGCCACGTCTTAACCTATGGCTATTCGAGTGAACTGACTGCCGCGATCAAGAGAAGTTTCTCTGCGATCAAGACACGGATGCAAAACGGGGAGTTTCCCTTCACCGAAAAAGATGTCCGGACTCTTTATCAAAAGTTTTTGGATGAGAATCATCCTTTCGTTCTTCATACTTTTGAAACGAAATAACCGCAAAACGAACACATTCTTTGCAGAACCTCTGTAGATTGCTTCTCATATAGATCAAAAATAGATACTTTTATATTTAAAAAAACAGGATTTTTAGAACAAAAGTTTGCTAAAAAATAAAAACTTTTTATTAAAAGCGGTAAAAAATTTCCTTTTTAATAAAAAAGTTGACAGTGGTATTTTCTTGGTTAATATAAAGGTATGGATTATAAAAACAGTATTGTACGACTCCAAAAAATTTCTTTGCATAACATCAAAAACGTCGTGGGTGGTATGGTTTGCTTTCCTTCGCTTGAAAAACCACAATCCCTCGAAGAAGCTGCGGACGTGGTGGGCCTTTATGGGCAAAACGGATCTGGGAAAACTGCATTAGTGGATAGTTTGCGCATCCTTAAAGCGATGCTTTCGGGTTTCCCCATTCAAGGCAATGCCGCTAATGATATTCGGCAAGGACAAGACAAACCTTTGATGTCTTTTGATTTTGAGTTTTTGATTCACGACTCCGAGGAACGTTATTCCGTTGTTTATTCTTTTGGGTTAAAAGAAGGGGCCAAGAATCCTCTTAATGGTCAGAAAACGATTAAACTCGCCTATGAAAAATTGAAAATCAAGAAACTTCATCTTCCTAAAGACAATTTTACAACGGTTTTTGACACCGAATTAAGCGAAGACGAGGAAAAGAAAATCGCCTTTAAGCCGGCTATTTCTTGCGATACTGTTGCGAAAGGGAAAGAAGGATCCTTGGCGGAAGATCTTCTTTTTGCTCGACATGACGCAGGCGAAGCGGGCCAATCTTTTATTTTTTCCTCCAAAGCCATTGGCCTTTTCCAAAAAGGATCTCTTGATCAAGATTATCTCTCCGTCGTTCTATCCTTAAGGCGCTATGGGAATACGGATTTGCTGGTTCTTGATACTGAGGAATGCAATCAGTTTTTCATGGTCGTTAATCTCCGCGTAAAGAACGACGAAAAGACAGAAGCGGGTCTAATTCCGGTAGGCTTTCAAAGCACCCAGCTTCCTTTGCCTCTTTTCCAAGACCTACAGCAATGGCTCCCCAGCGTTAATACCATATTGGGGTCTTTGGTTCCTGGCGTACAAGTCGGAATTGAAAACATTTTCCCCGTGACTCTTGTCGATGCCGGCGGGATGCCGGTTCCTGGTCAACAATTTCAAATGGTTTCTATTCGGGATAATGTCAAAATTCCTCTCCAATACGAATCTGGGGGCATTCGCAAGATTGTCGCCTGTCTTGGCGCTCTCATTGCAGCCTATAATAACGAATCCGTTTTGGCAGTCGTTGATGAATTTGATTCTGGCGTTTTTGAATACCTTTTAGGCGAAATTGTCTCGGTCTTTTCCGACTCTGGGATGGGCCAATTCCTTTTCACGTCGCACAATTTGCGTCCGCTCGAAGTATTGGGAAACCACGGCATTTATTTGACGACCACCGATCCATCGGATCGTTACGCGGAATATCCTTATACGAAAGACACTGTGAATTTCCGGAGCAAATATCTTAGAGACATCAAACTCGATTCCGAATTAACGACGAACGGGAATAAACGCGAGTTCTATTCCTCGACGAATGAAGACGACATCCGCCACGCTTTCTCACTAGCCGGAGGCGAGAAATGAGCAAGCGCGTCGTAGCCGTTTTGGTCGAGGGGCCGACCGATAAGATTGCTTTAAGAGGTAATCTTAATCATCTCGTAAAAGACAAAACGCTGGAATTTGAGCCCACAGGCGGAGACATCACGACGGATGATGACTATATCGCTAACGAGGATTTGAATAAAATCCTTGCGGATGATGTTCGAAAGCTCATCGCTCAAAGAAACGATTTTACTTTAAGCGATATTGTCGAAGTCATCCATCTCATCGATACGGACGGTTTGTATATCCCCGATGAATGTATTAAGCAAAAACGATTAGCAGAAGGGGAGCTAATCACCGATATTAACAAACATCCATTTTACAATGATGATTCTATCGATGCCCTCGATGTCAGCAGCGAAAGAAGAACGTTAAACAATAAAAGAAATGCTGTTCGCGATTTGCTCGAAATGAAAACATTAGAGTTTGACCACGGGATCCAAAAACCATACACGCTCTTTTATAACTCCTGTAATCTCGAACACGCGCTTCACAATCGTCGGAATGTGATGCCTGGAGAAAAGAGACTTTTAGCCAAAAAATTCGCTAATGAATACTTCAATGATGATGAAAAGTTTGTAACTTTATTCGATGAACTCAATTTATCGCGATCCTGGGAACTCCAAGAAAGCTGGAAATATTTAAAAACCAATTTTCACTCGCTTGAAAGGGGATCGAATTTGATTATTTACCTGAAGAAGATCAATCCTGAAATTGTCTCTTCTGTCGCCAAACTCACGAAATAAGATAATTATTTCTGTTTATGGCTCTTTCACGGGGCCGATTATTACAAAAATCGCGGCATTTTTTCATTTGGCGAAAAAGCACGGGAAACGGAACGTTGTCAAACGCTGCATCGAATGAAAAATCGGTCCAGTCAAATAAAACTCAACATTCGAAAATGGCGAGGCAACGAAAAGTTTCTCGTAAGAATGGCCTTATGGCGTATTCTAAGGGCGAGGAAAAACGATGTTTGCGGACAAACTCAAAACCTTACGAGAACGGAGAGGCCTTTCCCAAAGCGAGTTGGCGGATAAACTCTTTGTGACGCGCCAAGCCGTGAGCAAATGGGAACGCGGCGCAGGAATGCCCGATATCCCCTCCTTACAAAAGATTGCGACCTTCTTTAACGTGACGATCGATGATCTCACGAAAGACGAACCCTTGCCGGCTTTGCCGCCGATCCCTGAGCCGCTAAGCGATTTTCCCGAAAGCGGGAAACATTATCTTTGGGACATCTTATTGGCCTTAGGCTTTGATGTCTTTTTTGCCGGCTTTGTGATTTCTCTCATCATGGTCACCTTTCAATCGAGTTTACGGATTCTTTATGGCGTTCTTGTGGGTTTGTGCTTTTTAGGCCTCATTGGAGTTCCTTTGGGCTTCTTTATCTATCTTCGGAAACGGCACACTAAAGGGTACTGGATTTTAGACCGGGAGATTGAAGTTGTCTCGTTTGGGTTAATGATTGCGGTCTTCGTGATGCTCCCCTTTCTTGGCGGGTCTGCCTTTTGGCTTTTTGGACTCACTGCTTTAGTTCCGCTTCTGATCTATGGCGTGGCCCTATCTTACGATATTCAGCTTTTTAGAAATGCGCCGAAACCGCGAAAGGAGAACCAATGAACGAGAAAAAGATGTCCGCCTTATTAGGGGCGGCCTGCTGTCTTCTTTTGCCCTATGCCCTTTGCAGCGCCACAGCGCCTTTATATCAAGTGATACCGACGGAATATGCTCCAACACTATCGGCTAAAATCGTCGATGATTCCTACTCGGATATTGCTATCGTGGAGTTTTCTTTAACGAACTCATCCGATAATTTGTTGGCGATCACTAACGTTTTCTTTGGGGCCAGCAGTGTGGTTGGAGATCCCGACGATCCTTCAACCGAATATTCTTCGCCTCGTTACACGTCGTATTGGAGAGGAACGGAGATTGTCAATTATCAACGGAATATGTTACTGGCTCCGCAAAGCCGTTATCTTCTTTGCCGAACGACGATTTCCAAAACCGGGAGTAGTGATTCCTCTCATTACCAAACCTACGAAGCGATTAAAAACGCTCGTTCTCTTACCGCAGCGTTCTCAGGGGAAGTCTTCTCTTCGACGATTTATAAGGCTCACGTCGATTACACTTTCGACCTTCCAACCGTCATGACGAGTTATTCGGCAGAGACAAATCAAACATTCTTGAGATTCTGGACTTACAATTTCGATAGCAAAGGAATCTCTTATGACGATAAATTCTTTTCCTTTACCTATGGCGGTTTCTCGTATTCCGCGACTGATAATTATTCTTCTTATGATGATGGCAAACCTTTTGTTAGCGGCTATCACGTTCAAGAGGACTTCACTTTAACCAGCGTTCATCTCTACTCGAAAAAAGAGATGCTCTTTGATGGAAACAAGGATGTTAATCCGAGCCATGTGAAGGGCTGGACTTTCAGCGATTATGTGCCTTATATCATCTTCGGCTTGTTGGCGGTTATCGTCATCGCCCTCATCATTGGATTAATTATTCTCAAGGTTTGGCTCGGCAAAAAGAAGAAGGCGAGCCAAACGCCAGTTCACTAAGCTACTTAAAAACGATTATCTTCACAAAACCGATTTATTTTGTTAAATCTGCAAGGATTTTTTGAGCGGCCTTTTTGCCATCAACCATCGAACGAACGACGGTATCTGCGCCCCGGACAATATCGCCTCCGGCATAGACTTGAGGATCGCTTGTGGAGATGCCATCCGTCGAAACGATATAACCATGATTGGTGGTTAAGCCTAAATGCTCTGTGAAATTGGCATCCGGATTTTGACCTATCGCCATGATGATGTTATCGCAAGGATAGGTCTCAAAGACTCCGGTGCCTTCAGGCTTCTTTCGTCCTGATTCATCGGGTTCGCCTAACTTCATGACTTCGCATTTGACCGCGCTGACTCTGCCCTCTTTGAGGATGATTTCAACTGGGTTATGGAGGAAGTTAAAGACGACGCCCTCTTCCATCGCATCGGCAATTTCTTCTTTGCTGGCCGGCGCCTCTTCAAGGGAACGGCGATAAACAATAACCGTTTTATCGGATCCGACCCGGAGACTAGTGCGGCAGCAATCCATGGCGACGTTACCAGCGCCAACGACGTAGGTGATGCCTTTTAAAGTGACCCCATCGCCTTCGCCATAAGAGACTTTGAGATTGACCGCTTTGAGGAAATCGCCCGCTTTATAAACGCCTTCTCCTTCTTCGCCGGGGATGTGCATCGCTTTGTATTGGCCTAAGCCGCAACCGATAAAAATTTTGTCATATTGTTTCTTCAACTCATCGAGCACGACACTTTGCTCGGTCTTGTATTCGACGCCCATCCGCTTAGTGAAAGCGATGTAATCTTCGACATCCTTTTTTGGCAAACGATATTCGGGGATCCCATAGGCCAAGATCCCGCCGAGATGCTTTTCTTTCTCGTAGACGGTCGCGTGAACTCCGTTCTTGACGAGTTCTAAGGCACAGGAAATTCCGGCTGGACCGGCACCAATAATGGCGACGTGTTGAGGAAGGAAATTGGCACAAGGGGTCAATTCGATGGATTTGTTGTCTTGGACAAATCGTTCGAGGTGTCCGACGGGAATGGGCTGTTTTTTAAAATTGAGAATGCAATTGCCAATGCACTGTTTCTCATAGTCACAAACCCGAGAACAAATCGGGGATAAATTCGAATATTCCATGATGATTCGATAGGCGCCATCGATGTCTCTTTTTTTGAGACATTTGATGAATGAAGGAATGTCAATTTGAGCAGGGCAGCCGAATTCGCGGCACCGCGGTTTGGGGCAGGAAAGGCAACGGTCGGCCTCTTTGAAGGCCTCGTCTGAACTCAATGTTTTTTGTTTTTCGCTGAAATCTTCCATGATTTTCTTCCTTCGCTTATGTATAAGCGAGAGCGATGTCCCTTTCTAGTATATTAAACGCTCTCGTCTTATAATTCTCTAGGCTTCAAGAACAAAAGAGGCACTTATGGAATATACGCTGGTAACAAAAAGCAAAGAAGAAACGAGAAAACTTGGTGCATTGATGGCTCCCTTATTTCAAGCGGGCGACGTCGTGCTCCTTGAAGGTGATTTAGGCGCTGGCAAGACCACTTTAGTCGGGGGTGTTGCGCGGGCCCTCAAGGTTGAAGAAGATGTGATTTCACCGACTTTTAACATCATGAAATGCTATTTTAAGGGCACCTTACCCCTTTATCACATTGATGCCTATCGGCTTGAAAATCAAAATATCGAACTTGGCCTCGACGAATACATTGAAGGCAATGGCGTTTGCTTTATTGAATGGCCGCAATACATTAAGCCGCTGCTTCCGGATGAAACCCTTTCGATTACTTTAAAGAACATCGGGGGCGACAATCGTCAATTGACCTTAAAAGGAAACACCCCGCACTTTGAAGCGATTATCAAAGCCGTGAAAGGAGAATTCTAATGGTGAACATTCTCATTGATTGTTCGAACGTTGATTTGGCGATTGGCTTAGCGGAAAACCACAAAGTCATTGCTAAACGGGAATACGAAGCTTGGCAGCAGCAAAGCGAACTTCTTGTCGCCGAACTCGACAAGATGCTGAAAGCCAATAAGGTCAGCCGCGATCAGATTGCCGCGGTCGTCGTCTCAAAAGGCCCTGGCTCTTATACGGGCGTTCGGATTGCGTTATCTGTGGCAAAAGTCATCTCTTTTGCGCAAAACGTCCCTCTTTATTTAGCTTCTAGCCTCGAGATGATGAAGGATGGGGACAAACCGAGCATCTGCTTAGTCAATGCGCGGAGCAAGCGTTCCTATATTGGCGTCTATGAAGGCGAAAAAGAAATTATGAAGGATACGATCCTGGAAAATAGTGATGTTATCGCTTATATCCATGAGCATCCGACCTATTCTTTATCGGGTGATTTATCCTATCTTGGCTTAGAAGGCAAGACGATCGATGTCATTGAGAATTTGAATCACGCGGACACGGAACGGAAATTGTGCGCTGAAAAATTAGCGGCAAAACCTGTCTATCTTAAGGACAACTACCCCGTATGAGCGTGACGAAGAAGACTTATTCTATCCGCAAGATGAAGGATGAGGACATCCTCGCGGTCAGCTCGCTTGAACTCGGATGCTTCTCCTCCCATCCTTGGCCCGAGAAAGAAATCCTCTACGAACTTCATGGGAATCCTGTCGCGTTCCTCTATGTGGCGACGAACGGAGACGAAGTCGTCGGCTACATCGACTTCATGATCACGTTTGATTCGGCGACCATCAACCGAATCGCCGTGAACGAAAATGAGCGTAAGAAAGGCATCGGACAAGCCCTTCTCGATAAGATGGTTGAGATCTGCCATAAGCAAAAAGAACCGGTCGAGTTCATCACACTCGAGGTTCGTCCCTCGAACGCCGCTGCTTGCCAACTCTACCTCAAGAATGGTTGGAAAGAAGTTACGGTGAAGAAGGGTTACTACGACGATGGCGAAGATGCCATCTACATGATAAGGAGCATTCTCCAATGACACGTATTCTAGCAATTGAAAGCAGCTGCGACGAAACCGCCGTGGCAATCACCGACAACGGCAAACTCTTAGCCAATGTCGTTTCTTCTCAGGTGGCTGTCCATGAAAAATATGGCGGCGTTATGCCGGAGATCGCCTCGCGATTACATTGCGAAAACATTACGGTTTGCTTAAAGGAAGCCTTGGAGCAATCGCATTTAAAATTCGAAGATATGGATGCTTTTGCCGTCACGAGAGGTCCGGGTCTTATCGGCTGCCTCCATGTGGGCTTACAAGCCGCGAAGACTTTGGCGATGCTTTATGATAAGCCTTTGATTCCGGTTCACCATTTGGCGGGCCACATCTACGCCAACCAATATGCAGGGGAATTTAAGTATCCGTTACTCTGCGTGGTGGTTTCGGGTGGCAATACCCAACTCGTGATTATGAAGCATGATTTGGATTTCACCATCATCGGCGAAACCAAAGACGATGCCGTTGGTGAATGTTACGACAAGGTTGCCCGGGTTTTAGGCATGCCTTACCCTGGTGGCTTGCCGATTGATAAAGCTTCGAAGTTAGGCCAACACACCTATGATCTTCCGACCCCACAGTCGGGCGATAATCCTTATGACTTCTCCTATTCAGGATTGAAGACCAGCGTCATCAACTTAGCCAATAACGAAAAGATGAGAGGCCACGAGCTTCGCATCAACGATATGGCCAAGTCCTTCCAGGATGTTGCGGTCGGGATGATCGTCGACAAAGCC
This sequence comes from Bacillota bacterium, assembly GCA_036822315.1. Taxonomy (GTDB): domain Bacteria; phylum Bacillota_I; class Bacilli_A; order RFN20; family CAG-826; genus UBA4951. The sequence goes on along the minus strand of DAISHV010000034.1, from coordinate 3,340 downwards.
ACCAAAGCCGCGCGGGAATACCACGTTGCTCAAGTCGTTTTGGCGGGCGGCGTTTCCGCCAACTCCTATCTCCGTGAGCAGATGAAGAATCGGCTTGAAGGGACGGGGATCGATCTCATCATTCCGCCGTTATGGTGCACGACTGACAACGCCGCGATGATCGCTAAGGTTGCGGAAAAGCTTTATCAAGAAAAGCTCTTTGCGCCTCTTACTCTTGGCGTTGATCCGAACTGGAAGATTTCCGACTTCCGTAAATTCAATTAAGGAACGATTCTAAAAAGTACCTCGAATTCTGGAGTTAGCCAGAAAACGGGGTACTTTTTTGTAAGACGAATGCGTACTTTGAATAATATGAAGTACGCAAAATGCGTACTAAGTGTTTTGGAAAGTACGCAAAATGCGTATAATGGTCTTATGGAAATCAAAGAGCTCCGAAAAGAAAAAGGATTAACCCAAAAACAAGCGGCGAAATGGATTGGGATTTCCTTTCGTACTTATCAAAATTATGAGAACGGCAGAACTTCTGGCTCTTCGCTCACCGGAAGAATCATCGCGGAGAAACTTGCCTCCTATGAGCCTTATACCGAGGAAACTGGGATTTTGTCTTTGGACTACATCAAAAAAGAGACTTCGTTAGTCTTTGAACAATACGATGTTGATTATGCCGTTCTTTTTGGCTCTTATTCTAAAAACGAAGCGGGCGAAAAGTCGGATGTCGACCTTCTTATTTCGGGTTCGGTTGATGGATTAGCTTATTTTTCTTTGATTGAGAAGTTGAGGAGGGTTTTGCACAAGAAGGTTGACGTCCTTCGTTTTCAGGACCTAAAGGAAAATCAGCCTTTACTTAGTGAAATCTTAGCCACGGGGGTGAGAATTTATGGAAAATAAGAAAGATGATCGTTACTACGCAAAGAAAATTGTTGAGGATGTTGAGGCAATTTTTTCGTATTCAAAACGTGTAGATTTCTCCAAGCCAAAGCAAAACGCCCAGGCGATTGATGCTATAAACTTCAGGCTTATTCAAATTCGAGAATCCTTTGCAGGGTTGAGTCCGGAGTTCCTGGCCTCGCATGCCAAAATTGATGTCGATGGCATCGTCAGCTTCCGAAACCAGATCACTCATGATTATGGCAACGTCGATTTTTCCTTCTATAAAAAGCTGATCGAAAAAGACCTCGTTAACATTGAAGAAATTTTCCAAGCCTATTTGCGATGAGTTAAAAGCTTTTATCGAATTAATGAGGGACTAAGCTGCTAAGAAATCGGTGGTCAAACCGTTCTCGAAGTGGTAGAGGACCGACTCACCAAAGGTCCCACTGATGTATTGGCCTAAACGCGGATCGGAGCAAGCTTTAACCAATTCTTTGGTTTTCGCGGAATCTTTGTTGGCTTTCGTCACAGTGATGATGTTGGCTTTTTGACTGATCAGTTCATCGGAAGGGGCTTCGCCGAAGCTAATGCGAGTGGCATAATCGCTGCCAAGTCCCGTCATCGCGGTGTTGCCCGGGATGATGCCAAAGTCATAATCGGGGAGCGACTGGCAAAGTTGGCTCTCTTTTAAGCAAGTTAGGGTGCAATTCTTATAAGCATCGGCGAAGGTGACGCCATCGTTGGGGTGGGTAACATCGAAGTTGGCAAATTCTTTGTTGGCGTTGTAATTGTTGGCGTTAATGGTGAGGATGTTGTTGCTCGCTAAAAGTTGGAGAGCTCGCTCCACGTTCGAAACATCGTTTACGAGTTCGATTTTCGCGCCATTCCATAAGGTCTTTTTGCTGGTGTTGTTGGCGTAAACGCAGAGTTTTTCGTAGTGGACCTTGCAAGCGGCATAAAGCGCAGTGGTTCCCGTATACGTCTTTAAATACGGTACGTGTTCGAAATAGTTGGCGTCATATTCGCCATTGGCGACCGCGTCGTTTTGAATCGTCCAATCAAGAACCTTCACCTTTAATGAATAGCCATCTTCTGCGACAAGAGGGGCAATGCATTCGTTGAGGATTTTAGCGTGCGGGAGTTCGGAAGCGCAGACGCTGATTTCGCCTTTCTTCTCTCCCGAATACGACGAATAGGTGATACTGACGGCGCTGGAAGAGCCCGCCGTTTCACTATTACAAGATGCGAGTAACGTCAGGGCGGCTAACGGAAGAATAAAACCTAATTTTTTCATGCAATGACCCTCCTTTTATCGGTCTTTCTTGCAATATAGAGTCCAATTTCCTGAAGGAGTTGGACAATCACAACCACGATGAGGATGATGACCCACACGTTCGGATACGTTAGATAGTTTCCCGTGTGGTTATTGTAGAAACTATAGGCGCTGGAGATGAGACCTCCGGCTGCGAAGTCATAGGCGAAGGACGTATAGCCGAGAATCGAGATGGCGCTGACGGCGGTGCCGCTGATGAGCGAAGGCTTCGCTTCGGCAATTAAGACTTTTCGGATAATCTGACCATTGCTGGCGCCCATGCTGCGGATGGCTTCGACCTCGCCCGAAGGAACTTCAGCTAAGGATTGTTCAACCATTCGAGCGACGAAGGGGAAGCTGGCGACGAATAAGGGGATGAGCATCGTGTACCAGTCACCCGTTCCGCGTCCCACGATTCCTCGGGTGATCGGAAGTAAGAGAATGATGAGGAGCATGCAGGGAACACTGCGTAAGAGATTGACGATTACTCCGATGATAAGGTTAACGACCTTTTGGGGATGCAGGCCGTTTTTGCTGGTGATATTGAGACAAATCCCTAATGGAATTCCAACCAGGTAGGCTAAGGCGGTGCTGATGAGCGTCATGCCTAGGGTCTCTAAGGTGGCAGTTCCTAAATTAGCGAAGTTCATCTTTGCCCACCTCCTTAAATTCGACTTGTTTGAGCGTGAGATATTTCTCGAGTTTAGCGATGTCTTTTTGATAGTAAGGAAGCTTGATGATCATTTGACCATAGACCTTGCCTTCAATGACCTTCGTATCGGCGAAGTAGATGCTGACGAGAATGCCACAATCTTCGACGATGTTGGAGATTAAGGGTGAATCAACGTCGCCATTGAAGAGGAGACGGATGTAATGGTCATCATCGAGTTTGGTGGCAACGTGACCTGTGTAGATTAAGCGTTTCGCGATCGGTGTCTGCGGATTGAGGAAGACATCGGAGAGCAAGCCTTGTTCGACGATCTTCGAGCGATCGAGGATTGCGACTTTGTTGCAGACATCCTCCAGCACGCTCATTTGATGCGAGATGATGATGACAGTGAGACCGAGTTCTTTGTTGAGGTCTTTGATGAGATTAAGAATTTCTTCGGTGGTCTGAACGTCGAGTGCCGAAGTGGCTTCATCGCACAAGAGGATCTC
>DAISHV010000033.1:16266-18058 GCA_036822315.1 Bacillota bacterium | reverse complement strand
TGTCTTCCCATAAATCCTTAGCTCCTTTTTTAGCCTTAGGTATTCTATCACTCGTCTTATCGCTATAAATAGCGAAATTTTCTCGCTATTTGACCTTAAAGGGCAATTCGAGGCGGTCTTGATAGTTCAAATTGTGGTCTTGGATGAACTCACGAACCCAGTCGAATGGTGAGGATAACAATTCGTTCGGATCATGATCATCCACGCCGATAATCACGGAAGCACCCGCCTCCGAAACCATATCCCAGAACTCCGGATAAGGATAGGCGACATCGATAGCTTCACCGATCCGGTTCCGCCGGCCCCAACGCGAAGGCCCCATGTTCACTTCAAGCGGCATTCCAGCCTTCATCGCGGCTTCGATGATGCGGCTAGCGCAATCTTGGGCCAAAGCATCCCAGCTGTCATACCACGCCATAAAGAGATCGGGGTGGGCCACGTAGATGAATAAGCCACTTTCAATTCCCGAAATGATGTCTTCGGTGTATTTGAGAGTTGCTGCCCGCTTATCGCTTAGACGACCATAGAAGGTCAATTGATCATCATCGAGATAATCGTGCTGACCCAAAAGAAGATAATCGACTAAGCCTTTGCTTAAAAGGTCATGGTAGTATTGGCGGTAAGTCTCGCCATACCATTCGCATTCAAAAGCTAGATAGATTTGGATTTGTTTAGCATATTTTCTTTGCAAATCCCGCACCGATTTAAAATAACCTTCTTCCAAAGAGAAGTCCCCGCGCATACCCGGTTGGCTACGACCAGGAAGCATAACGTGATCGGAAAAACCCAAGATATGATAATGACCTTCAATGGCTTTCTTGACGTATTCTTCATCGCTCCCGACCGCGTGTCCGCAGCGGTAAGTATGCGAATGATAGGTGTAATCCAAAGGCTGATTCTTCATAACGTTTCCTTTCTTCTCGACTTTTTCGTCCGAAGTGGATTTGTCGAAATCCACGTTATTCTTCTTAAACATAGATGACCTCCTCAAGGCAAAGCCCTTCGGGGGGCGCCTTGAATGAAATGATTTTACGCTCGAGTGGCGTTAAGAGCGCACGAACTTCATCAAGCGTCATTTTTCCCATCGCGACTTTGAAGGCGACACCGACAAGAATTCGCACCATATACGTCATAAATCCATTGCCCCGAAGCGTCACTTTCATGTGACCGCCACGAGGATCGTAGGCAAAACTGATGGAAGTAATGGTACGGATGAAATGGTCCTTGTCTTCGGCTTTGGGGGTGAAGTCCATGAAGTTATGCTGTCCTTCATAAAGCTTCATGCACGCCATGAATTGCTCAAAAGAAAAATGAGGCCATTCGAGCTGAAATTCGTGGAGAGCTAAGGGATCGCGGTCCCCATAATGAAAGCTATAGGAATACACTTTGCCCATTGAAGAATGACGGGCATCAAAACTCGGAGCCACTTCCCGAAGGGAGAGCACCGCAATATCACCGGGCAAAAGCCGATTTAAACCATGAAGAAAGGCGGCAAGATCCGAAATAGGATTGGCTTCAAACGAAAAAGTCTGGCCGCGCGCATTGACCCCGGCATCGGTTCTTCCCGCGCCATGAATCGGGGTAAAATCTCCGCAAATCTGGCTTAAAGCATCTTCAAGTTTGCCTTGAATTGTTGGATAGTTTTTTTGACGCTCAAATCCTTTGTAGGCCATGCCACAATAGGAAACGACACCACAGTACTTCATGCCGCATGGGTCCCAAGATTAAACCAAGTCACGAATCCATCGAAATGGGTAACGGACACGTAGATAAATAACGCCGCAAAAGCCGC
>DAISHV010000033.1:11154-16166 GCA_036822315.1 Bacillota bacterium | reverse complement strand
CGGTTCACATCTTCAAGAATCGTCGGGATGAAACGCAAAGCCAGCGTGATAGTCATCGCCACCACGTGGGAAGGAAATCCAATCCATTTTAGCGGCGTCAAATACCATTCCAACGCATAGGTTAAATCGAGCGGTTTTGTCGTCGCCGTCAAGATTAAGGACAATTCGATCATCAGCATCAAACGAATCAAGATTCGGCCGGCTTCAGCGAAAGAATCCCAATAGACGGGGTAAGTCCCGATGTGGAAAGCGATGCCAATCGAGAAATTCGTCCGGGGCGTAACGATGTAGATGATCAAAAGGAAGATCACCATAATCCAAAGACTCTTTAGTGAGTTGAAGAGCTGGTGTAAGGCCATCTTGGAGCAAAGAAGCAAGGCGTTAATGATGATGAGGGCAATGCCACTCATCACGGCGACCATCTCCCAGGAGGCAAAAGGCATAAAGACCGCGACCATCATCAAAATCAAAGCGAAAATTTTGGCCCGCGGGTCCATTCGGTGCAAGAAAGTGTTGTAAGGGATGTAACGTCCCATCGTGAAACTAGCCATGGTGGTAACTCCCTTTAATCGCCCGTGCCAAATCCTCCACGCTTCGGAGGTTCTTCGTCTCTAATGACATGCCAAATCCCTGCAAATCCTTAGCGAATCGATAAATATTGGGGACTTCAAGGGAATACTCCGAAAGGTCTTTGCCAAAGAGTTCATCGGGGCGGCAGCGTAAGGCCACCTTGCCATTTTCCATCACAATAACTTCTTCGGCGTAATGGAGGACGAGGTTCATATCGTGGGTAACCAAAATGATCGTGGTCCCCTGCTGATGGATTTTTTCAAATAAGCCCATCGTTTCTTCCGCTGCTTTCGGATCGAGTCCCGCGGTCGGCTCATCCACGATCAGAACTTTTGGATGAATCGCTAAAATACCGGCGATAGCCACTTTGCGTTTTTCGCCACCCGAGAGTTCAAAAGGCGAACGCTCAAAAAAGCTTTCGTCGAGACCAACAGTCTTTAATGCTTCATGGGCTTGGGTTAAAGCCTCATCGTTTTTCATGCCGAAATTCTTGGGGCCAAAGGCAACATCCTTTTCTACGGTTTCTTCGAAAAGCTGATATTCCGGGAACTGGAAAACCAAGCCGACATTTTGACGTAATTGCTTAAGGTTTCGACTCCGCTTCTTCTTTTCTGAAGAATTGACGAAACCATCAATGACAACTTCGCCTGAAGTCGGATTCAATAGAGCGTTGAGATGCGAAATCAAGGTGGACTTGCCACTTCCCGTCCGGCCAACCAAAGCGATAAAACCGCCTTCGTCGAGATGAAGGTTGATGTCCTTTAAAGCCTCGTATTGGAAAGGCGATTTCGGATTGTAGACATAAGACACATTGGAGAAATCTATCGGCATAAGAATTCCTCCAATTCTTTTTCGTCGGAAACCTCATCGGGGACGGCAATTCCTTCGCGCTTCAAGGCGTTAACTAAGGCCACAAAAAATGGGCAGCCTAAGCGGATGTCTGTCAGTTCTTTCTCGTGAGAGAAAACTTCTTTCGGGGTTCCTTGCAAGATGAGGGCGCCTTCATTAAGGACCAAGACCTGGTCGGCGTGAGAGGCTTCTTCGACGTCGTGGGTGATGCTTAAAACGGTCAGCTTCGGATTTTCTTTTCGTAACTTGAACGTCAAATCCAAAATATCCCGTTTGCCCAAAGGATCGAGCATCGAGGTCGCTTCATCGTAAATCACCAGTTCCGGTTTCATCGCCAAAACACCAGCGATGGCAACTCGCTGCTTTTGGCCACCCGAAAGATTTTCTGGGGCACTGTCGAGGAACTTTTCCATCCCCACTTCTTGAGCGTAATGATTGATGATCCCATCCATCTCTTCGCTAGGGATTTGCCGGTTCTCTAAGCCGAAAGCGATATCATCGCGAACGGTAGAACCCACGAATTGGTTGTCCGGATTTTGAAAGACAAGACCCATCCGGGAACGGAGAGAATAAAGCGTTTTATTCGTTAATTCGGTATCAAAGAGCTTCACGCTACCTTGGAAGCCACCATTGAGACCCGCCAAGACTTTAGCCAAGGTTGATTTGCCCGAACCGTTATGACCAATCAAAGCCACATATGAACCTTCCGGTACAGCAAAAGAAACGTCCTTGAGGGCCGGGTTCTTTCCATCGTAGGAATAGTTCAGTTTATTGACTTCGATAATGTTCATTTTTTCGCCGAGGTCTTTCGTTTATAAATCACAAATTCGTTAATCGCCATCGTCAGAACAAACGCGCCGATAAAGACTCCTAAAATCGTCCAAAGTTCCCAAGAAGGGAGCTGCCCTGAAGAAGCCATCGATCCAAGAACCGCGGCCCCAGCAAGAAGATACGCCAAGAGAATGACGATCAAGCGATACACAAAACCTTTTTTCATGAATTCACCGTGATTGAGAGAGTTTTCCCTTCGTAAGGCCGGAGTTTAACGCCAGCCATGGAGAAGAGTCGACGCGAAGCTAAGAATGCTGTGCCTTCGGCATATTTGTCGGAGAGATAAACCACTTCTTTGATGCCGACTTGGATGATGGCTTTTGCACATTCGTTACACGGGAATAACGTCACATAAAGAGTGCAGCCATTGAGATGAGCGCCATCGCGGGTATTGAGAATCGCATTGAACTCGGCGTGGCAAACATACAAATACTTGCTTTCGAGTCCTTCGCCATGTCCCCAAGGAATTTTATCCTCGTCGATGCCGCGCGGCATGCCGTTGTAGCCAATGGAGACAACCTTATGCTGATCATCGACGATGCAAGCCCCGACTTGGGTTGAGGGATCTTTGCTCCGTAAACTCGAGAGTTGGGCAATCCCCATAAAGTATTCGTCCCATTTGAGGTAATCGGTTCGATGTTTTTCTTCCATAAGAAAATCTCCTTTCGGCTTCCTAATGATAGCCATCTCGCGCGCGGAGTTCACGAAGAAAGCGCTCTAACGGAAACCCTTTTAAGGGTTTAAAGGGCATCGAAAGCAAAAAGAGGGGGCTTTTGCAGAGATTTTACTTAATTTTAGCGATCAAGGCTTCGAAAGGACGCAAGAACTTTTTGAAGGTGAATCCTGCTCCAACGTAGTTCGAAAGCAAGACCTCGCCCCGCATTTCTTTGATGCTCGAGGGCAGCTTTTGCTTCTTGCCCGTCAAATTCAGGAGGACGAATTCGATGTGGCCACCATAACTACGGAAATAAGCCATGATAGGCTTTGGAGTAGCCATCGCACCGAAATCACCATAGCAAAGAATCGGATCCTGCTTACGGAAAGCGAGGATCTTCTTGTAGAAGTTCAAGATGGAGGAAGGATCCTGTTTTTCAACTTCGACGTTGACGCTCTGATATTGGGGATGAACAGGCAACCAAGTGGTTTTTGCGGTGGAAAATCCCGCTTGAGGAGCGCTGGACCATTGCATCGGAATCCGAGCGCCATCGCGGTTAAAATTCTGCACCCATTTCATCGCGAGTCGGCGAGAGATGTGATAATGTCGGAGCAAATTATAAATATAGGTATTGACGGGGTCGACATAATTTTCCGGCGTGAACATCGGATAATTGAGCATGCCGATTTCCTCACCTTGGAAGATATAGGGCGTTCCCCGCAAGGTGCAAAGAAGCGTCGCGAGCATGCTCGCGGATTCTTTCCAATATTTCCCGGTATCGCCAAACCGCTCGAGCGAACGATGCTGGTCGTGATTCTCTAAATAGTTAGCATTCCAATCCACTTCTTTTTGCCAATCAAAAAGAATCTTCTTTAATCGGGCCGGTTGATATCGTCTCGTCCAGATCGGAAGCTTGCCTTTGTCGACCCCCATATGGTCAAACTGGAAGCACATATCGAGTTCGTGATCGGTGAAGCGGCGGGCATTTTTGAAATCGACGTTATACGTCTCGCCAACGGTCATGCAGTCATAATGGGAAAAGACATCCTGATAAAGCTTTTGAAGGATGACGTGATTCCCCTCTTTCATCAAATAATGTTCGGTGCCAATGATGTAGGGCGTCTTCTTGCCATCATCGAGACTCTCTTTCCAGATTTGGTTGATCACGTCGCAGCGGAATCCATAGATTCCTTTATCGAGCCAAAACCGGAGCAGACCTTCCACTTCTTCTAAGACTTTGGGATTGTGCCAATTGAGATCGGGCTGTTTCTTACCGAAGATATGGAGATACCAAGAACCAGATTCCGGCACATAAGTCCAAGCGCTACCACCAAAATTCGAAGTCCAGTTATTCGGCGGAAGCGTGTTGTTGTTCTTGCCCTCGCGCCAATAGTAATAATCACGGTAAGGTGAATCTTTCTTCCGCGATTCGAGAAACCAACGATGCTCATCGGAGGTGTGATTGACCACCAAATCCATCACGATCCGAATCCCGCGGGATTTGGCTTCGGCGATCAGCCGGTCCATGTCCGCCATCGTGCCATAATCCGGATTGATATCGCGATAATCCGAAATATCGTAACCGAAGTCCGCATTCGGCGAACGATAAACAGGTGAAAGCCACAAGATACCGACGCCTAAATCCTTTAAATAATCAAGTTTGGAGATAATGCCGCGAATATCGCCAATCCCATCGCCATTCGAATCGCAAAAAGACCGCGGATAAATCTGGTAAACGGCATTGGACTTAAAAAATTTTTCTTCCATGTCATCATTATCCCAACCCCAGAAAAAAAGAAAAGACCTGAATCCAGGTCTTAAGGGCAAAAAAAGAAGAAAGATTAGAGCTCCCGAGAAACGGGAAGAACGTAAGAAGTCTCAATCGCTTGCATCACGTCGGCATTATTGCTCGAAAGAGCTAAGGCCATCGCAGCATCGTAATCGTTGTACGATTCCTTCTGTTCAAGACGAGCGTTCTTTTTAACGGGTTCCATAGAGAGAGCTTCCTAACGCTCATTACTTTAACGGCTTCGCCCCTCTTGGGGCAAGAGAGCCTTGCTAGACACTGTCAAAGATTCTCGAAAAAGAAGAACATCAAAGCGAAGAA
>DAISHV010000033.1:1686-11054 GCA_036822315.1 Bacillota bacterium | reverse complement strand
TTTTCCCTGTCATTTTATTCGGGTTTAGAACCGAGTCAAAAGAACGAATTTGTAGCCGTTCCCGTAGACGCTATCAACCCGAGCGCCTTTGATGTAGGCTAGTTTTTTGCGAATTGACGAAATGTGAACGTCAATGGTCCGGGTCGGGAAATTTTTCCCAGTTCCCCAAATAAGCTTGACGAGGTCGGTTCTTTCGACCACATTGGGCCGCGCCTCATAAAGGCATTTCAGAATTTTCCACTCGAGCGGAGTGAACTTGACGTGGTAGCGATAGTAGGCCAAAGTCCTTGCTTCAGGGTCACATTTGACGATAGATCCATCGCCGCGTTGAATGTCGATTTCTGCCATTTATCTTCCTCCATAATGAGCGAAGGTGTTTATCAGGTGTAACCTTTGCTCTATGTTTAGTTTGGGCTATTATTCTTAAAAAGCAAGAACAAAGTAAATGTAAAGTTTTTTCCCTATTTGAAAATCGTGAAAATATTTCGTAAAAATGTTAAAGGGACAAAAACTGAGCCAATTTGCTTATGGTTGACGAAGATGGATTTTTGCTTTGAACGACTTTTATGACAATAACGCAAATTATCATTAAAACAATAACTACTGTAAAGAAGATGATCCATCCGCGTCTTGCCTTCTTTTCTCGAACGATATCTTCTTTTTCTTCTTCCGAAACGTTTTCAAGGTGATTTTCATCGTCAACCAAAAACCTTGAATCATCCCCATCTGCTTTTGTACCCGATGTTGGTCTGGAATAGGCCCCCGGAGAAATGAAACGTTTGGTATAAATTAAGAGCCAACTGTCGGCGAATGTAATGATTAACACATCAAGCGGCGAGCCCATGAGAAGCATCGAAAAGATGAATCCGTATGAGAGCGCGAATTTGGCGTTGGCGATCCAAGTATAGAAGGCCCAGAAGGCTAAAGCTTTGAGCAAATCCATCACGAGGATTTCGGACACGAGCGCGATGCTCGCGATTTCGTTGGGCGAAGGGATATCAGGATGCTCCAAAATCCGTTTTTGATAATACTTATTCGTGTAATAGAGACCAACGCAGAGCCCGACGTCGAGAACAAAGACCAAGGCTAAGACTGTTGGCTTGCCCCAGTAGGCCGCAGCTCCGAAACTAATGTCGAGCCAATCGGTCGCATAAAAGATCGTCGTGATAATGGCAAAGATGGCCGCTAGAACACCATAGAAGATATAAGGCTTCTTTAAGAAGGTCCGGAAATGGCGCGTGATCTTTTCTAATAGCCAAGGCAAAATCCCCAGAATCACATAGACAATCGTGATCAAGAAGTTATATTCCCCTTGGCTATAGGTGAACGCCGGAATCAAATCCGCCGAAGCTCCTACAATCGCCCCATAGACAGGTCCAAGAGTTAAAGAGGTATAGATGACTAAAGCTGGGGTCAAAGAAAAGCGAAGAAAGCTAAAGCCTCCCATGTTGATGGTTTTAGCGATGAAAGTCGAAAGAACCGCTAAAGCAATCAGCATCGCTGAGAAAGTAATCTTCTGGGTCGGCGAAAGCGTTTTATTCATAACCGCAGTTCATCCTCAACGTATTTCTTAGCCAAAGCAGCAAAAGCCAAAGAGCCGGTGATTAAAATGTAATCATCGGGATATTTCACCAAAAAATTGGTGATGACTTCTTTGTAATCCGGATTAAAGGAATAATCGCCTTCGTAGAGGAAGTAGTCTTCTTCGTTCCGAGCGCGTTCAGAGGGGAAGGTCGTTAAAACGATTTCGGCAACATCCCGGTCAATCCGCGGAAGTTCGACGGCGATATTCTTATCGCGAAGCGAAGCGAAAACCACGTGAATGGGCTTCCCTTCCGCCATCGGGACCAAAGAATTCATTAAAGCCTCAACTGCCTCAGGATTATGAGCGCCATCGAGAACGATGTTATGGTGACGTTCCATCCGGCACGGAAGGGGCTTCGATAAAAGCCCATGGCGAATCGCGTCTTCGCTCACGGGGAGCTTCGCCTCGAGAATCTTGACGGCTTCCACCGCCATTGAAGCGTTCCCTAATTGATATTTGGCTGGCGTTAAGATCTCTAAATCCTTATAAGGCTGATATTCAAAACGATAATGAGGCTTGTCATAGACTTCGTTATGATAGGCATCAACCCGGTAATACAGCGAATGCTGACGTTTCGCAATATCCTTAATGACGTTATCGGCGCTCTCTTCAAGTTGCCCGACGAGAATCGGAGAATCCTTTTTGATGATGCCGCCTTTATTTAGCGCGATTTCACTCACGGTTCGTCCTAAGAAAGCCGTATGTTCAAGTGAGATGGTCGTGATGATGCTCAATAAAGGAATCGCCTCTGGAAGATTGGTGCTATCCGTTGCTCCGCCCATGCCACATTCGATGATTGCAATATCGGGCTTCTGCTCATTGAGATAAGCAAAAGCGATATAGGTTTCGATCTCGAAAGAGGAGAGATTGCTAGCTTTGATTTCTTTCTCTTTAGCGGTGAAAATCCTTGCAAAATCCGCGTCTAATATCGTTTTGCCGTTGATTTGGATCATCTCGTTGACCTTATAAAAATAAGGCTTCGAGAATAGTGCGGTCTTATAACCGGCCGCTTGATAAATCTGATAAAGATAGTTCGCTGTCGAGCCTTTGCCATTGCTGCCGGTAATGTGAATAAAAGGAACGGAGAGTTGAAGATGAATCTTTTCGACAAAATGATCCCAATCTTCACGTTCATAACGACTCATCGTCATGTCACGCTCTTTGAGATATTCCAAGATTGCAGAATAATCCATGCTCATTCTCCTTCTCCATCATCGCCATGACGGATCGCGGTCATCTTTCTTCCTAAATCGCGTTCCTTAATGGAATTGCGTTTATCGTGAAGTTGTTTGCCTTTGGCAAGGGCTATCTCTACTTTAGCATAACCATGAGCTAAGAACACTTTGGTCGGAACGCAAGTGTAGCCTCCACCTTTAAGGTTATTGCCCAAACGGCGTAGTTCCGTTTTTGTTAATAAGAGTTTGCGGTCCCGAAGATGATCAACATTAAAAATGTTACCCTCTTTATAGGCGGCAATATGCATATTAGCGATAAAAGCTTCACCGTTTTTCACATAGACATAGGCATCCGTGATGCCCGCGTTACGCGCCCTTAACGATTTGATTTCAGTGCCGGTGAGAACCAAACCCGCCGTCATAAAATCCGAAAGAAAATATTCGAAATGGGCCTTTCGATTTTCTAAAAGTAACGCACTCTCTTTTTTCCGTGACATATCCGCTGCATTTCCTGCGCTCGTTGATTATAGCGCGAGCCCGCATAAAGTCTCTATGCCTTTGTGATCGTTAACGAGACTTTATACGTTACAACACCGGCGACATTATTGCCTTTAATCCCATTGATGCGAAGATCATAGCCAAAGGCTTTACCGCTATTGAAGAGGCCGACGCTCGTCGAAGTGACGCTGGAAGAAACGGAAGACAAAGTAGAAATACTCGAACTCGCGGGTGCGGCGACACTTTGCTGATTTTCAAAGAAGGAAGCAAACTTCTTCATCGAAAAATCGCTTCGGCCATCTTCAGGAACGAAAAGCGAAGTGTTGTTGGCGTAAAAATATTCGTTATTCCATAAGGTCGCATAGTCTTTGTTGACGAAAGTGTTCACACCGCTCGCTTCAAGAAGATGAATTAAACGATAGCCATCCTTAACGCTCCGATTCGGCGTATTGGAAGCGGCGACCCGATAATAGGAAGAAGAGGTTGATGAGGCTAATAAAGTTTTGAAATTACTGAGGTCTTGGAGGTAGGTGAAGGATTTGCTTTGGTTGCGGGCAATTCGCGCATCGATGTGGCTGATTTTAACGCCAGGCATAAAGAAACCTTGGGGATACTTATAGGCCGAAGCGTATTTGGTTTCCCCATCGAGCGTATTGAGGCCATCCGGAGTATACAGCTCAACCAGCAAATACTCATCAAAGGCGCTGCCGTTATAACTTTCGCCATAGGCGGGGATCAAAAGGCAATCGCCTTGGATTTGGCTTTCTTCGAGTTCGACGGTTAATGGAAAGGGCAAGTCTGAAGTGACGACATAAGGTTTGTTCCATCCTAAAGCCAGTTTGCTCCAAGCATCGTGGTCGAGGATGTTGAGATCCATCATGTCCAATCCGCCCGTTGGAGTGTAGTACTTATAGTTCAAGTTCGTGTAATCGTCCTCGTTGGGCGTGTAGGAATAATAGTCATCAAGACCTAGAAGGTGTCCCGTTTCGTGAATGTAGGTATGGGCATCCACTTGGATGTCGCTTTCATTCGAGCGACGTTCAGTCACACCGCGATACATAAAATCATAGGAGGCCCAAGTGAAAGAACGTCCGACGGGCGAAGCGGGGTTTGCACGAGTCGCCGAATCGCGAGCCGTATAAGCCCAATAGCCTTGCCGCTCCGCTAAATCACTGGCGCCAAGATCTTTAGCGCTCGCGTAGTCGGGGCAAGCGTAGATGAGATAAACCGCATCGATGAAACCGTTGCCATCGACATCGAAATCCTTGCAAAAGTCCCCTGTTTTCTCTTTATAGGCGGCGATCGCTGAAGCCATAAGACTGCTGACAGAACTCTTGGAAGAATTGATGTCATTGCTCTTAATGAGGAAGTCCGCGGCGGTAGAATCAACGGTGTAAGGCGAAATGATGCTGAACGAGAAATCGAGTTGAGAAAAGGAAGACTTGTGGTAGAAGCTTTTGATCGATTCCCAATAATGGGTTTCTTCGCTGGTACCATTAAATGCGACGTTCAAATCTTGAAGCCGTTTCTCCGACCAAGAATAGTCGCTAAAGGCGACAGGGATAACCAGGCATTTTTCGCTGCCTTTCGAAAGAAGGGCATCCGAAGCGCCTCCTTGGCTTTGATAGAAAAAATCATGATAAAGAATAGAAGAGAAATCCTTTTTCTCTAAAAGAGTCCCGCTTTGGTAGGAATAGGAACCGGTACTAGCGCTAGTTAAGGAGCAACTCGATAGAAAAACGCAAGCAATCCCCCAAGCAATAATGTGATGACGTGAATGATGGTGATACATAAAAGACCCTTACGGGTCAATTATAGACGATTTCCTTTTCTTTTAGGCGACAACGTTATAGTAAATTGAGATAAACATTAAGATCGTGCCAACCAGGACGAAAACGTGGAAGACAGTATGCCACCACGGGCTGTGCTTTTTGCCAACTCCATAAAGTACGGCGCCGACGGTATAGGAGATGCCACCGAGTAGCAGCAAAAACACGCCGGGGAAGAAGCCGCCCATCGATTGAACTAGGCCCCACATCGAAATTACAATGATCCAGCCCATCAAGATGTAATCAATCATCGAGAAAATGGCAAATTTTTTCAGGTTGCAGCTATTAAGGACGATGCCGATAATGCCTAAAAGAATGCACGAGCCGAAGATCGCCCAGCACCACGCCTGAGAATAAAGACGAAGACTAATCAAGGAATAAGGGGCGTAAGTCCCCATGATGAGAACGAAGACCATATCGTGGTCGATGACCCGGAGCACTTTCTTCGCCGTGTTCTTAGCCAAACCATGATAAAGGCAGCTGAACGTATAGAGGCAAAGAAGGGCGAAAACGAAAATCGAACAAGCAACAATCGACCAGGAATCAACTGTTTTCGCGGCTTTAATCAATAAGAAGGGGCCAAAAATCAACGTTAAAACGGTGCCAAGACCATGGGTGATGGAATTCCACAGTTCTTGGGTTTTGGTGTAATTCGGAAGTTCGATATCTTTTGCTTTCATACGCTTAATGTTAGAAGAGGCGGTTCCTAAAATCAAGACATTTGGTTTTGAAAACTAGATGTAATTCTTTTAAACTCCGCTAATCTTGAAAATGAAGGAGAAAAGTCCCTTGATTCCTCAGCCAGAAGAAATGTTAACCGCGGTTAAGTCTTTTTGACAGTTTTCATTCGATAATATCTAGATATTTTAATAGTTGTAATTTGGTTAAGAAGCCTTAAACTAGACGTCAAGGCAAACTTTATGATCACTCTCTTACGTCGTCTCTTTATTAAGGACTACACCAACGTTGGTGAAGAATCCATTCGGGTCAAACACGGCAAAGTTGCCGCCATCTTTGGCATCATCTCGAACTTGATTCTGGTCGCGATGAAATTAACCGCGGCTTTCATTTTGCAAAAGACCACTTCCATCTTGCCGATCGCTTTGGTCGCCGATGCCATTAACAACTTAGCGGATATGGCCTCCTCTCTCGTCACCCTCATTGGCTTCAAAATCTCTGCAAAACCCGCCGATAAGGAACATCCTTTCGGCCACGAGAGGTTGGAATACATCTCGGGCCTCGTCGTCTCCACTATCGTTTTGGTTTTGGCCGTTGAACTCTTCCGAGACTCCTTAAGCAAGATTGTCGCCCAAGAGTTGGTCGACTATGACCTTCTCGCCATTATCATTTTGGCAGCTTCGGTGGGCTTAAAACTTCTTCAAAGCTATGTGAATTTCGGGATGGGGAAAGCCATTTCGAGTGAAGCTTTGAAAGCCACCGCTCTCGATTCTTTAACCGATGCTATCGCCACTTTCGCCATCATGATCTCGGGCATTCTTTCTTATAGCCCTCTTCATTGGAACTTCCTCGATGGCTATATGGGCATCATCGTTTCCCTCTTTGTCGCCTATAGTGGCATCAAGATGATCAAAGATACCGCTGATCCTTTGATTGGCGAAAAAGGAAACGAAGAATTGGTGAACAATATCGTCAGCGATGTGAAATCCCATAAGGGGATCTTGGGTGTCCACGATATCCTCTGTCACTCTTATGGACCGACCAAATACTTTGTTTCACTCCATGCCGAAATTAACCAGAATACGCCGATGATCGAAGCCCATGACCTTATTGATGATGTCGAACGAGAAATCAAACACAAATACCATTGTGACATCACCATTCATATGGACCCGGTCGCCATAGGCGATCCGTTGACCGATCAGATTTCGAAAGAAGTCGCCGAAGTCTTAAAAGGCATCTCGAACGATCTGAAATACCACGATTTCCGAATTGTGGTCGGGCCCACTCACATCAATGTTATCTTCGATGTCCTTTTACCCTACGACGAAAAGGTTACGCAAGATCTCATTATGAAAACCTTAGAAGCCCATTTCGCCGGACAAACACCTGAACGTTACTTCGTCGTCACCTTCGATCGTCCTTATTGAACCTTCAAGGTGTAATGAATCGTTTTGCCTAAGGGATTCTCATTGATGAATCCCTTTTTCTTGGCCTCAGCCAAGGCGCGCAAGATGGTGCGACTACTGACTTCGCCCAAGGAAGCCAAATCGTAAGCGGAGGTTCCGCAGGGCAAGAAAACGGTACCATCAATTAAGAAACTCAATAAAGGCTCCTCAATCAAACCGCTATAGTGCTTTTTAAGGCTTTCGACGCTTTGCTTTTGCCGTCTTAAGGCATAGATGCGTTGGTCATATTCCGAGGAGAGGACCGCCAAAAAAGCATTGCAGAACGTGGTTAGATCGCTCCGATTGCGGGGATCGACGCAAAGACGGAAGGATTTCTTGAGCGTCGAAATTGATTCTTCTTCGCATTGCGAAAGGAAGAAACAATAGTACTTCGATATTTGCTTATGAATATAGTAACTATCGATGAAGCGCAGCATCCGATTATTTTTCGCGTTAAAGGGGTGAGCGTATTCAAAGAAAAAGTCAAATAAGGCCAGTTTGACAAAGATATTGAAATCAGGGAGTTCGAAAATCGATAACGCTTCTTTAAGGGCATATTTGATTTCGTCCCCTTTGGCAATGAAAGAAAGGCGAATGTCATCTTCGACATGAGGCTTATTGCGGAAGAGGGCGGTGTCAGGTCGCTCAACTTTATTGAGGGATATCCGCATCAGGAAATCATAGAGGCGTCGGACGTCTTCCAATTCTTTTAAGGGGAAAGTAACCCCATCGGCGATTAAAAGATAGTTCGACGAAAGGGCGCCGACTTCGCCTAGGCCACCATGGAAGATGTGAATGGCTTCAAAAGCGCTTTTGAAATCGCAAGGGATATTATCAAGAGAAAGTGAGGACCGCACTTCTTTGACGAGAGCGTCTTCTTGCGCCCATTGAAATTCTAATGGGGTGAGTGAGGATAAAAGCGAGTTCAACTCGGCATTTTTAGCCAATAGATCATTGACCAAAAGATTTTGGCATGAGTCTTGATAATAAAAACAAGGATAGGCACCGATCTTCAATTGAAAATGAAGTGTTGATGGATCCTTGATCGAACGAAGATATTGCTTTTCAAAAGCCCGCGAAGAAAGCGCCTTGGCTTTGGTGTAGGTCGAAACAAATTGAGCCGAATATTTCCGCTTCATCCCTGACATTATACTCACTTGTCAGTGATAAAGGCGAAAAATCGCGACACTATTTTTGGAAGAGCATTCCACTTTTCAAAGGCAATAAAGCAAGGTATATTGAAGGTGTAACAAGGAGTAAACCTATGGAAGAATTTGAATTTTATCGCTGTGAAAGATGCGGAAACGTCGTTGCTTTGTTAGTCAAGGGTGGCGGCACTCTCTCGTGCTGCGGAGCTGCCATGACGAAGCTCACACCGAAGACCGCTGATGCCGGAAGTGAGAAACACGTCCCGGTGGTTGCCCATGAAGGCGGTAAGTTAGTTGCCAAATGCGGCAGCGTCCCCCATCCGATGACTGCCGTCCACCACATTGAGTGGTTTGCTTTAGTTCATGATGGCAACGTCCAGTTCGTCTTCCTTCCGCACGAAGGAGTTGAAGCGAAAGCTGAGTTTGCCGATGTTGAACACGGCACCGTCTATGCCTTCTGCAACCTCCATGGTCTTTGGAAGGCCGAATTCTAATCCTCTATTTCACTTTAGATTCATTGGGGAGCCCTTCCGAGCGGCTTCCCTTTTGTTTTGAGGAAAAACCTTTTACAATAACTCCGTTATGAAACGAGCACTTGTTCTCTGCGGAGGCGGCTCCCTCGGCAGTTATGAAGTCGGCGTCTGGAAGTATTTGCGGGAAAAGCAAATTCATTTTGATATCGTCACGGGAACTTCCATCGGCAGCATTAATGGTGCAATGGTCGTGATGGACGATTTCGAAAAAGCTGAAAATCTCTGGAAAAGCATGGCCGCGGACAAAGTCATGGTCAACGGAATGAATTTCTACCGCCGAGTCTTTCAGGATCCTAACCTCAATAAGCGTTTAATCGCTTTCGCTAAAACCTATATCAAAAACGGCGGAGCGGACATCACCCCGCTCGAAACACTGGTCAAAGCCACCATCAATACGGCAAAAATCAAAGCTTCGCCCATCACTTTCGGTGTCGTCACCACCGCTTATCCTTCTTTAAAAGAAGTCGATGTGGT
>DAISHV010000033.1:0-1586 GCA_036822315.1 Bacillota bacterium | reverse complement strand
ATGGACTTCGATGGCAAGGTCGAATCCGATAATATGAAGCTCGGCTATAACGACGCTTTAAAGACTTTCCACGATGCCTGGGGATTCGGCTTCACTTTCAAAAAGAATGAGGCTTTTGCAGGGATTTCGGATGAATTTTCTCTTCGCTTAGCTAAAAAGCACCCTTATGATTTTGAAAAGATCCGTAAGGCTTTATCTTATGGCGAGATTGTTCCGCAATCGGCTTTAGACGTCCTCATTCGAACTCTTGAAACGGTCGGTGATTGGCTCGGGATGGATTATCTTCCCATTTATGAGATCCCCAGCTTTATCAATTCGGCGGTAGACATCATGAAAGACAAAATCGCCAAGAGCGAAGTCCCGCCTTTTAAAAAGAATTACGACTTCGGCGGTCTCCGGCTTCCCGAAAAAGAACGGGAGCGTTTCCTCTTATCGCTTTATCACGCAGCTTCCTCGAAAAACAAAGCCCAGAAAATCGATCGTCTCTTCAGCTCCTCCCCTGAGACTGGAGCCATAAAAGAATTGTTCTTCTTCCTTCAAGAAAAAGGCTACATCAGCAAATAAAAAAGGCGGAGTGTCCACGTAGGATATTCCGCCTTTATTTTTTTAGCGAATTAGAGATAGTACTTATTCAAGACTTTAAGAGTCTTTTCATCGAGTTCGTAGACAAGCGGTTTGCCCGTCGGGATCTCGACGCTGACGATTTGCTGAGCGGTCAGATGCTCAAGTTCCATCACAAGAGCCCGTAAGCTATTGCCATGGGCGGCGATCAAGACTTTCTCACCCTTCTTGAGGGCCGGAGCGATCTCTTCGTCGAAGTAGGGCTTAACCCGCTTCGCGGTATCGACTAAGCATTCGGTTAACGGCAAATCGGCTTCGCTCATCGCCCCGCTCTTCACGAGGTCCTGATACTTCGCTTGGTTGCCCGGGAAACGCGGATCATCCGGAGTGAGCTTCGGAGGCTGAACGTCAGCGCTGCGGCGCCAGATGTGGACCTGTTCGTCGCCCCACTTCTTGGCCGAATCGGCTTTGTTGAGTCCTTGAAGAGCACCATAGTGGCGTTCATTTAAGCGCCAGGAATAATGCTTTTCAATTTTGCTCTCGCCCAACTCGCCAAGGACAATGTCCATCGTGCGATTGGCCCGTTTCAAAACCGAGGAATACGCGACATCGAAAGTATAACCATCTTTCTTCAGAAGCTGACCGGCGGCATGCGCCTCTTTCACTCCGTTCTCGGAGAGATCAACATCAGTCCAACCCGTGAATTTGTTTTCCAAATTCCATTCGGATTCGCCATGTCGAATCAACACTAATTTGACCATGATTTTTTGGAATTCCTTTCCTTTGTACGTTACTGATTATAGCGAGGCTCTCTTCCTAAAGGAAGAAAGAGCCTTCTCATAGAGAGCATTCAAGAGAATGCCACCAAGGAACGCATAGATCAAAGCGAGGTAGAGCCCAACGGGATAAAGCGAGGTATCAAGGGCGTAAAAGGAATTGATAATGAGATAGCCAATGTTCTCATGAATCATATAGATCCAAAGCGAAGCGGATCCCACCACCTGGAAGGGTAGAGCCTCGAAAAA
>DAISHV010000032.1:0-18150 GCA_036822315.1 Bacillota bacterium | reverse complement strand
AAATTCACGAACGCTTCGCTTTATGCCCTTAGTAACTATGGCTATAACTACGACGAGAAATATGCCGATGTGTATTTCCCTGCGACGTTTAGCGCCACGCTGAATGGGAAAACCTATACCTATGATGAGGTGGGGGTTCGAATGAAGGGCAACACCTCACGAACCGAGATTTGTTCGAGCGATGGGACCATCAGCGATGTCTGCCATTTCAAAGTCTCTTTTAAGTGCACCTTTGATGATGCGATTTATTCGGAAACCGCCTTCACTTCTTTTAAACACACCTGGACGGATGCCGCCGAAAGAAAAGCGAGGAAGAACCGCCGTTTTGCCTCGATGGAGAAACTTGACCTCAAGTATCTTCCCCGCAATGGCAATACGCCCGTCACCTATTCGCAAGAGATTTATTGCTACCACGTTTTCGAGCAAGAGGGGATCGTTGCCCCGAAAGCCAAATGGTCTTCTTTGACCTTTAAGGATGACAAATCCTCGAAGACTTCTTCGTATGAAGCGATCGAGGCGATCGACGATGTTTTCATCGAGCACCATTTCGCGAGCGAGGATTGGGGTGGCGATCTTTATAAGTGCTCGACCTACAAAGAGAACAATAGCTACATCAAAGCGGATTTGACGATTTCCGGCGCGGTGACCTCAACGACGAGCGGGGGGCTGGCGAATGGAACTCGGATTGCCTCAGGCAAGATTGGGGTGGAGGATTGCTACAACCTTTATCATCCCAATTACCAACTTAAAACCAACGATAACGGTGAAGCGAGCGACTTCTCGAAAATGAGCAATTTCATCAACGTTGTCAACAACGTCAAAACGGGAAAATCCTCGCAAAACGCTCTTGAAAACGTTTTGGATGTTGCCGAATTCCTCACGTTTGAAGGAGTGTCATATTGCCTGGGGAACTTTGATGATCAGCGCAATAACTACAATAACTATTTCATTTATTTCCGTCCTAGCGATAACAAAGCCGTCTACCTTCCTTACGACTGGGATTGGGCGTTTGGCGCGAGCGTGAACGGGACTTCCTCAACGCTCGTTTCCTATAAACCCTATCACACGTCAACCAGCCACGATTCCTCCAATACCAACCCGCTCTATTGGTGCACGATCCTTTCGAATTCTTCGCTTCAATACGATGTCAGCGTTTATCGTCCGAGCTACGCTTCGGCGATTAAAAAAGTGGTGAGCGATGGCTTTTTAAGCTCGACAAAGTATTCTTCGTTTGTCGCTTCTCTTGCCGGGGCCAACTTAAAAGAACTAAGTTCGGTCAGTTCGTATATGACTAGCAAAACGAGCGTGATTTCGTCGAGTCTCTCCTAGTGGCATTTTTGTTGTCTATTAAAGCGAAACCGCTACAATAAGGAAGACATTTTTCGTTTTTTTAAACAAAGGAGAAGAAATCATGGCGATTGTAGAAGGTGCGCTTGACGAAACGCGGACCACGACGATTTTGGCGAAATACGAGAAAGATCCTAAGAACGTCGTGATGCGGCACGCGTTAAGCCGCAATCCGATTTCGAGCGTTATTTTTGATCCGGGTTCTTTGGTCTCGGTGGCCAATGAATTCTCGCTTGATCTCAAGACTTTGCCCGTGGCCAATCAAAAAGCTTCAGGCCGTTGCTGGATTTTCGCGGGGCTTAATGTCCTAAGGGAAATCGTGGCGAAAGAATGCTCTTTAAGCAAGTTTGAACTCTCGCAGAATTACATCTCGCTCTACGATAAAATCGAAAAAAGCAATTTCGCCCTTGAGATGATTCTTGCCCTCGGCGCCCGCGATCATGATGACCGCGAACTCGCGTTCATTCTTTCGAACCCCGTGAGCGATGGTGGCCAGTGGGATATGTTCGTCAACTTGGTCAAAAAATACGGCGTGATGCCGCAAGAAGTCTTCCCGGAGACCTTCCAAAGCAATAACACGATGGAAGGCGATCGGCTTGTGAATGCGGCGATTCGTGACTTTGCCGCTGAAGCCGCTCCTCTATTACGGAATGGCCAAGTCTTCCGCGCCCGCACCCTCAAGGAGCAGACGATGGAAAAGATTTATGCCTTGTTCCTGAATTCCTTTGGCGTTCCGCCGAAGAGCTTTGACTTCGAATATACCAACGATAAAGGCTACCACGTCGAAGAGAATTTGACCCCGAAAGCCTTCTTCGACAAGTACATCGGCGCGAAGATCGATGAGTATCAATCGCTCATCAATTCGCCCACCGCGGATAAGCCTTTCAATCAGAACTACACCATCGATTATCTTGGTAACGTCCTCGAAGGCAAGCGGATCAACCATCTCAACGTCACGATGGAACGGATGAAGGAATTGATCATCGCCCAACTGAAAGATGGCGAACCGGTTTGGTTTGGCAGCGATGTCGGTTTCTACCGTGATCGGAATAGCTTCGCTTGGGATTCGAAGGCTTTTGATTATGTCAACGCCTTCAATATCGACATCAAGTTCGATAAGGCGAAGATGCTGGATTATTGGCATTCGGCGATGAACCACGCGATGGTGATCACCGGCGTTAATCTCAAGAAAGAGAAAGCGACCAAGTGGAAGATCGAGAATTCCTGGGGCGGCGATAACGGCAATGCCGGTTATTACGTCATGAGCCAGGAATGGTTTGACACCTTTGTCTATCAAGCGGTGGTTTTGAAGAAGTATCTGAGCCCCGCTGAGCGTGCCGCCGCGGAGAAAGAGCCAAAGCATCTTCATCCGTGGGATCCGATGGGCACCTTAGCTGACTAGCCTTTCGTTACGCCACGTGAAGGATGATCCCTACATGAGGTCATCCTTTTTGTTTGCTTTATTAAGCTTGGGCTTTAACCAAGCGATAACAGGTTTCGCTCTTGCGATAGATTAAGCGCCAAGACGGATGATAGGCGAGAAGGTATTGGCGAAGCGTAGAGACGTAACGTTTAAACGAGATATCGCTCACATCTTCTTTCTGTAAGGCGATGTCTTTGCGGATACTTCCGTCTTGAATCAAAGTCTCGTACATCCATAAAACCATAAGGCTTTTGCGGGTGATTTCCATAAACAAACTTCTCCTTTTTGCCCCACTAAGGGGATACAAGATTGGAGATGCATCTCGAGAAACGTGCTGCGTTTCTGTTCCGGACACCCACATCATAGGGATGAACCTGAAAAACGACAAACAAAGGTTTTTCGGGACGGGGAAAAAGATTGGATTAGGTAAGGAAAAAAATTTGAAAAATCAGATTTTATCGGCTTAATCCGCGAATAAGATATAGAAAGGGGCTGAGGAGAAAGCCGTGTTGAGATCATAGATGGAATAGAGGCTAACAATAAAGGAATCGAAGTTATAAGGCGTGAATCCCGAGCTCGGGACCGTGACGTGAATGGGCCCGTTGACTGAAGAGACGGCATAAGTAACCCCTTGAGTCCCGTTGATGGTCCCATCAACTTTAAGGAGATAGTGGGCATCGTCGTAGGTAAGATCGGAATCGTAGTTGACCTCGACATCAAAGCTACCTCCAGTCGAACGGGTCATTTGCTGGCCATGACAAGTGAGGTAGATGTTTTTTAATCCCGGGAAGTTATAGGCACTGCGAACCGTTGTTGAAGGTACATGTGTCGGACAAGGGAAATAGAAGTAACGGCCGCCAAAGTCATTTGAGATACTTACGGAGAACCAATCGGGTGAGGAGTCATCAACGGTTGTGGGGATGCTAAAAACATTGTTTGAACTCCAGCCATCCGCTTGAAGATAAGATACCCCGGCGTTAAATTTCGAAAGATAATCTACCGGGTCCGTCTTAAAAGAGAGGGCATAAGAAGTCCCGCCTGTCAAGGCGGCTTCTTCGATTGAAGTGCCATTGCATAAAAGCTCAATTCGCTTGAGGCCAGGCAAATCGGTGGTGATGTCTTTGCCCGGGGGATTATAGATGGTGAAACTACGGGGAGTACCATAGCAAGGCTCATCTTCGTGTCCGACCGCATAGGCTTTTATTTGAACGCTGAAAGTCGCGCCATCTGGAGCATTTTCACCGATACTGAGCGTGCGTAAAGAAGCGTTGCTTGTATCGCTCTTTTCCAAACTCACTCCCGTGGGGGCGTCCAGAACAAAGTCGTAAACATATTGTCTTTGAAAAGCGAAACCCCACGAATTGAAGCCGATCGTGTAGTTTTGCCGAGCCAAAATAGTTTTGGCATCATCGCCTTGAAGAACGACAGTGATTTTCTTCAAGCCAGGAAGGTAAGGCGAGAGATCATCGCTAGTGGAGGATGAGCTTGAAGAGCTTGAGGAGCTTGAGGAAGTCGAGGAACTCGAAGACGAGCTTGAAGACGAACTGGAGGATGAGCTAGAGGATGAACTTGACGAACTCGAGGAACTTGAGGAGCTCGAAGAGCTTGAGGAACTTGACGAACTTGAAGAAGACGAACTGGAGGAACTTGAGGAGCTCGAAGAGCTTGAGGAACTTGACGAACTTGAAGAAGACGAACTGGAGGAACTTGAGGAGCTAGAAGAGCTTGAAGAGCTTGAAGAATTCGATGAACTTGAAGCGTTCGAAGAGCTGGAGGATGAACTTGAAGTCGAAGAAGACGAATTCGAGGATGAGGAAGACCCATTTGTCGAGCTTGATGAAGAGGTCTCAGAAGAAGATGCAGGGGTTTTGCTGGTGGTTTCGCTCGAAGAGACGCCACTTGAACTTGAAGCAATGGAGTTGGTTTCATTTGATGAAGCGTCGGTTGAATAGGAGCTCGGGGTTACCGCTCGAAGTTGCTGAGCCCATAAGGGACTGGTGCAACCGGCGACGACTCCGACGACGGCAAGAACAACGAAAGGAGCGGAAAAGAAATCATGATTCCGCTTCTTTCGCTTCGGAAGAGCGAGCGCTTCGAGGTTAGTGTAGAAAAAATCCGAAGGCTGGAGGTGCTCGTGTTCCAATAAAGCCATGAGGCAGGATAAAGAAATGACAGTGGAACCATTTTCGTAATTGGTTATCGTTCGTTTTGTGACATGAAGAATCGTAGCTTCTTGAACGACACTTTGCTGATTCTTTTTTCGTAAAGCGATCAGATTCTTTTTTAAGAGAACGGGATCAGCCTTAGGGTTTTTCTCACCGAAAGGTCCGGGATTGGGGTTCAAAGAAAGGAGATCATCTAAGGAAAGCAGTAAAAGATTCGCTAAATCAGGTAAGACCAAGACGGAAATTTGAGACTTGCTCATCTCAAAACTTGAAATGGCTTGGGTGGTGTAGCCTAAAGCTTCGGCAACATCGTTTTGCCGAAGATTCAGCGTTCGTCGCCTTTGGGCGACATAGGGACCAAGACTTTCTGCTTCCATAGGATTAGCAAAAAGTCAAAAAGGGACTCCCCTCTCACTTTTTGCTCTGCATGTCATTTTAAACTAAAACGTAAAAATTTACAGGTTTTTGCTTGTAGAAAGGCTCAATAAAAGCTCCGGTTCTTCTTCCGCCATAAATGGAAATGGAAATTCGATGGGCTTTTTGCAAAGATTTTTATAATTAATGTCAGAAAACGACCCTCTTTGGCTCAAACCTTGGTTAAGAAAAAAAGTTGATAAATTTGTTTACTAACATTTCGTTTCCCTTTCATCCGATCGGGTTAGCGAATAGGAACCACGACTTTCTTGAGGATCGGATTCGTTTCTCGTCCTGCGGTTTTCCTTCGCTAAACGTTGTTCTATTTTAAAACCGTTTTCGCCACCTGACCGAGAATCTTCCGAAGAAAAAAGGCTGTAACTCAACCCCTCGGTTTTGCTACAGCCTCTGATTTGGTTTTGGAAGTGAAACGGATTAACGGCCTAAATTGTCTTCGAAGATGCGCGCTAAGACTGCCATGACTTCAATCGCTAAGAAGGATAAGCCATAAAGAACGCCAACCCACCATTGGTTAATGCCATAACCATCGGCGACAAGCATGCAGCCGATGCCAACGAAGAAAAAGATTGACGAATTGAGACCGCTTTGAGTTTTGCTGACGAACATCATCACAATGGTGCCAATCAAGAAAAGGCTGGCGACGACAAGGTAGCCAATCCAATAGGCGTTGTTCGTCCCAAGGATCAGGTTTTCGATGGCCGAAAAGATGACATTGATTTCGTACAAACCTGCCATATAGACAAACCAAGCGTTGAAAATCGGGTTGGTTGAAGCGTCAAGTTTACTTCCGGCAAGAAGCTTGAAACCGAAGAGAACGCCAACTCCGGCGATGCCGACGAGGATGACGCATTCGAGAAGATCGAAGATCCCAACGGCGACGTGCTTATCGTAATCCCCTCCGAAGGCTTGAATGCCATAAACCAATTCGTAGATGGCGTAAATGAGAGCCATCGCTCCGACGACAAACGAGCAAATGCCCGCGACCATGCTGAAGGTCTTTTTCTTTGTGATTTCTGCCATAATCGGTAAAATCCTCCTTACATACGCGCATAGTATAGTCTCTTTTTTCGCAGGGGATAACTGAAGCAAGTTTTTCGTTCCCATTGGCTTACTTTTTCAAGCGAAAAAGAGAGCAGCGAAGAGGTTTTACCAATAAAAAACGCGGGATGCTTCTTAATCTAGTGGAGGGAAAAATCATGAAACACTCCTCTTTAAAAATCACCTTATTGGCAGCTTCGCTCCTTTTGGCGGGCTGTAACAACGCCTTGAGCACGAGCTCAAGTACCTCATCGGCTTTGGCATCGAGCGTGAGTGAAAGTCTTTCTTCCACCAGCGAAGTCTCTTCTTCAGGCGAGGCTTCTTCGACAACCTCTTCCTCGGATGAAACGTCGACTTCAACTCTCGTTTCTTCCTCTTCTTCCTCGCAAGATGTCCGCTCGAACTATGGGGATTTTTCTTTAGTTCAAACCACCAATGGCACGGCACCGACTTATGATGAAACCAGCAATACCTGGACCATCGGTGTTTCCGCGAAGAAAGCCACCTATACCGTCAGTGGCTATTTCAAGGGCAAAATCGTCGTCGCTAATCCCAGCAATTTAACCGACTATAAAGGCGTGGTCATCAAACTCAATCAAGCCTATATCGAATCCGATGATGATAAAACCTGCGCTATCACGTATAGCAATGATGCGAAATATCTCGCCCTTGAAACGGTCTCGGGCACAGTGAATTACATTAACGGAGCAGCAGGAGCGGTTGAAAGTAGCAACAATCTCCGGCTTGGCGGAGCGGGAAATCTTTATCTTCTCTCCGCGATGGGTCATGGGGCAAAGGGCGATGACATCCTTCTTTATGGGGCGGGAGATATTACGATCGCTGCCGCGGCCGATGGTCTCCATGGCCATGACTTCTTCACGAATGACAGCGAAGATACCCCGACAGAATTTAGTGGCACTTTGACGGTCAAAGGCGTCGGAGAGCAAGCCCTTGATTTTTCGGATGGCAGTGGGACCAGTGATGATCCTTGGAGTGGATCCATCATGGTGGATAGCGAAGCGAAAATCGTTGTCGATACCGCTCAAAATGTCGCCCGGGCAAATCTTGCTATCACAGTAGCTGGATCGATTACTGCCACCAACATTTTGGGTGATCAGCCAATTATTACCAAGAATTCGGGCGCTTTGGTCGTTACTATTTTAGAAGGTGCGAGTTTCCTCGTGAATGGCGTCGCCCTTCAAAGTCAAACCCTCTAATAAAGATAGGGTAGGAGGATTACAACATGAAAAAAGGATTTTTTGCGAAAGGCTTCTTGCCCTTAGCGGTGGCGTTACTCTTAGGCAGCTGCACCCTCGCGACGTCCAAGAGCACGGCGACAACCACCTCGACCGCGAGCGTTACTTCCGAAAGCGCGGGTGGTGGCAGTGCCCAGACCTCAAGCAATACGACTGCCTCCTATACCACGGCTTCTTCGACTGCCACCTCGACAAGCTACACGGCCGAAGATGGCAAAGTCGCGATCGCGTTAGCGGATGGCGCTTCGACTTGTTCCTCGAGCAACGTCACCATCGACAACAGCAAGAACCAAATTGTGATTAAGAGCGTTGGCACTTATGTTTTAAGCGGCACGTTGAGCGATGGCTCAATCATCGTCAATGCCGAAGAAACCACCGCCGAAGATACGGTTGAACTCGTTCTTAATGGAGTCAATATCACTTCGAAAGGCAGTTCGACCTATGTGGTGGCTTCGGGAACGACATCCACCACGATGTATCCGGGTCCGATTTATTCGGTTGCCTCGAGCAAGCTCGATGTCAAAGCCCTCAAAGATTCTTCAAACGTCATTTTGGATTCGCGGAAGTCGACGCTGGAATTAGGCGATGATAAAGCCGCGATTTTCTCCAACAAGAAATTGCAGATAAAAGGCGCGGGTAGTTTGAATGTGACCTCAACGTACAATAGCGGCATCGCTTCGGACTCTAAAGTCGAAGCGGCCAAAGCTACTTTGGCGATTACTTCTTACTCCCACGCGATCAAAGCCCATAATTCCATCATTCTGGGTGGCGCCGATGATTTAGGTTCCTTCACGCTCACCACCAAGGGAAGCGATGAGACCTGCATCCGAGTCGATGAAGATAACGAAGTGGCGACGCCGGTCTATGGCAATAACGCGAGCGATGACGATATCGCTGGCATCGAAATCAAAGACGGCGCTTACGTGATTAACGGTACGGGCAATACGCTTTCTTCCGAAGCTTATATCTATCTTGAAGGTGGCAATGGCAGCATCGTTTCAAGTGCGGGCAAAGGCATCAAGGCCCAGCTTAATATCTTCATCGATGGTGGCGATTTCACGGTCAAATCCCTCACGGATGACTGCATTCATGCGACCACGGGTTCGATCACCATCAACAATGGCACCTATACTTTAACGACTGGAACCACCGCGGGCTTACAAGGCGTCAACGCGACGAACGCTCTCAACATCAATGGTGGCACGATCACCGTTACCGCTTCCTACGAAGGCTTCCAAGCTTTGACAATCAACGCGACGGGTGGCACGACTTACGTCCAAGCGAGCGATGATGGCTGGAATGCCGCGGGTGGCAATGATTCTTCGGGCTCAACCGGATGGGGTGGCGGAACCGCCACCAGCGGTTCGACCCCCTTACTGAACATCACTGGAGGCAACCACTATGTGGCAGCAGCCGGAGATGGAATCGACAGCAATGGCAACATCACGATCAGCGGTGGCTTCACCGTCGTGAGCCAGACCGGAAGCGGCAATGGCCCGATCGATTACGGCGATGGTGGCTCCTATTCCTTCAAACAGACCGGTGGCTTCTTAGCGGCCTATGGCGGCAGTGACATGCTCGTGACCTCGAGCGGCAGTCAGTACAGTTTATTGACGTCGTGGTCGAGTGCTGTCTCGACCTCCAACTATATCGTCATCACCAATAGCGGCATCTCTTACGCGGTGGAGCCGCAATACCAATCCGCTTATTCGATCTACATTTCTTCGCCGAGTTTCGCCGCTGGCAGCGTCACCGTGACAAAAGCCACCTCGATCTCGAATGGTACCGAACTTTTCAAAGGGGTCTACACCGGCTACAGCGCTTCCACGAGCAGCTTGGCAACCGGCGGAACCTGGAGTAGTTCGAACGTCAACATCAATAATGCTTCTTCCTCGGGTGGTGGTAGGACCGGCCCGGGCGGACGTTAAGCCCCTCTTTGCACGAGGCGCTCTCCAAAAGGAGTGGAGGGCGCCTTTTCTTATCAATAAGAAAGTTTCTCCTTGTCGTTGCTCCTATTCGCGCTTAAAGTAGACCCATGAGTCAAATCTGTGTTCACGAATTAAGCAAAACCTATAACGCGGGATTAAGTAACGAGGTCAAAGCCCTCGACAAAGTGTCCTTCACGCTCAACGAAGGGGAGTTTGTCGTGATTTTAGGAGCCTCAGGAGCCGGCAAAAGCACCTTGCTCAACATCCTAGGTGGGATGGACACCGCCACAAGCGGATCTTATCTCGTCGATGGCAACGATGTTGCCGGATATAACGCTAAAGAGTTGCAGAAGTTCCGCCGCAATGATGTTGGCTTTGTCTTTCAATTCTATAACCTGATGCCGAATTTGACCGCTTTGGAAAACGTTCAGTTAGCCGCTTCGGTCGTGCCTGATGCTTTCGACAGCAAAAAGACCCTTTCCGATGTGGGCTTAGCCTCGCGAATCGCCAATTTCCCCGCCCAACTCTCGGGCGGCGAACAACAGCGGGTTGCCATCGCTCGCGCCATCGTCAAGAATCCTAAACTCTTACTTTGCGATGAACCTACGGGTGCTTTGGATAGCAAAACCGGGGCTTCGATTATCAAACTTCTCTACGATATTGCCGAAACCTATAAGAAAACCGTCATTATCGTGACCCATAACTCAAAGATCGCAGGCTGCGCCAAGCGGTTAATTCGCATCAGCGACGGTCATCTTTTAAGCGATGAGATTCAAACCCAGGTGTTAAAGCCCGAGGAGATTCAGTGGTAAATGGCAGATAAGACTGGAGCGAAAACCTCGTCTTTTGGGGCGAAGCTTCTGCGCCCCTTTTCCTTTTTGGCCAAGATGGGCTCCCGCGAGGTGAAAAGCAACTGGGCCCAGTTTTTAGCCATTATCGGTATCGGTGGGGTTGCCGTGACGCTTTTCGTCGGACTTTTAGCCAATGCCGAAAGCATCGAGAACCGGGTCAATGCTTCTTATGATCAAGGCAATATGGCCGATATTTGGGTCACGACAAAAACCTATGATAAGGATGATCAAGCGAATCTTTCTTCACTCATCGGAGACTCGGGGTCTCTTGATACCCGTTTTGAAGCCCCAGGTCGGTTCGCCCGCAATAGTATTTATACGGTGATTACGCCAGGGATGCCCGCGATTTCGCACCCGTATGAGATTAGCGAAAAAGCTCCCGAACAAACGGATGATCATTTCGTCATGGTCGACTATTCCTTGGCGCATTCGACCGATGCTTCCTCGAGCGCGAAATTCCAAGTCGGAGCAACTTTAGCGATGTCTTATGACATCTCAACCTATATCGATTCTTCTTTAGCGGGGCAAATGGATGCCTTTCTCAAAAAGGGCGGCACCAATATCTTCAAATATCAATCGGTTGAGCTGAATTATGTGATTACGGGCATCATGCGCTATCCGGAAAATGTGACGAAAGCTTCATATAATTCCTCCGCCTTTTTGGTGGATGACGCCACCTTTAAAGAAGCGGTCTACGCCTTACTTTCCCAAAACTTCAATGAGGCGGGGCTTCAAACGATTTATAAGCAAGCCCGGGCTTCAGACCTCCACTGGGGGGATGGGACTGTTAATCCGAGTGGCGCCCTTTGTAAGCCCAATCAGTATCTCATTTCTCTCAACAAGAAAAATCAAACTCAGGCCCTAAAAGACAAGATTTCCGCGTATTTCACCGCCAAGGGAAATGACGATAATCTCTTTTCTCTCAATGACCGCTCGAACATGCCTTTCGTCATTACGATGGCTAACGACGTCCAGCAAGCGCGCCAGTTCACCTTTGTCTTCCCCTTTGTTTTCTTCTTCGTTGCGGTTCTGGTGATTTTGACCACGATTTCGCAAATCATCCTTAAGGAACGAACTCAAATCGGCACGATGAAAGCCTTGGGCCTTTCAAACCACGAAATCTACGCTCACTATATCGGCTTAACGCTCGCGGTGGTGGGGATTGGCATCCTGATTGGCGAAATCATTGGCCCGATCTTGGTTCCTTTCTTACTGGGGCAAAAATACGATATTCTCTATACTCTGCCTGCCCGAACTTTTGTTTTCCCGTGGTTTTACGGCTTAATGACTGCCCTCTTTTTCCTAGGGGTCTCGGCTTTGGTTTCCTTCCTCGTGTGCCATAAAGAAGTGTCTTTAAAACCTGCCGAAAGCATGCGGCCCGCTTCGCCCAAGATGAAAGAGCATATCGACAAGATTGATCTCAAAAAGTATCAGGCCCATTTCCTTTCGCTCAAGATGGCCTTCCGCAATATGAAAGTGAACCTTGTGAAATCCTTCATGGTCGTGGCGGGGGTCATGGGGTGCACGGCCTTATTGGTCTGCGGCTATGGCATCGAAGATACGATTGCCTATGGTAAGAGTAGCGATATGACCCATGGGTCGATGAATAACGATTCGGTGATCACCTTGACTTTTAGCGCCTCGCAAAGCGTCAAGACGATGGAAGAGGACTTGAAAAATCGTTATACCTTAATTTCTTCTTTTGAACCGATGACACGGAGTTCGACCGACATTCATCTTTTGAAAGACAATGCCCCAATCAGCAATTCGAACGTCTATGTGGTGGGGGCATCCTTTGGCGAAAAATCCCATATGGAGTTTGCCGATGCGATTCCGAACGACAAAATCGGCATCAGCGATAAGATCAGCGAAGAAACCGGCGCCAAAGTAGGCGACACGATCGCCTTTAGCTATGGGGCGAGCACTTATCAAGCCGAAGTGAGTGTCGTCTATAAAACCTTTATCTTCAACGGGATCTTGATGCATTCCGCTTCGCCTTTGTTTGCCTCCGTTGGGGAGCTCACGTTCCAAGGCTGCTATGTCGATTGCAAAAATATCCCTGACAAATCGGCCCTTGATTCCGCGAAAGTACTTAAAGCCCAGTTGGTCGGCGATTACGCCAATTCGACGGATCCGACTTATCAAGTGGCGGGCTTATCCTACCTTCTTGAAGCCGACACGACCGAAGATTGGGCGCGGCAAATTGACGACATCATGTCGGGCGTCCACATCATGACGAACGCGGTGAAAAGCTTCGCCATCGTTCTCGCCATCATCGTTCTTTATAACTTGGCCTTGCTCAATTTCCGGGAACGGACTCGCGATATTGCCACCTTAAAAGTTTTGGGTTTCACCAAGAACGAAATTGCTTCTTCCTTACTTTGGGAAACGATGAGTTTGACTTTCCTTGGGGTGCTCTTCGGGATGTTGCTTGGCTACCCCTTCCTCTTAGCCGTTCTTAAACTCAACACCGTTCAGCTCGTCCAATACCAATATCATATTTACGCCCTCACCTACGTTATCTCCTTCATTTTGACGTTCATTGTCGCTTTCGCGGTCAACGCGATTCTCTCCTATGGCACTGGCAAAGTGAAGATGGTGGAATCGCTCAAGAGCGTGGAGTGAGCAAGCCAATTGAATTTTGAAATCAATTCTCTATACTTAAGGTATTAGGGAGGACATGGAAATGTCTGAAAAGAAAGTTCAAAAATATCGTTGCACGATTTGCGGCGCGATCGTCGTTCCGAATCCGGATGGTTCTTGCCCCGTTTGCGGAGCGCCGGGCGATATGCTCGTTCCCGTCGATGAAGATGGCAACGACATCCCCCAGAACTGAGCGATGATTCAAGGTCCCTTAATGGGACCTTTTTTGCCTAAAAAGGAGAAGGAATATGGGAACACGAAAGATTGCCATTATTGGCGATGGGGCGGTAGGGAGTAGCATCGCCTATACCTTGATGTTGGGTCACGCCGTCAATGAGATTCTCATC
Source organism: Bacillota bacterium (assembly GCA_036822315.1). Lineage (GTDB taxonomy): Bacteria > Bacillota_I > Bacilli_A > RFN20 > CAG-826 > UBA4951. The sequence goes on along the minus strand of DAISHV010000032.1, from coordinate 4,717 downwards.
ATCGATGTCAATCAGCAAAAGGCCGAAGGCGATGCTCTCGACATGGCGGATGGTATGTCGTTTTTGAGCGTTCCGAAAATCATTCGGGCCTCAACGTATGAAGGTTGTCAAGACGCCCAAATGGTGATTATCACGGCTGGGGCGGCTCAAAAGCCTGGCGAAACTCGGCTCGACCTCCTCCATAAAAACGCGGCGATCTTTACCTCGATCATTGAGGCTCTCAAACCCTACGTGAATGAGAAAAGCATCATCCTCGTGGTTTCAAATCCTGTCGATATCTTGACGTATTTCACCTACAAGAAGCTCGGCCTTCCCTCAGGACACGTTTTCGGCAGCGGAACCGTTTTGGACACTTCGCGGCTCAAGACCGCGATTGCCAATGACACCCACATTGACCCTCGCAGCATTCACACGATGATTGTGGGCGAGCACGGCGATAGTGAAGTCGCGGTTTGGAGTGCCACTTCGGTTGGTGGGCTTTCCCTTACCAACTATTGCGCCAAATGCGGGAAGTGCAAGGACCGGAACATGGTCCAGCTCAACGCCCTTCACGAAAAGGTCAAAAATGCCGCTTACGAAATCATTCAAAAGAAGGGAGCAACCTTCTATGCCGTCGCTTTGGCGGTGGCGCGGATTGTCAGCGCGATCGTCAATGACGAAAATAGCGTTTTGACGGTCTCGGTTTATCTCGAGAACGAATTCCATGGTCTCTTACAAGATGTCTATCTCTCCCTCCCGAGTGTCGTGAATGCGTCGGGGGTCGAAAAGATCTTGCGTCCGGAGTATAGCGAAGAGGAGAGAGCCGCCATCATCGCCTCGGGTTTGGCCTTGAAGGCGAAACTCGCTGATCTCCCGTTATAAAATCGAAGGCTAAAAGAAAGCCGCGAGCTCTAGGGTCCGCGGCTTTTTGAATGGCTTTCTGCTGGTGATATTTATTTGGCGAGATAATAATCGAGGAAACTCTTGAGGAGAGGATCGTGATAAAGAGCGGCTTTATCATGGTTCCAGATGTAGTAGGTTGCCGAGCCATCGACGATGGCGGTGTAGTCGTCTTTGCTGATGTTTTTCAAGGCGCTAATCTTGCTGAAGTCCTTGACGAGGTCCGCTTTCGCGCTATCGAAGAACTCGTGGCTTCTCGTTCCATCCCAATACGTCGTTTCAATCGAGCAAGTGGTTTGGTCAGTATTGAGCACGATATCATCGTTGACGTAGACGTCGAGGTCACGGACGGCTCCACTTTGGTAATTGATGAAGGAAGGGACATAACCGGTGCCATAGCCAAGCGGGTTCTCGTTCGTGAGGGCTAAGCCGTATTTGAGCTTGAAGGCGCTCCATTGAGCTTTGCTTTCCTCGGTGGAAGAGGTGGTCCCATCTTTGGGGTCATGAAGACCAGGGACATCGCAATCGATGACGTAGCTCTCCGCGTGCGCGAGCGCGTTATAATCTAAAAGGAAGTGTTCGGAGAGATAACGGCAATCGGTGCAGCGGTCGCGGAAGAAGCCAACCGTAAATTGATCAAGCCCATTTAAGGATAAGGTGCCTTTTAACGCCGCATCCAATTGTTTGATATCGATATAAAGCATCGATGAAACGCTGATTCTCGCGTTCATCCAGGTGATAAAGGTATCCGCATCGTTGCTCCAAGTATCGTCTTGACCAGCCCGAGTCCGTTGATATTTCAGTTTGCCTTTTTCGAAGATGGCCAAAGTCTCATAACCCTCGGCGCTAGAAACGTTGAGGTCGTAATGGCTAACGCCGCCATTGAATTCGCTGGGGTTGATGGAATAGATATAGGCGTTGCTCTTCTTCATATAGGAGACAAGACTACTTTTAAAATAGGAGAAGCAAAGGCAAGTCGTCGTCACATCGGCAACGAGAAGGATGAAGCTTTGTTTTTGGCTTTCGATAAGCGCGGTTAAAGAAGTGTAGCCGATATTTTTGAGATTGCCGACCAAATACGTGGAAGAAGTCGGGTCATTATCCCATAAAGGCAAATCCGCGTTGTATTTTCGCCCGAACTCCAAGTGGACTGGGGTGATCTCGTCTTTGCTGCACGAGGTGAGCGAACCCACCAAAAAGAGGGATGCCGCACTAAAAAATAAAGCTTTTTTATTCATCATAATTGTTATTATGCACGCGTGCCTAGGCGAAGACAAGAAACACCCAGGGGTCTTTTTCTGGAAATAAGGCGGTAGAAATTTTCGGTTTTGCAACGATTTTTGAAAAATGAGACAAAACACTTTTTTCAAATATCCCCAACAAAAAGCCCCTCTTTTTCTCAGCGAAGCCTGATTGTAAAAATCGAGCGTGTTTTTGTTAACGAATTATGTTGAATTTCCGTTCGCTTTAATGCATATTTTTTCGCGTCAAGAATTCCGACTCTTCTCGAGCGGAGCATTGGCATTCGTTTCCGCTAATTCTGGTCAGCCCTGGAGGTAGTAGCAAATGGACGCTGATAATACGATTATTTCGTTGGTGGGGGTCTCCAAAGTATTTGATAAGACGTTCACCGCCGTCGACAATTTCACGTTGTCGATTCGCAAAGGGGAGTTTGTTACCCTGCTTGGTCCTTCGGGATGCGGCAAGACGACGACGCTCCGCATGATCGCGGGATTCGATATCCCGACGAGCGGCAAGATCTTGCTGAACGGGCAAGACATCACGAACCTGCCACCCTATGAAAGACCGGTCAATACTGTCTTCCAGCATTATGCCCTGTTCCCGAATTTGGATGTTTATGACAACATCGCTTTCGGCTTGAAGCTCAAGAAGATTCCGAAAGAAGTCACTGATCGGCATGGCAACAAAGTGACCAAGATGGTTCACCTCGATGATAAGACCATCGATCAAAAAGTCGCTCGCGCCCTTGATATCGTTGATATGGCGGAAATGGAAGACCGCGATATCGCCAATCTCTCCGGTGGCCAGCAGCAGCGTGTTGCGATAGCCCGCGCCATCGTCAATGAGCCGCAAGTTCTTCTTTTGGATGAACCGTTAAGCGCCCTTGACCATAAGATGCGCCAAGACATGCAAATCGAACTTAAGGAAATGCATAAGAAATTAGGCATTACCTTCATTTACGTCACCCACGATCAGGAAGAAGCCCTCTCGATGTCGGATACGATCGTCGTCATGAAAGACGGCGCGATCCAACAAGTCGGCACCCCCGAATCGATCTACAACGAGCCGACCAACGCTTATGTCGCGGACTTCATCGGCGAATCCAATATCTATAACGGCACGATGGCGGGCAAACAACAAGTCCGCTTCCTCAATGCGGTTTGGAACTGCATCGATGACTTCCCGCTCAATGAGAAGGTCGACGTCGTCATCCGCCCCGAAGATGTTGAGCTCGGCAATCCGGGCAAAGGCATCGTCGATGGCACGATTGCGAGCCGCGTCTTCAAAGGCGAGGATTATTCCTATGTCATCAACGTCGGCAAGAGCGAAGTCCTTTGCCGTGACACCCACCTCCACGAGGTCGGCGCTCTCGTTTCGATCCACGTGGTCAAAGACAACCTCCAGATCATGCACAAGGATCTTTCCGAGAACGAATGGGAAGAATCACTCATCACCAAAGATGGCCAAGTGGTCATCGGCGAAGATCCCTTCCCGTGCGATTTGACCCAATTAATCAAAGGTTCGAGCATCGACGAAAATGGTTATGTCGTCGACCCGAAGAACAAGAAAAAGTACGATTTCACCGATGCGAAAGTTGTCGCGGAATGCGAACTGGATGCTCCGGTCCTTTCCGATGACCTCTCCGTTGGCCATAGCCAAGGCACGATCGTTTCGAGCGTCTGGCTCGGCGATCACTACCAATACATCGTGCGTACCGATGATGAAGAAGATTTCATCGCCAATACGCCTTACCAATGGAACGAAGGCGATATCGTTTCCGTCGATATCCCCGTCAAAGCGATCCGGATCCGTCTAAAGAAGGACTTGGACAAATATGTCGTTGACTAATGCGGAAAAAAAGAACCGCAGCAACCGCCTGGGTCAGGCTTTCGCCTTAAAACGGAAATATTTGGCGATTCCTTATGCCCTGTTCTTGGTTCTCTTTGTCATCATCCCGCTTTTACTCATTATCGGCTACGCTTTCACCGATACGACCTATACCGATTTGGGCGAAAAAGTCACGACGTTCTCTTTTAGCGCCATCGTTGGTTTCTTCACCAATGCAGCGAAGTGGTCGGTCCTCTTCGTTTCGCTCTTCGTCGGCATTCAAACGACAATCATCTGCTTGCTCTTAGCTTATCCGGCGGCCTATTTCTTGGCCGAGAAGAAGTTCAACGTCAACAAGGTCTTGGTGATTCTCTTCATCATGCCGATGTGGATCAACTTTGTCATCCGGACGGGCGCCACCCGTGATTTGCTCACCTGGATGGGCTTATCCGGTTCGACTCATCCTTGGGGCGCGACGATCATCGGCATGGTCTACAACTATTTGCCATTCACGATCCTTCCGCTTTATACGACGATGCTCAAACTGGATCATTCGCAGATGGAAGCCGCTTCCGATTTGGGTGCCAATCCTTCCCAAGTCTTCTGGAAGAACGTGATTCCCCAGAGTTTGCCTGGCATCATCTCCGCTTGCGAAATGGTCTTCATGCCCGTCATGTCTTCTTACGTCATCTCGGATACCTTATCCGAAGGCAAAATCACTCTCTTCGGCAACTACATTTATCTCGCCTTCAGCAATTCGCTTTGGAAT
>DAISHV010000031.1:0-18393 GCA_036822315.1 Bacillota bacterium | reverse complement strand
GAAAAATCGTGTATTGTGGAAGGGATGAAAACATTTGAGATCGAAGGCAAAACGTATACGGTTTCTAAACTGCTCGGTCATGGGAAGGGCGGTTATTCTTATTTGGTGAAAAGGCTCGGCCATTACTATGTTATTAAAGCCATCCATCACGAGGAAGTCTCTTACTATAAGTTCGGGAATAAGATCCAAGCGGAGAATGATTCGTATGAGTATTTGAAGCGCTGCCATATCCGGATCCCGAAATGCTATGCGATTGATTTCGAGCAGGAACTGGTCCTGAAACAGTATATTCGGGGCCGCAACATCGCCGACATGATCAAAAAGAAACAAGATGTTTCTCGTTATTTGCCCCAAGTCGAAGCGATGGCGGAAAAAGCCAACAAGAATCAAATCAATATCGACTACTATCCCCCGAATTTTATCTTGCGGAAGGGGCTCCTTTATTACGTGGATTATGAGATTGAGAAATTCGACCGCCGCTATACCTTCGCGGTTTGGGGTCGAAATTATTGGACGGGCAAGAAAGGTCTCGACAAGTAACTTGTGGAGAAATCCCTTAAGGAAAGTGGATAAGTCTTAAAAAGAGCCACCCCTCCGCTTGTTTTGAAGAGATACCCTTGTGGAAAACTCCTAAAAAGACTAGGAAGCATCGAATAAATTATAGAAATCCAGAAAGGCTCATGCTAGACTGAAATACGTTATGAAAGAATTCTCACCCAGCGATGTCTTTGAATGTCGGCCTCAGAGCCTTTTTTCTTCGCGCGACCGCGATTACCTTTTGGACTTTTATGCCCCATTAATCGGAATCAAAGCCCTCTCTTTTTATTTTGCCCTCGCCAATGAAGCGCCCGGCGAAGCCCTCTCCTTCGAGTCCTTTTTGAAAAAGAACCAAGCCTCGATTGGCGAACTTCAAACCGCCTTGGTGGCGCTTGAAGCGGTTGGCTTGGTCGCCTCCTTTCGCAAACAGGGGGAGAAATTCACTTATTTCGTCTTGGCTTTATACGCTCCGAAAACCCCGAAAGAGTTTTTTGATAATGTATTATTTATCGGAACTTTAAGGAAATATTTAGACAATGACAAAATTAATGCCCTCAGCCGGAAATACGCTTTGCTTCCGCTGCCGAATGATTTTGAAAACGTTTCGGAAGGCTTCCGGGAATATTTCGCTCCGGATTTCTCCGATCCCGTTTTCCAAGAAAATACTCCCAATGTCGGCGGAAGGAAGACCGGGGCGATTCAAACGGGGTTCGACAAGAATGCCTTTTTGCGGGCTCTCATCGCGGAAGATCCGCGTTTTAATGCCAATTCCTTAAGCGAAGAAGAACTCGTGAAACTCGCCCGCTTATCCGCCCTCTATTCTTATGATGAAGAGACGATGGCGTCTTTCGTTGCCCCTCATTATCTTTTTGCGCAAGAGAAGGGGAGCCGCGTCGATTTCTTCGCCGTAGAAAAAGAAGCGAAGGAATCGCTTCGCTTTACTTACCTTCATCCGACTCCGGCCAAAAAGAGCGAAGTTCACGATGATGGAGCTTTGGCCCGGACGATTCGAGCGATGGACAGTCTTTCGCCCGTCGAATTTTTAAGCAAACTGCAAAAAGGCAACAAACCCGCCTCCAGCGATTTGGCTCTTTTGGAAGAGTTGACGGTTGAAATGGGCTTATCCGCCCCGCTTTGTAACGCCCTCGTCTTCTACGTCATCACGACCAAAGATGGTCAATTACCGAATAAATACGCCGAGAAGATCGCCGCGAGCTTGATGCGGAAGGGGATTGAGACCTCCTTAGACGCGATGAACTATTTCTCTTTGGGGAAGAAGAGTTATACGAAACCCGCTTCGCCAGAGAACCCCGCTCCGGTCGTGGTGGAAGAAACAAAGCCTTCTTCAGCCTTGACCGATCAAGAGAAAGCCATTACCGATGCCCAGTTTGATGAACTGATGGGTGAGCTTTATAATCCTAATAAAGGAGCGAAATAAGCATGGACACCATCAAGGAACAACTATCCACTTACAACGTTGCCCCCGCCAAGAACAAGGCTCTACAAGATATCGAGGCTGATCCCGCGTTAGTTAGAGAACTCCATACGCTAGGGCTCACCGATGAGACGATTAAGGCGGAGTTGCCGCTCGTTTCCTCTTATCAGGATGACCGCGCCTATTGCAAGAAATGCCCGGGCTTAGAGCATTGTGCCAAAGAACCTAATCCTTTGGCGGAGATGCGGCTGGTTTTTGTCGATGGCCTTTTGCAGCGTGAATATTCGCCTTGCGCGCTTTATATGGCGAAAGACCGGCTCCTCAAAGGCTATCTTTATCGGGATTTCCCCGAGGATTGGCTCTCTTCTTCGCCAAAAACTTTGCCGCGGAGCAGCCGGGTCATCAGTGTTCTCAGCGCCTTTATGAAAGCGATGAAAACCCCTGAACAATCCTGGGTCTATCTCGTGGGCGCTATGGGCAGTGGTCGCTCGTTCTTGTTGGCCTCCTATGCCAATCTTTTGGTGAATGACGGGAAGAAAGTCGCTTATCTCAATAGCAACAAACGTTTTGACGAATTGAAGGGTCTTGCGATTTCCGCCCGCCCTCTTTTCGAGAAGAAGATGGCGGAGCTCGAAAACTGCGATCTTTTGATCCTCGATGATTTCGGGAGCGAATACAAAAGCGACTATGTCCGCGACCAGATCGTGATGCCCTTGCTCAATGAGCGGGCGAAAAAATCCTTGCCGATTTTCTTCGCGAGCGATTTTTCGCTTGAAGAGATTCAAACCCTTTATTCTAGCGATAAAACCTCGGCGATTTACGCGAAGCAGCTGGTAAATCTTATCCGCTTACATAGCAAAGCCCCGGTCACGGTGGAGAAGGGCTTTGAAACGCATCTCAACGATTAACGTTTACAGAAAACGATAGGAGTCGAGTTCCTTTGTTAAAGAAGCGACGCTGCCATCCGTATTGAGGATGAGGCCCGCTTTTTTCTTTAAGGCGGCTTTGGGGTAGTGGGCATTGATGAGCAAAGCGGTTTCGGGATCTTTTCCCCGCTCGACGAGCCGGGCAATCTGATTCTTCTCCGAGGCGAAGACGGCGATGATGAGGTCGCTCATTTCTTCAAGGGGACTGCCCAGGAGGAGAGGAACGTCCAAAACGACCTTCCCGCCATCCATTGAGGCGAGTTTTGCAAGGATTTTCTTATAAACCAGCGGATGGATTTTCTTTTCGAGGGCCTTTTTCTTCTTGGGATTGGCCTTGAGGCGTTCGCTCATGAGGGCGTGGTCGAGCCCGTTTGGCGTCAAAACATCCGCGCCTAAAAGGTGGGCGATTTGTTTCTGAAGCGCCGGTTTTTCGTAAAGCTCTTTGACGATTTCGTCGGCGTCGAGTTTGAGGTAGCCTTTTTTCTCGAGATAAGCGGAAACGGTCGATTTGCCTGAAGCAATTGGACCCGTCACGGCGACGATGAGGGGGTGGTGGAAATAGACTTGGCAGTGGGGGCAATAGACCGTTCCGCGTCCCCCGATGAAGATCTTCCGTAAGGGGAAGCCGCAATTGGGGCAAGGCTTATTCTCTTGCCCATAAGCCAAAAGTTCGTTTTGCATGAGGCCATCGACCCCTTCTTCGGGGTGGTAACTCCGAATGGTCGATCCGCCATTGGCGATGGCTTCTTCGAGAATGCGTCGGGCTTCTTTTAAGAGACTTTCGCATTCCGCCAAAGTGATTTCGCCACTGAGGCGTTTCGGATTGATCTTCGCGGCGAAAAGCGTCTCGTCATCGTAGATATTGCCAAGTCCGGCAATCAAGGTTTGGTCCAGAAGCGCCTCTTTGATGAGGGTGTTTTTCCGTTTCTGAAGGCCCTGATAGAGTTCTTGAGCGGTTACTCCCCAAGGCTCCGGTCCCAGTTTTGAAAGAGGCAATTCTTTTAAATAATGACTTTCGTCGGTCCGTTGAAGCACCCCGAACTTCCGCACATCGTTATAGCGGAGAGTGGTCCCATCCTTGAACTCATAGATGAGCAAATCAAATTTATCCGGAGTATCCCCGACTTTTCCTTCGTAGTATTTGCCTTCCATCCGCAGATGGGAGATCACGACTTTATCGTGCGTGAGGTGGAAAATGAGATATTTGCCTTTCCGGGTGACGTCAAGAAACGTCTCGCCCGTTAAAGAGGCGACGAACTCCTCGGCGCCGGAAATAATGTTTTTCGCACGCAAAACCACGATCTTCTCGATCGTTTTGTTTTTCACGATACGAAGCAGGATCTTTCTCACGGTTTCGACTTCAGGAAGTTCGGGCATAAAATTAATCCTTGGCGTTATACCAGCTCTTGCCAAAGCCCGCCTCGACGGTGAGCTTAACGGGGAGAGTGACCGCGTGGGTCATGATGTCTTCGAGGGTAGGCTGAAGGGCGCGGAGTTCGTCTTCCGGCCCGGCGAAAATGAGTTCGTCGTGGATTTGGAGCACCATCTTGCTTTTCGCCTGATGCGAGACGAGATAATCGTTGATTTTGACCATCGCGATTTTGATGAGATCAGCCGCTGAGCCTTGAACCGGGGCGTTAAGAGCTGCCCGCCGAGCCGCCTCACGTTTGGCGTAATTCGGGTCATTGACTTCGCGAAGATAGCGCCGGCGACCAAACATCGTGGTGACATAGCCTTTGGTTTCGGCGTCGTGCGTCGTTTCGTTCAAGAAAGTCCCAACTTCGGGATAATTGAGATAGAAGTTGCGGATGATATCCCGAGCTTCTTGTCTCGTCCCCCCGATTTGCTCGGCGAGGCCGAAATCGGTCGTGCCATAGATGATGGCGAAGTTCACTGCTTTGGCTTTCCGCCGCATTAAGGGGGTGACATCCTCGGTATGGAAGATTTTCTTCGCTGTTTCAGTGTGGACGTCCCGTCCCGAAGCGAAAACATCGATATACGATTGGCAATGGGAAAGCGCCGCCATGATGCGGAGTTCGATCTGGCCATAGTCGAGTGAGAGCATCGAAATCTTGGGATCATCGTAATAAAACGCGTTGCGGATTTGCTTGGCTTCTTCATCGCGGGCGCTGATATTTTGGAGGTTGGGCGAGGAGGAAGAAAGCCGACCGGTCGAGGTTTGGGCTTGGTTGAAATACGAATGGATTTTCCCGTCTTTTTTGATGTGGGGGAGCAAGCCATCGATATAGGTGCCCATGAGTTTGGCGTATTTGCGGTAGGTCAAGATTTTCTCGATGATCGGAGAATCGTTTTCCAAGGCCGAGAGGGCTTCGATGGAGGTCGAACCATCTTTGGGTCCCGCTAAGCCCATTTCGCGATAAAGAAGATCGGCGAGTTGCTTGGGCGAATTGAGATTGACTTCATGTCCGGCTAAGGCATAGATTTCTTTGGCGCTTTCTTCTTTTTTCGCCTCAAAGACTTTGCCATATTCCTTCAACTTGTCCGCGTGAAGCGGGAAACCTTCGATCTCCATTTGGGCGAGAACTTTCATGAGGGGCATCTCGACCTCGTTATAGAGTTTATACGCATCGACGCTTTGGAGCGATTTCGTGAGTTTATCGACCAAGTGGTCCGCGAAATAAGCCATCTTCGACGTCGTGATGGGGTGACCCGTTTCTAAGAGACCGCCATCATCGTCTTTGGAGACGATATCGATGCCAAAAGAAGAATAGACGAGAGGGGCATTGCTATTGACGGAAGAATCAAGGAGGTAAGCGGCGAGCAAAAGGTCATTTTGGATGCCTTTTAACGCAATATGTAAACGGCTTAAGGCGTAGGTGATCGCTTTGCCATCGTAGACGTTTTTCTTGAGGCTTTCATTTTCAAGCAGGGCTTTTAAAGCCGCGTCATTTTGAAAGTCGGTAGCACTTTCATAATAGACCTCGCTCCCGCTGGAGAGCGCGATGCCTTCAATCGGGGCGTCATGATAATCGTCATCATCAATATCGAGGGCCAATCCGAAAGGGGCATTGAGGGTGATTCCGTTAAAGGAAGTTACGGTTTTGAGGTTCATATCGCTCGTCAGCGTCGCTCCTTTTTTCAGTGCGAGTGGGAGGCGGGAAAGAAACTGCTTCAATTCGTATTTCTGAGCAAAGGCGTTGGCGAGGTCGAAATCGTAGCCCTCGTAAATGAGGTCAGCTAAGCCGAAAGGAAGCTCAACATCGGTCTTCATGGTGGCGAGCCGGTAACATTGCCGGCCCTGATCGGTGTAGGTTTTGATGTTTTCGCCGAGTTTTCCGCCGATTTCATCCGCTTTCGAAATGATCGTGTCGAAATCGCCGTATTTCTGAATCAATTTAACCGCGGTTTTATCGCCGATTCCGGGGATGCCAGGAAGGTTGTCAGAGTCATCGCCCCGGAGTCCTTTGTAGTCGATGATTTGTTTCGGAGTGAAGCCAAACTTGGCTTTCATCCCTTCTTCATCGAGGAGTTCCATATTGGACAGCCCAACTTTTAAGAGCGAGACTTTGACGTTTTTATCGATTAATTGAAGATAGTCTTTATCCGAAGTATAAAGCGTGACATCATCATTTTCTTTCGATGCCATCTTCGCAATCGTTCCAGCAATATCATCCGCTTCGACCCCGTGTTGCTCGTAGCACATGATGTTGAGGGCGTGGCAGAGTTCGCGCGAAATCGGGAATTGCTTTTTCAGCTCTTCGGGGCAGGGCGCCCGGTTGGCTTTATACGAAGCAAGTTCTTCTTTGCGGAAGGTGTCTTTATCGGTATCAAAAGCCACGACGATGCTTTCACCGCCTTTGAAACTTTGCAAGAGTTTCGCGAGCATGTTAGCAAAGGCGAAAATCGCGTTAGTGGGCGTCCCATCTTTGGTCCGCATGATGGCGCTGCTGTCGCCATAAGCGGTGGCATAGTAGGCCCGGAATAAGAGGGAATTGCCGTCGATAATGATGAGTTTCTGCATGATTAATCTCCTAAGGCTTCGGCCTCATCGACGAGGTAGGAGTCTTCTTTGCGTAAATCTTTGTGGCATTTGACGATGACGACGCGGTCGGCTTTTAAGGCGCTGTAACAGCGGGAATACGCTTCGCTAAAGAGGACGAAGCTGACTTCGGTGACATCATCATAGAGACTGAGAAATGCCATCTGGGTCCCTTTGCGGGTGGTGATGGCCCGAATCTCTTTGACAACCCCGGCGGTTTCGACCTCACCGACACTATCTTCGAGATCGCTTAGGCTCACCAAATGGCGGCTGGCCAAGGTGGATTTATAGAAACTTAATGGCGAACCGGAAACCATCATTCCGAGCGCTTCGTATTCGGCGTCGAGATTGATGCGAGGATCATCAGGACTATCGACCATGGCGGGCTTTTCTAAGCCGATGGCCAAGAGGGCTTCTTGCCCCGTATCGCCAAACATCATTTCGGCATAGCGCATGGCCGCGCTCGCGGAAGCCCGCAAGGAGGCTCGGGAAGGATAGAGCGTATCAAGGGCGCCGGCATCGATGAAGCGGACGAGGGTGGGCAAAGTTAGTCCCACGTGTTTCATTCGTCCGGCGAAATCGAAGAGATCATGGAATATCCCGTGGAGTTTTCGCTCATCTAAAAGGGCGTGGACCAAGGCGCTTTGAAGACCTTTGATCCCCGATAAGGGGAAACGAAGCGAAGCCCCATCGACAATGAAACCATATTCCGAATGATTGACGTCGGGGACGCTTAAGGAGAGATTGATGGTTTTGATTTCGCTCATCGTGTCTTTGAATTTGCGGTCGGAAGGCGACATGGAATCGAGGATGGCACAATAGAATTCCTTGGGGAAGTGTTTCTTGAGATAGGCCATTTGACAGGTGAGGACCGCATAAGAAACCGCGTGGGATTTATTGAAGCCATAGTCGGCGAATTTGAAAATTAAAGCGTAAACCTTCTCGGCGGTCGCTCTTTCTTTGCCATTCTTCAAACAGCCCGAGATGAATTCGTCTTTCAAAGACGCCAATTTATCGGCTTGTTTATGAGAAATTGCCCGGCGGAAGAGATCGGCTTGGCCATAAGAAAATCCCGCCATCGCGCGAACAATTTGCATGATTTGTTCCTGGTAGACGATGACGCCATAGGTACTTTTCAGAATCGGCTCGAGTTCGGGGGAAAGATAAACGATTTTTTCACCGCCGTTTTTTCTTCGGCTATAGACCGGGATGTTTTCCATCGGACCGGGGCGGAAGAGCGCCAACAGGGCCGCGACATCTTCGAAGGTGGTGGGGGCAAGTTCGCGGATCGCCCGCTTCATCCCTGGGCTTTCGAGTTGGAAAAGACCCATGGTTTTATTTTCGTTCACGAGGGCGATTGAGGCTTCATCGGTATAAGGAATGTCGTTATACGTTAAGCGCGGTCCGCCATCCTTCTCAATCAGGGCTAAGCACGTATCGACGATCGTAAGGTTTCGTAAGCCTAAGATATCCATCTTGAGGAAGCCTTGTTCTTCGAGATAGTCTTTTTCGAGGCAGGCGACCGCGCCGACGCCAGGGTTTTCGGCGACGGGCAAAACCGCGACTAGCGGATCGTTATTGAGAACGACGCCAGCGGCATGAAGGCCGGCTTGGCGGGGCAATCCTTCGATTTTGGCGGCTAAGGAAACGATTTCGAGATAGTAAGCATCGCTATCGATCAAGGCCTTAAATTGCGGATTTTTACGGTAGTCGTCCCTCAATGAAAGCTTATCATCGACGATCGTATCGAGGATGATTTCCACTTGGCGGGGCTCATAGCCATAAACCCGGGCGATATCGCGAAGAGATTCCTTCGCGCCGATCGTTTGGGTGGTGAGGACGTGACCGACCCGTTCCGTCCCGTATTTTTGCTGCAAATAGCTGACGACTTGATCGCGGTTCACATCGGAGAAATCGACGTCGATATCCGGCATCGATTGACGTTCAGGGTTAAGGAAGCGCTCAAAAAGAAGCGAATACTTAATGGGATCAGGAGCCACGATATTGAGGCACCAGCTGACTAAACTGCCGGCCCCCGAACCACGGCCTGGTCCGACCGAGACCCCATGGGTCTTGGCCCAGTTGACGTAATCTTGGACGATTAAGAAATAGTCGGCATAGCCCATCTTATCGATGATGCCGAGTTCATAGCGGATTCGCTCGTGATATTCTTCGGGGGCATTAGGGTAGCGTTTTTCTAAACCAGCAAGGGTTAGTTTTTCAAGATAGCTTGGGCTCGATTCGCCTTCCGGCACGGGGAAGTGAAGAAGCGATCCCCGCTTTTGAAAGTAGTGGAAGTCGATTTGACTCACGAGTTCGGCGGTCAAATCCCGCTCTTGAGGCTGGTAATAGGCCATGATTTGCTCGAGCGAGAGGAAATACTGGTCGCCTTTTTCTTTCTTCGTCGTCAGAGTTTCGTGATGAGAAATGGCTGAGACGATCGAAAGGACAATGGCGTCGTCTTCCTTTTCATAACGGATTTCGGGATAGGCAATTAAAGAATAACTATGGCCCGAAGCGAAGTTGCGGGCCCAAAGCGCCAGTTCGGGCTCATCGGGCAAATAGGGAAGGCCTAAATAAACTTTGCCAAAAGGTTTTAAAAGCTTGGCTAAATGAACGACATCGTCTTGATTGAGACTTTTATAGCGGGGGTAAAGAAAGGAATGTTCGAGGGGATAAACGCAAATTAAGCCCGCACAATGGGCGTAAACTTCAGCTAAAGAGAGTCTGCCAGCGCTCGCTAGATCCGTGAGATAGCAAAGATTGCGGTAGCCTTCTTCCGATTGAACGAACAAAGAAAAAGTCCCTTCGGCTAAGGGAGCGTCCATTCCGAATATCGCGGTAATCCCAGCATCTTTCGCCGCGTGGGCAAAAGGAGCGTAACCCGAAAGGGTAGCGTTATCGCAAAGTCCGATGCCAGGGAAGCCCATTTTCTTCGCGAGAAAAGGAATCTTCGGAGCCACGATGCCGCTTTGAAGATACGAGAATCCGCTATAGACGTGAAGGGGATAAAAAGCCATGCCTAGATTATACCCCATTAAGCAAGGGGTATAGAAGAGATAGGCAAAAAAGATTTTTCGTTATTTTTCGAGGGTTTTGAAGGCGTCTTTTAAACTGTCATTGAGACCATTTTTTGCGGCATTATAGGCTTGCTCAAGACAGTGGTATACCGAGGCGGAATTGCCAGAGCCATGGCCTTTGATGACGATTTTCTTTAACCCCAGCATCACCGCGCCGCCATAGTTGTTGTAATCCATGAAGTCTTTGATCGCGTAGATGTCTTTTTTAAGGAAAAGAGCACCCATTTTGTTTTTGAAATTTTTGAAGAACGTGGTTTTGAGGAGTTTGAGTAAACCGATGCCCGTCCCTTCGGTGCTTTTGATGAGAACGTTGCCGGAAAAGCCATCGCAGGCGACGACGTCGTAGTCTCGGCTCGTGAGCTCGCGGGCTTCCATGTTGTCGACGAAATGGATTGCGGGGCTATTTTTGAATAAGGGATAGGCGTCTTTTCGCAAAGTGTCGCCTTTACCTTCTTCGGTGCCGATATTGAGCAAGGCTACCCGGGGAGAGGCGATGGCATAAGCTTTTTTGAGATATTCGGAAGCCATGATGCCAAACTGGAGCAGCTCTTCCTTGGCGCATTCGCTCGAAGCCCCCGAATCGCAGACGGCGACAAAATGGTGATTCATCGTCGGAAGCAGCGGGCAAAAAGCAGGGCGGGTGACCCCCGGAAGCTTTCCGATTTTGACGACGGAGCCGACTAATAGAGCGCCGCTCGAACCAAGCGAGACGAGACCTTGAATCGTCTCGTCTTCTTTGAGAGATCTAAACTCCGGACTAACGAAGAGTCTTTTTGATGAAAAACCGCTAAGGTTGGCGCTTCGTTTAAACCGATGACTTTCGGCGCATTAACCACGGAATAACGGGTCGAAGGAATTCCACTCTTTAGCAAGGCTTTCGTCAATGTTTCTTCTGCGCCGACGAAGACAATTTCCAAATCCGAAAAAGCTTTCAAGGCGCCAATGGCACCCTACATATTGGCATCAGGCGAATGGTCGCCCCCTAAGCAATCCAGCGCGATTTTGACCATAATTTACCTCGTTAGGAATAGTTTAAAGAAGCGGAGTCCTCTTTACCATAGTCAAGTTGACAGGAGAAGTTCGAAAACGTTATCATTGTTAAGTTGCGATTACCCAACTTTAGGGGGGTTACCCATGTACGCCTTATTCACCGACACGGATTGTGACGTGACGCCAGAGATTGCCAAAATTTTTGGTTATCACTTGATTTCTTTGCCTTATATCGAAAACGGGAAAGAAATTTATCCTTACGAAGATTTCACGACCTTTGATGCCCACGCTTTCTACGAGAAACTTCGCCATGGTCCTTTGCTGACCACATGCGGCATCTCACCCGCCAAATACACTCAGTATTTCGAACCCTTCTTTGCTGCTCACCAAGACATCCTTTATGTCCATTTCTCCGCGGCGATGAGCGGGACGTTCTCCGCCATGAACCTTGCGGTGGAGGAATTGAAGAAAAAGTATCCGGGGGTCAGCTTCCACACGATCGATACCAAGGGCATCACAATTGGCTCACTCAATATCGTTGAAGAAATCGGCGATCTTTATAAGCAAGGAAAAACCATCGAAGAAATCGAAACGTGGGCCAAGACCGAAGTCGATAAGTTTGCCATTTATTTCTATGCTGATAACTTAAAATTTTTCGCCAAAAGTGGTCGGGTGAGCGGCATCACCGCAGCGATGGGCGGATTAATCGGCATGCATCCGATCATTTACATGAATAGCGAAGGACAGATGGTTTCGATTGGCAAAGCCATCGGCAGAATGACGGCCCTCAATAAGGTGCTGGATTATGTGATCAAACTCGAAGATCACATTCAGGATCACCGGGTTATCATCGCCCATACCGATTGCCTCTTCTTAGCCGAGCGGATGGGTCATATGCTCAAAGCCCATTTTGGTCACGATCTTCAGATTGATTATGTGGTGGTTTCTCCGATTCCCGGCGCCCATTGCGGCCCCGATTGCATCGGCGTGAGTTTTCACGCGATCCATCGTTAATCGACAAACAAAAATAAGAGGCTTCGGCCTCTTTTTTGGCTCTCGTCTTTTTTCTTCGGAAGAAAGAGCGACGTGCAAAAAAATGCACATTGCTCATTTTGATTCTCTGACATCCTTAATCGTTTTGAGGAGAGGCAAATCAGAGATGGAACGGCTGTTTCGAGGTATTGATGATCGCCACGATCCCAAAGGCGAACAATAAGCTATAAGAAAGGCAGCCGAGAATTAGCAAGGAGCCGGCGATCGCGTATTCGGGGCCCTTCGAGATTTCGCTGAGGACCACCCCGCCCGCCGCTAAGAGGACAACCGCGACAACAAAAGACACTAATACTAGGAGGGCTAAGCCGATGTAATTAAGCACTTTCCAGGAGGTATCATCGGGATTGTCGCGAAAGAAGCAAATGAGGAAAAGCACGAAGGCCCCAAGGATGAAGATATCGGTCGAAAAACGTTGTTTGATGATGGCCTCGGCGATGATTTCAAGGAGCCAGGAAAAGCAAAGCAAACTGAGGGCGAACATCCGCTTTTTGGCATAGTCATAGCCATCAAGATCTCGCTTGAAGAGCATGATCTCCGCAAAAACGGCGGTGGCGACGGTCACGATGACCGCGGGAATGAAGAAAAGTCCGCTGGCCGTAAAAAGATCGAGAATAAAAAAGCCGACCACAATAAGCTAAAAAGAAAAAGCAATAGTGACTCGGCAATCCGCTTCTTTTGATCGCTCATAAAAAGCCCCTTAATGGAAGGCATTGTAGGGCAATAGAAGCGATAAAAGAAGCGAAAGATCAAAAGTGTTTACTCGGAACTTAAAAGGCGCGTTCGGGCGGGGTACAATCCTGCTTCCTTTCGGGGACAAATTCATAAAAAAGCCTCCTAATCCCGGTTAAGAGGATAAAGGAGGCTTAAGGAAGGCGATTAGGCGAAGAGCTGATCGAGATCGTTAATGAAGGCTTCGAGCTCACTCAAATCCTTGATCTTGGCGCCTGAGGCTTGGGCGTGACCGCCGCCGCCCCATTTCATCGCAATGGGCGAGATGTCGACCTTTTTGCTTCTTATCGAGATGCGCCAGCACCATTCTTTGGGGTTGGGGTCCTCGGTGATCGAACACCAGGCATTGATGTCTTTGATGTTGGCGAAGAGGTTGACATTATCCTTGCCTTGTTCCGAGGTGATCTTGAGATCGGTCTGCACTTCGGCGGGCAAGAGGTAATAGGCAATGCCGTGCGGCGAGACGCTGAAGTGGTTGAGGATGTAGGCCGTGACTTTGAGGTCATCGATCTTCTTCTCGTACATCTTGAGGTAGATCTCGTTGATGGAGATGCCGGTTTGAATTAACGCTTCGGCAATCGCGAAAGTATGAGCGGTGGTTGAAGAATATTGGAAACGTCCCGAATCGCCGACGAGGCCGATATAGAAGTAGCGGGCCGCTTCTTTGCTCAGCGTCGTTCCCTTCCAATTGAGCAAGAGGTCACTGACGAGTTCGGCCGCGGCGGCCATATCGAGATCGACCAAAGGATGCTTGGCGATTTCACCTTTGCACGGGTGGTGGTCGATCTTGCAGATATAAGAGGCTTTCTTATAACGGGGATCGGCAATCCGCTCATCATCGCCGACATCGACGACGATCGCAAGGAAGGGACTGTGGAACCATTCATCGTTCAGCCGTTCGGTTTCGGGGAAGAGGCGGGGAGTGAAGGAGACGTGGTTATCGCCTAAGAAATGGACTTCTTTGTTGGGGAAGTTGTCTTTGATGAAGGTGACTAGACCCATCTGGGTCCCCATCGCGTCATAGTCTGGCTTGATGTGGCGGAAGATCGCGATGCGGTCGTAGCGTTTGATCGCGGCGTAGAGTCGGGAATAGATGGCTTTATGCGCTAAGCCATAGCTTTTGATTTCGTTATCCAGTTTCATGTGTTAATCCTCACCCTTTTTTGTTGAGGGAATATGATGCGCTAAAGCGCCAGAAAGGTCAACTCTTACGCGTTTCTTCTTTTTCGGGTGGCAGTTTCTTGAGTTCCTCTTCGCTAACAGGAGTGGGGACGATGACCTCGCCTTGCTTTTTCTTTTTCCGGTTCGCCCGTTTTTCTTTGAGGCTCGTCACGATGGAGGAGAAATGGGTCTTGATCGCCGTCTTTTCTTGGCCCCTCCGCTCAGCCTTTTTCGCTTTCTTCTCCGCCTTTTTCCGCGCTTGGAAGTCGGCGGTTAATCCGTCGATATTCTCGTCGGTCTCATCTTTTTCTTCTTGGGGATTTCCTTGGAGTTTCTTCGCTAAGGAGGCTAAGGGAATATCGACGGCGTGAAGTAAGCTCGTTTGGGGATCGCTTAAGCGGGAGAACTTCTCGAGGTCTTCCTCGAGAGCCCGCGAAAGAAGGACGCTATATTTTTCGTAGAAGATCCTGACGAATTCGAAGGCGATTTGTAAGGCGAAAGAAACGATGGAAAGCCCCGAAAGAACGATATCCAGATCGGAAACCGGGGTTATTACGAATTCGACGAGGGTCACGATGATCATCGCCCCATTCGCCGCGTATTTGCCGATTCTTAGGCTCCGTTTCGCCGCCATCACCGTGGCGAAGTTCTTTTCTTTGTGGCTCCATAAGTAGAATAAGAAGCTCAATAACGAAAGACCCGCTAAGACGGAATAAAGGATTAAGAAAATCGCCTTGTCGCGGCTGGCGTAAATCTTGAAGCCATATAAGCCTAAGAAGATCACTTGGACCACGATCGCCAAATAAAAAGACAACCGGGAGAGATCCTCGAGCGTCTTATCGATGACGGCACTGGTGCGTTTGAAGAAAATCATCGTGAAATATCCCCTGACGTCATAAAGGGTAACACGCTCCCGAAAGATTTGCTTTGGAAAAAATTGCGGTTGACGATTTTCTTCGAGGCCGCCTTTTTTCTTTTGCGGGGATTCGCTGGCTTTAGGAAGTGAGCTTTGCCCTTTCGTCACGGAGCGGAAATTGCTACAATGAGCACCAAGGTAAAACCGGTGAACGGGCTCAAGAATCACGAAGAAGAAAGCTACTTCGATCTCACCGACGAACGCCTGCGGCGTTTGTTGGAAAAAGGGGATCAAGGCGCTTTTAAGAACTTTATGCCCGCTATTGGGCCAAGTCGCTTTTAAACGCGAAGCGCTTAATTGCGAATCCCGATGACGCCCACGATCTGGTCCAGAATCTCTTTAGCGATCTTTGGCGGGAACCCGCCGATTTCAAAACGGACAAAAACGGCTCTTTCGCCGCCTTTTTCGCCCAATGTGTCCATAACCGGGCCATCAGTTTTCTCAAGCATCAAAATCGCTGCGATATCGATGAAAGCATCAGCGAGGAGCCTCGGAAGACAAGGAAAATGCCGCCTTAAGCGAAGAGGAGATCATTCAGCAAATCCGCAAAGATCTAAGCGAGCTCGAAAGCACCGTGGTGATTTTGCGGATTTATTCTTCGGCTTCCTTTAAACGCATCGCTCATTTGACTTCGCAGAGCGAAGACGCCGCTTCGAGTGTCTTTTATCGGGCGATCGGCAAACTGCGCAATGACCCCGTCTTATTGGACTTAGCGACGGAAAAGGTCCCGGCAAACGTTTCTAGTAGCGATAGGGAGGATAAGAAAGTATGAACGATCAGGATTTGGAAAAAGCCCTCGAAGGGACGGCCGACTCGGGTAACCCTGAGGAAGCAATCGCCCGCGGTGGTGGTGTGGGGGTCGTGGCGCGCCGCAAACGGAAACGGCTTTTCTCGTATCTTATCCCTTTAGTCTCCGTTGCTATGGCGATTTCCATCGCCGTTCCTTTGACATGGTATTATGCGAAAAAGACCTCATTGCCCGATGACACCGGTGCCGGTGGCAGCAATGATCCAATTGCCTATCTCAAAGACTTTTCGCGTTCTTATTATCCCTATCCTATCCCTTCTTTGACCAGCGATACTTTGAGTTATGGGGAAATCTATTATGGCTGGAATTCCGCAAGCGATGAGAATTTGGTTTTTCATCTTTTTCTCGAAAAAGCATCTTCTTTGGAAATCAAAGACGGCACGACATCGCTCCTCTTTTCCCGTTTTTCGAATTCTCATTTGGCCTTGTCGGGTTTTACTATCGCCTTCACGCCCGTCGTTAAAGATTTATCCGGCGCCACAATCATTCTCAACGATCTTTCGCTGAACCTTGCCCCTTTTTATAACGCCATCGTCAACGGAAAATAATTTGACGGAATTGCCTTTCTCATTCGTTTCTATAGTTAGGGGAAGTTGAAAATAAAGGAGAAAACCATTATGGAAAAACAAAAACCCGCTTATCGTTCTTATTGGATGCGGGCTGGCTTATCTGGGTTTTATTTGCAGGTTTCGCCGCTTTTATCGGTGGAAGTATTTGGCTGATTATCATGGAATATCAAGACAAGGATTCGATGACTTTGGGGGTTCTTTGTTTTGTGGGATCGATTATCTTTTCGGTGGTATGCTGGCTTGAAAGCGGCGATTCGGTTTTTCGCCTTGGCGGGGGACGGGTTTATTACCGCCCGGGTCGGGGAAGAGATCGGGCCTTGAATCAGCATCTTGATGTTAAGGAAGAGGATGTCCTTTCCTTTAGTTATGTTTCGGAGAAAGATCATCCTTCCGAGATGGACAATTGGGGTTTTATGACCTGGTCTTTTACGCCTTATTTGCTTTTTCGCTCCGCGATGGATCTCTCGTAACGATCAGCCTGCTCTTTTACACGCCGAAAGCTCGGCGGATGATCGTCGATGATCTTTGTCAAACGCTCCCGGGTCGCTGCACTTTCAGGGCTTGGGAAAAACGGCCAAAAAAATGAAAGAGAAGAAGGGGCGTCTTCTGATCCCCTGTTCGCGAAAGCTGGTCTTTGCCTACGTTGGCGTCGCCATTATTTTCTTGGCGGCTTTAGGGCTTTTTCTCACGGATGTTCTCCAAACTCACCTTTATCCGGGCGGGTATATCGTTTTCAGTATTTTTTCGGTGTCTCTATGGGGCTTTGTCATTCTTCGCTACCTCAGTTACGCCCGGCTCGCGGAGACTCATTTCTATTTCCAGTCGACCTTATTAGAGAGTTCGCGTCATCCCCGGCATTGGGATATCGTTTTCGAAGAGGTGGTGTCTTATGTCTACGTGGCGGATCACGACCACCCCAATTTGAAAGAACACGACCTCAGCCCTTATTGGGCTCAAGGCCCTTACCTCATGTTCACCTTCGCTGATGAACGCGTCATCTATTTTTCCCTTCTCTTTTTTTCGCCTTTGCAGCGGCAAGAAATCCTGTCTTTTTTGCGAAAGAAGATGGAAGGCAAATGCGCTTATGAGGCGGAAAAAGGCTTGGATCCAGAAGAAGAATGATTCTGAAGATGATGCCAAATGAAATCACAAAGATTAAAAATCATCTTTGGCCTATGATAGAGAGGAATCGTGTCTTGATGATTCTCTAAGAAAAGAAGGCGGGAGGTATGGACTGATGAAAAAAGACAAAGCACCAGGCGATTTTCGTCTCTATTTATATAACGATCCCTCCCAAATTAAGCTTTTGCTTATCCTTTGCCCAATCGCCTTTTCGCTTGGTGCCTTCAGCATTTTTGTTTGCGTCATGATGATCCGCACATTACCGGTAATGGGCCCAATTGTTGGCGGAGTTTTGCTGGGGCTGATCTTATTTTTCATGTGGGGACTAACGGCCTATGGCTATGCCTGCTGTTATTGGGATTGGTTTCGTTTGGCCGACAATCGGTTTGAGACTCGGGTTTTTCCGCACAAAAGATTAAGTTGTTCGCGTGAGGAGGTGGCCTCTTTTGGACAGGGTGAGTGGGGGAGCATCGGTCTTTTTGGCAAAGATGGTTCCCTGCTTCTATACGTCCCGCTCATGCCGTCAATGAAGAAAGACGTCTTTCTCACCCTTATGAGATCCCATCTCGCCCCTTTGGGCATTTGCGAACTGAGCAAGGACGAAGCTGAAAAACTTCTTTGTGAGGCCGGGGAACTTTGAAAAAACCACGTTGTTAAAAAAAGAAAGGAGGAAACCGCATGACGAAAAAACAGAATAAAGAAAGTTTTCGGATTTATTCAAAATATGATAGCGCTTCGAGAAAAAGGAGCCTTGAGGGGGCGATTTTTCTTGCATTCTTTTCTATTATCTTCTTTTCGATTCTCGTGGGGATCGCATGCGCCAACTTGGTTGATCTCAAAGATGACACTTCAAAATATTGGCTAATCACGGTGATTTTCCCGTTGCTTTTCGGAATACCTTCCATTGATGAATTTTTTTCCTGTTTCTTTGATCGTTTTCGTCTCAAGGACGGCCGCTACGAGGTGAGGGCGTTTCTCCATAAGAAAGTCTCCTGCCGGAAGGAGGATGCCGTCAGCTTTGGCCAAGGCTCCTCAGGCTCGGTGGGTCTTTTTGCAAAGGATGGGAG
>DAISHV010000030.1:0-18448 GCA_036822315.1 Bacillota bacterium | reverse complement strand
TAACGATCCTTGCAATAAATTCGTCGCCAACTTCCTTGGCACCCCTCCGATCAACCTTTTCAAAGGCAAGATCAAAGATAATAAGCTTTATGTTGGGGACGCCATGGTTCGCGAAATCAGCGAAAAGCAAGTGCCCGACCAGGATTGCACCGTGGGTATCCGCCCTGAAGGCATCGTCGTGGAAGAAAAAGGCAACTTTGCCTTCCATGTCGACCGGATCCTGACCATGGGCCGCGATATCATGCTCGTCGCCAGCCACCCCGAAGGCTTGAGCAACATCAAGTTCGTGGTTGATGCCTTCGTCAAAGTTGGCGTTGGCGATATCCGTGTTTCCGTCAAACCGCATAAGTGCTTCGCTTTCTCTCTTGAAGAAGGCGAAAAGAGAATCATTTAATCCTCATGGCAATCTCCCAAGAAAGAAAAACCTCCAGCGAATCCCGCCCCGTTTCGACGAAAGAAAACGGTGTGTCTTCGCGTCGCTTCTCTTTGAAAAAGCTTTTCATGCCCAAAGAACGCGTCACTGCGGATGCGGGTGAAAAGAACAATTGGAAAGCTTGGCTTTATTTGGCACCGACCATTATTCTCCTTGCCGTTTTCACGTTTTATCCGCTCATTAACACGATCGTTATCGCTTTCTTGAAAAACTACGATTACACGACCCAAACCAACTCTGGTTTTACCTTCGACAATTTCGGCACCGTGCTTGGTCTCGTTGGTTTAAGCCAAAGCAAAGAAACGTTCTACCGTTGGCAATGCCTCGGCGATTGGACCTCGAACGTGGGCTATGTCACAATGGCCGATGGCACGACCAAAACGGTCTATTTCACGATGGACGTCATCCAATACGCTTTGCCCAATACTTTGATTATTACCTTCGTCACCGTTCCAATCTCCATCATCATCTCGCTTCTCATTGCCATCGGTCTCAACTCGATCAAAGCGTTCAAGAAACTCTTCCAAACGATCTTCTTCATTCCTTATGTCACGAACGCGATTGCCGTCGGCATGGTCTTCGCCGTTCTCTTCGATTACCAAGGCATCATCAACTTCGTCTTTGGCTTGGGCTCACAGCCCTGGATTGACCAAGCCGCTCCGGCTTGGAAAGCGATGATTGCCCTCTGCATTTACATTATTTGGCACTCTTTGCCCTTCAAGATTTTGATTTTCTTATCCGGTCTTCAAAACATCGATAAGCAATATTACGATGCCGCCAAGATCGACTGCGCTGGCAAGTGGAAGACGGCGATGAACATCACCGTTCCGCTATTATCCCCGCAAATCCTTTATATCATGATCACGTCGTTCATCGCTTCCTTCAAGGAATACACGAGCGTTGTGGGTTTACTTGGCTCTCCGTCAACCGATGGCGGTGGTACCAAAAACATGTACACGATCGTCTATTACATTTACGACATGATTAAAGGCAACGTTGGCTATGGTGCTGCCGCCGCCGTCTTGCTCTTTATCATCATCATGATCTTCACCGCGATTCAATTCCAAGTCTCCAAGAAGAGGGTTTATTACTGATATGGCAGTGGAACAAGAGAAAAAAATCGATACCCGAAGCAATTTCCAGAAGCTTTTCCATTTGAAAAGCGATCAGGAAAAACAAAAGGCCCGCGAAGAAGCGCCGAGTTATCAAGCGATTGATACCTCAAAGATGGTTTTGGTCATCAAAGAGGGTCGCGCCAATGTCGCCCAGCTCGAGAAAGCCCAGAAAGTCGGCCATATTGTTGGCACGGTTCTTATTTATGCTTTCTTGCTCTTTATGTCGCTCATTGTTCTCTTCCCGTTCTATTGGATGATTATCACTTCGCTCAAGTCCACGACGGAAATTCGCTCTTTGCATCAAACTTTCTTCCCCATCAACGTCTTATGGAGCAACTACATCACGGTCTTCAATTCGTTTAACTTCCTGACTTATGTCGGCAATACCTTGGTCGTTGGCATTCTCTCGACCATTGGCACCTTGATTACAACGATTTTCTCCGCTTTCGCCTTTGCCCGGTTGAATTTCCGCGGCAAAAACGTCCTCTTCGCGATTTTGTTGGCCACGATGATGATCCCGGGCGAAATGATGGTCATCACCAACTACATCACCGTCGCGAAACTACCATGGTACGAATTCTCGACCGGCACCTTGACCCATACGTGGTTAACCTATAAGGATTCGGTCTTCGCCTCGATGATCATTCCGTTCTGGGTCAGTGTCTTCTACATCTATCTCTTGCGGCAAAACTTCAAGCAAATCCCCAATGAACTTTATCTGGCGGCGAAAGTCGACGGCAAGAGCGATTGGCAATATCTCTGGAAGGTTATGGTTCCGTTAGCGATGCCGACTTTGATCTCCATCTTCATCTTGAAACTGATGGGCACTTGGAACTCCTATGTCTGGCCACAACTCGTCACCTCCAACAATCAGGAGTGGCGCCTCGTCACCAACGCTCTCCGTGGCAGTTTCACGACGACTTCGGGCGATCCGCAATATGGCATCCAGATGGCCGCGACCATCTTGGTCACCGTGCCTTTGCTCCTGCTCTTCATCTTCTTCCGCAAATACATCATGCGCGGCGTCGGACGGGCTGGCATCAAAGGCTAGACGATATCCTCATTTGGTTATTGCGCGCTAGAGCGCGTCATAATAATTCGATTATTGTTAGAAAGGAGACAATAATGTCTTACAAAAAGCATGTTTCGAACCTTATCTTAGCATTGGCAGGCCTCACATTGGTCACCAGTTGCGGCTCCGTCACCTCGAGTGCCGTCGTTTCTTCAACTCCCGCTTCTTCCAGCGCAGCGACCTCTTCTAGCACGGCAGCTTCTTCCAGCACGGCGACTTCTTCGGCATCAACTTCTTCAAGTGCTGCCAGTAGTTCGTCGAGTGCGGCGAGCAGTTCTTCGAGTACAGTGTCTTCTTCGACCGAAACGGATTTGAAGTCCCTCAAAGCGGACATCACTTTCTGGCACACGATTGGCAAGAGTAACCTCGATACGCTCAATACGATGATCACCGAGTTCAATAAGGTCTACCCGAACATTACGGTCACCACGACCTCCCAGGGCAGCTACGATACCTTGAAGGATACGGTTTCGAATGCCATTCCGGCTGGCACGACTCCGACGATGGCTTATTGCTATCCGGACCACGTCTCGGAATATTTGGCTGCGGGAGCCGTCATGAAAATGGACGACTACATCAACAGTACCAAATATGGTTTAGGCGTTGATAACGGTCTTAGCGATGGCGCCCAAAGCGACTTCATCCAAACCTATTGGAATGAAGGCAATCAGTACACCGTTGATGGTGCAGCCGTCAATGGCGTTTACTCGCTTCCGTTCTCCAAATCGACCGAAGTTCTCTTCTATAACAAGACCGCTTTCGACAAGAATGGTTGGACGGTTCCGACCACTTGGGATGAGACTTGGGATCTTTGCAAGACCATCAAAGCCACGACAGGTTATGAGAGTGTCAACCCGTTAGGCTACGACAGCGATGCCAATATGTACATCACGCTCAGCGAGCAAAAGAAAATCGCTTATACCTCGGGCACGGGCGATCACTTCCTCTTCAATAACGCTGACGCTAAAGCGATGGTTACTGAACTTAAAGGTTACTATGACAAAGGCTATTACAAGAGCCAAGCCACCTCGGCCAACGGCGCTTATACTTCGACTCAATTCACCGCGCAGACCTTATTGATGTCCATCGGTTCAACCGGCGGCACCACCTACAACTACACGGAAAACTTCGAGACTGGCGTCGCAGCCCTTCCGCAAGCCGATCTCAACGATGGCAAAGTCATCATGCAAGGACCGTCGATCTGCTTCTTCAACAAAGCGACCGCCGATCAGAAACTGGCCGCTTGGCTCTTCTACAAGTTCATCACCAACACCAACAATTCCGCCATTTGGAGCGTTCTCACCGGCTATAACCCGGTCCGCACTTCCTCCTATGAAACCACGATTTACAAGAATCGCGCGGATGTTGACGGCGCCAAAGGCCTCGTTAAGAAAGTCGCGGACTTCCTTGCGGATTCGACCAATGGCTACTCGAACTGGTATTACACTTCGCCAGCCTTCAAAGGCTCTTCAACCGCTCGTGTTGAAATGGGCAGCTTGATGGGCTCGGTCATGCTCGGAACGAAGACCGTGGAAAAGGCCTTTGCCGACGCGATGGCGAACTGCTTATTCGCCAGCTGATTCTCTCGCTAATTGATGTTCCGCTCGCCCTCAGTTCTCAAAGGAGATCACTTATGAAATTAAACCTCAAAAAAACTTTGCCGGTTCTCTTATTCGTCTCTCTTTTGGGACTGAGTGCCTGCGGTGACCCGAAAACGTCTGACGCTTCGTCCACGGCGGCCTCTTCGACCGCTCCGACCTCAACTTCTTCTACGACTTCTTCCGTAGCCTCTTCGGCTTCGTCCGGATCGAGTGAAAAGGTCGAAATTACCTTCTGGCATACAATGGGCCACAACAATGCGACCCTCTTGGACAATATGATCAGCCGTTTTCAGGCCAAATATCCGAATATTACGGTTAATGCGACTTCGGCTGCCGGCAGCTATGACGACCTCGAAAGCTTAATCTTGAGCGCCATTCCCGCCAACACGACTCCGACGATGGCTTTCTGCTATCCGGACCACGTCGCGGAGTATATCGAAAAGAATAAAGCGGTGGTGGATCTCACCTCCTTCATGAACGATCCGGAAATCGGCTTCCAAGAAAGCGATGGCTCTCATAAAGATAATGATGGCAACGTCCTTTCGGGCAAAGACGATTACGTCAAGAGTTTCTGGGATGAAGGCTCTTCTTATACGACTTCAGGGGTTTATTCCGTCCCGTTTGCCAAATCGACCGAAGCTCTTTTCTACAATAAGACCGTCTTTGATCAAAAGGGCTGGGAAGTCCCGCAGACTTGGGATCAAATGTGGGATCTTTGCGCGACGATTCGTGCCGCTTACCCCGATAAAGGCGCTGATGGCAAATACACCTATTACCCCTTAGGCTATGACTCGGATTCGAACATGTACATCACTTTGAGTCAGCAAATGGGCATTCCTTTCACCTCGGCGACGGGCGATCACTATCTCTTCAATAACGATCAAGCTAAGGATATGGTGAGAAAACTCAAAACGAATTATGATGCCGGTTACTTTGTCACCAAAGGCACCTCGGCCAATTCCACTTTTACTTCAACGAAATTCACCGCTGGCGAAATTCTGATGTCGATTGGCTCGACCGGTGGTACTACCTACAATCAAACCGGTAACTTCACGGTAGGCGTCGCGGTTCCGCCTTCGATCGATCTTGATAAGCCTGCTGTCATTTCTCAAGGTCCTTCGATTTGCTTCTTCAATCAAGCGACGGCGGCCCAAAAACGGGCAGCTTGGCTCTTCTATCGCTTCATCTCCACGGCTGAAAATTCAACCTATTACGCCGTCTCGACCGGCTATCAACCCGTTCGCACTTCGAGTTACAGCACGGCGATTTATACCAGTTTCGTCAATGCTGCCGCCGGCGATCGCACGATCTTCAACGATGTTGCGAGTACCACCCTCAACATGCAGACTTCTTACTTCAATTCGCCAGTATTCGTCGGCAGCGCCAAAGCCCGCAACGAAATGACGGGTTTGATGAGTTCCGTTCTATTAGGAAGCAAAACTGTCGATAATGCCTTCAATGATGCGATGTCAAATTGCCTTAATGGTTGAGAGGAAATTTCATGAAAACGAATTTATTCACTAAAGCGTCGCTTCTCCTCCTCTCGATTTTCGCCCTGGCTGGCTGCACGCCCGCCGCTTCTTCAAGCGCGGCTTCTTCAAGCGCGGCGGCTTCATCGAGTACTGCTCCGGTTTCCTCTTCAAGCGCGGTCTCTTCGAGCACGGAATCCAGTTCTTCCTCGAGCGACTCCTCTTCGAGTTCGAGCGATGTCTGCGTTAACCCGGATTACACGCCGGCGATCGATTATGTTTCTCAGGTTCATTTAGCCAAAGAATATTCGGGCAAATCTTTCTTAACGGATGGCATTGGCCAAGTGACTTTGGTTCAAAAGGTCGATGGCGATACTGCCCACTTTAAACAGGTGAGTGGTTCGACCTTGACCATCAAAGGTCGCTATAACTGCATCGATACTCCGGAATCGACGGGCATGGTTGAGCCATGGGGACATGGCGCTTCCGAATATAATGGCTCGCTTTTAGCCAGCGCTCAAACCATCGTTCTTTCGACGGATTCGACGGCAACTAAAGCCCCGGCTTTGGATTCGACGGGAAGCCGTTATCTCGTCTATGTTTGGGTCTCAACGAAAGCCAACGCCGCGATTGGTGATTTGATTCTCTCGAACTTGGCGATCTGCCAAGCGGGTTGGAGCAAAGCCAAAGGCGCCACGAATACGGACTATGGCTCTTACTTCATCAAAGCCTCCTCCCAAGCCCAAAGCGCTCAAGTTCGGGTTTGGTCTCCTTCAAGCGTCAAGGATTGCGATTATAACTATTCCGCCCCGGAAACGACCTCGATCAAAAACATTGTCGATGGCGTCGACAATGATGGCAATGCCTTCGATTGGGTTGGCTCCAAAGCCACTTTCACGGGCATCGTTTGCGCGACAGGACCGGATCAAGGCGCCGCTTTCGTCAATCAGGATTTCACCTGGACGGAAAACGGAACAAGCGTCACGAAACGCTATGGCATTTATATCTTTACTTCCTATATCGTCTACCGTCCGCTTAAGACGATCGGCAACGAAATTCAAGTGACGGGACTCGTCGCGGAGTTTGAAGGCATTAAACAAATCGTCAGCGTCTCCTATAGCGAATACTATCCTTCCGATGATGATATGAAGATTCTATCGACCGGAAAAACTTTAGCCCCGATTGAAGGAACGGCAAAAGAGTTGGCCGTGGATCAAAACATTAACGTCGTCGTCAAGACCACGTTAAAGTGCACCCGTGGTTACGCGACTCAAAACGCCGCGACTCAAACCGCCTACTCCTTCACCCTCTATTGCGAAGATACGACCGGCGAACTTAATATTTATATCGTTGATTCGCTCTTTATTCAGGATGCTCGCACCACGGTTACGACCCGGGTCCAGAGCGTCGATTACTTCACGAGTGCAACTTCGATCACCCTCACCGGTGGCCTAGTTACCTATACAACAAAAGCGGGTGTAAAGACCTACCAGGTCAAGCTGTGCAAAGCGGCTGACCTCGTCGTCACCTTCTAAAAAAGCAGTTCAACTTCAGAAAGGAGATCAATATGAAGAAACTGAAACTGGTTCTCATTTCGTCGGCCGCCCTGTTATTGGGATTATCGGCTTGCGGTGGGAACACCACATCCTCTTCGAAAACGGTAACGAGTAGTAGTACCGCTACCACATCCTCAACGGCGTCTTCGTCGGCCGCCAGCTCGAGTTCGAGTTCGTCCTCGAGTTCATCGAGTTCTTCGAGTTCATCGAGTTCTTCGAGTTCATCGAGTTCTTCGAGCTCTTCTTCCGTCGCTTCTTCTTCGTCCATTACCCTTGATTTTGCGGCAATGGCGAAAACAGCCTTAGCCCAGGTTGCCGCTTCCTTATCGAAGTATTCAACAGCGACTGGCACGACGGGCAATTTCGCGCTCATCACGAGTTCGATTGTCACGGGCGAAGATGGCAAGGATTATACCTTTACCATCGTCTATTCTGTCGATGCGGCCTATAGCGCTTATATGGCCATCAGCGAAGATGGCAAAACGTGCAAAGTCAGCGCCCCGAATACAGTTACTGGCGGCACCGATCAAAAGTGCAAGATTCACGCCTCGGCTCAATACAACAGCACTGAATACGGAAGCCAAGATTTCAACATTTTGGTCAAAGCCGTGACCAAATATGCCTTGAAAGACGTCTATTCTCTCTCTTCGGGCTCGGTTTCCTTCAATGCGATTGTCACCGGTTTCTATGGCACCAATTATCAATTGATGGTTGGCGATGGCGACTATGGCATGACCCTTTATCAGTTCACTGCTTATGATGGCATCGCGGTTGGGGATTACGTCAATGTCTCTGGCACGGTTTCGCCTTACAGCGGCTTAATCGAACTCAAGCCGGCGACCGTGACGAAGATTGCCGCGGCTGATGCTCCGGAACTGGTGACGCCGACCACCTTGGCGATCACCGCTACGAGCACGCCGACGATTGTGACGAATATGGCTTCGCGTTGGACTTCGATCGCCGATGGCCTTGTGACTTCCGTCGCCGGCAGCGATGGCGCTAACTTGACGATCAAAGTCAAAGTTGGCACTGCCGTCTACACCGTCTTCGAGAACGCGACCTATTGCGCTGCCGCGGATTATGCGACCTTCAAGCAGACCCGTAGTGGTGCGACTGCCGCTTCGCTTATCGCGGTCAACGATGTGATCTCGGTCGAAGGCTGGTCCAGTTTCTATACCGATCCACAACTCGTTGGTGCGAAGATCACCAAGTGGACCGAAGGCGTTGCTCCATCCGACACCCCGATTACGATTGCTAATTTGGCCAATGTGGGCTGGAAGGCTGATACTTCCTACTCCCTCCAAGGCTTCGTCACTGGTTATTACAGTGGCATTGGCACCCCGAAGAATGGCATATTCATCTCCGATGGCGCTTATGGTCTTGATGTCTATGGCTACACTGGCGATTGCAGTGCCTTCACTGTTGGCACTTGCGTCACCGTCGTTGGTGTTCCGACAATCTTCAATGGCTTAATCGAATTCACTGCGAACAAGATCAGCGTCACGGCGACGACGGATATCACTGCAAAAGCAGCGGTTACTGCCGAACTTGGTGGCATCACCGGTCTTAGCAATAGCGACGTGAGCCGTCCGGTTCACGCGACGGGCATTCTCCAAGCCGCAGTCACGGGCACTTATGGCACGAATAACATTACGGCCAAACTGACCATCGGTGCGGGTGAAACCTTGCCGGTCTATCTCCATAAGAACCAAATCACTGAAGCTCAATACACCGCTTGGACCGCGTTAGCGGCGGGCGATGAAGTCGAACTCACGGGTTGGCTTGCCAACTACAAGAGCAAGGCTGCGACTTGGGATGCCGATCTCCATAGTGGCGTTCAAGTGGTTTCTCCGACGATTGTGAAAACAACCGCAGCTGCTTCGATTGCCAAAATTACTCCGACGATGACGATTGCTGGCGCGGTGGCTGCCGCTAAAGGCGTCGCTGTCGATACGATTGGCTTCTATCAAGGCGCTTATCTCACCAATATGTATCAAGGTATCTTCCTTGGCGATGGTACGAGTTCGATTGTCACCTATAAGGGCGCGGCCTTCCCGATTGGCATGAAAGCGGGCACTCCGCTTCACGTTGTTGGCGCTTCTGCTCCGTTTAATGGTCTCCCCGAACTCGATATTAGCGCTGGTTCGATTGCCGTCTTGCCGGCGGCTCTCGTCGCGGATACCGTTGTCGCTCCGACTGTTAATACGACAGTGAGCGCGGCCTTAGCTTCGGGTGATCTCA
This sequence comes from Bacillota bacterium, assembly GCA_036822315.1. Lineage (GTDB taxonomy): Bacteria > Bacillota_I > Bacilli_A > RFN20 > CAG-826 > UBA4951. The sequence continues at coordinate 8,961 of DAISHV010000030.1, read as the reverse complement.
ACCATCAGTTCACGATTACCGATGCGGTCATCAAGACCATCTCCAAAGCGGTGGTCGCGAATAAGACTGATGGCTCCTACGTTGTGACGATTGGCACGCAGGATGTCACCCTCTTCGTCAAGAAGAGCGCGCTTGAAGATAGCGTTTACACCACCTTGGCTTCGGTCGCGGTCGGTGGCAAGCTTAGCTTCACAGCCTTTGGCGGACAATATGTCAGCAACAGCGTAGCGACTTATCAGCTCGTCGCTCCGCAAGCGTTGACCTATACTCCGGCTGCCTAATTCCTCATCATCTCTTCGATTCTTAAGCCAAGGTTCAACGCCTTGGCTTTTTCGATGGAATTTGTTCCGCTCTTCGTTGAAACGAAGAGGAGTTGCCTTTATAATAAATTCAGTTATGAAAAAAGGCTTTTTAATTGTTGCGATTTTGTCTCCCTTGCTTCTGGGTAGTTGCGGGGGCCTTTCTTCCACTTCGGGAAGTAGTGTTTCTTCGTCAACCTCAAGCTCGAGCAAAGGCAAAAATAATCTGACGAGCGTTCTCTCTTCGATCGGCAAAAACGTCACCGTGAACGCTGCGTTCATTTCGTTGAGCCAGGGGAGCACGACCCCGATTATTAATACGACTTATGTCGAAGAAGGCTGCTTCTTTAAATTCACTGGCTTTACTGGCATGACGAATTTCGGTCTCGTCAATGTTCCCGATGGCAAAATCTCGGGTGTGGCTGCTGGGGCTTATAAGTGGACTTTGTCGGGCTCCAATTTGGTTTTAGGCGCTAGCGTTTCGACCACTCCGGATTTCCGCAATGTCTATAATGATCCTTCGCTTATCGGCACGAACTCGGCGACTTTTGTTGATGCCTTCAAGGCTGAAATCGAAGGAACCACCAGTGGTTTCTTTGATCTTAACAAAGACAAAACTCATGCCACGGAACTGACCGCTTTGGCCAAGTATCTTGGGATTTATGATGCCTTATCGTCCATTTCGAATTTAAGCCTCAACTATGCGACATTGTATTTCTCGGATAATGGCACCTCCTTCACCTTCCACGTTTATTCGACCTATGAAAATGGTTTTGATGCTCTCGATACGGTGGTGACGTTGAGCAAAATCGGTACGACGAGCGTTACGGCGATCACCAATTATCTCAAATGAGGCTTCAAAGAGTTAACCGCGTTTTGCTGACGGGGTCCGCTCTTTTTTTATCGTCCTGCGTTTTGACGCCATCTTCGTCATCCTCTTCGAATGAGACTTCCTCTTTTTCGACGTCGTCTTCGGAAGCTCTCTCTTCTTCCTCGTCCTCTTCTTTCAGCTCTTCAAGCGCAGCTTCTTCATCCGTTTCGAGCTCTTCCGTTTCGAGCTCTTCGCTTTCCGAAGAGGGGTCCTACGTTTTCGAGGAAGGTTCGCCGCTGATCTTTAACGAATTCGATGGGGGTAGCTCCGCCATCAATCGAGCGGTGGAACTGGCCAATATCTCCGACGCGACCCTTGATCTTTCGCTTTACACCATCGCCATTTACCGGGGTGATAGTTCGAAGCCAACCTACCGCCTTCCTTTAACAGGAAGCTTATCAGCCCATGGGGTTTATGTGATTGTTTCGGACACCTCAGAAGAGTTCTTCAAAGCGAAAGCCGATCTTGTTTCCTCCATGCTCATCAATAACGGCACCTATCCGATGATTCTTCTCCAAGGCGAAAAACGCCTTGATACCTTGGGTTTTCCTGGCTATCAAACCTCATGGGGCTACAAGAGTTCGATTGTGCGAAAAAACGAATTTCAGATTGGGCGGGATACTTTTATCCCCGATGATTGGGTCTATTATGCCGCCGATGAGGTCAGCCATTTACGGAGTTATTCTTGCCCGTTAAGCGAAGACGAACTTCTCTTAGGACCCCATCTTGATGACAGCGCCTTTTCGCTGCCTTATATCGGGAAAGATGGTTTGGGGACGGGTGGAGTCGCCGAAGTTACGGTGACGTATTATGGCGATGGCGACACCACCGATTTTGCCTATCCGAGCGAAATCAATAATGCCGGGTATGAAGACGGTCACGCTTTCCGTTATCAAAATGTCGATACTCCCGAGACCCAACATGGCAGTTACATTCAGGCCCAGCCTTGGGGCTATGCCGCAAAGGATTTTACCAACGGCATTCTCAAAAAAGCTGCGCATATCCTCGTTCAATCGATTGCGGGAGGCGAACTCACCGAGACCTATGGCCGCCTTTTAGGCTTCGTTTGGACCAGCGAAGTGAGCCATCCTAGCGCCAAAGATTACATCCTTCTCAACCACGAAATCGTCGTGAATGGCTATAGCAAAGTCGCCTTCTCTGGGGTTGCTACTAGTCAGATGGTATCGAATGGGTTATCCTATTACTCCTACCTTCTCGATGGGAACAACCACGCCGCGAGGCTTGGGCTAAAAGTTCATGGGGAAAAGGATCCGAATTTTAGCTACTGAGGCTCTAGACTCCATGGGAGGAATTTCGTATAATTAAACCAATGGTTTATTGTCATCAATGCGCGAGCAAACTCAAAGACGGAACGACCACCTGCCCCGAGTGCGGAGCCGAGGTTACTTCGACGTTAAAAGCTGAGGAAGTTCGCCCCTTAGTCCAAAAGATCCATAAAAAGAGCAATTTCTTCCGCGGCAAGATTGATAGCGGATTGAGCGGGATCGTCTTAGGAACGACGATTCTCATCATCGGTTTGCTCTTCTATTATCTCTCCTTAAGCGAAATCACCGATCCGAACGATGCGAACGCCAAGATTGAAGTCGCTAACCATGCCGCCCCGGAATTCTGGGTGTTTGTGGTCGGTGTCTCCGTTGGCGGGACCTTGCTCGTCGTTGGTCTTGCTCTTGCCATCAGCTTCGCCTATCTCCGCCGCAGCGCCCTTTATGACATTGAAGCGATTCGTTCGAGCGGCAGTGCCGAAGTGAAACGTGCTCCTTCAATCTTCGCGATTTGGAGTAAGAAAATCGCCAAAGGCCTGAAAGAGCTTCGCTACCGCATCCATCGGCGTAACCATCCGAGCCATAAGGAAGCTTGAACAACTTAATTTTCCCTCTTGCAGGTTGCGGGGAAGAGTTATAGCATATTCAAGCGCCAAATGGTCCCTTAGCTCAGTTGGTAGAGCAGCTGACTCTTAATCAGCGGGTCGCGGGTTCGAGTCCCTCAGGGATCACCAAATTGCGCTAAACCGAGTTTGAAAAAGCTCGGTTTTTTCTTTGGGCTTTTTCCTCTTCTTTTCCTAAAGGAAAAAATGAGCATAAGTCCGTTGATTTGTCTTATTTTAAACGTTATACTTTTAATTAGTTTTATGGAACAAATGCTCACCGCCGCCGTGAACGACGCTGTCGCCGGCGAAGAAAAAGAAAAATTTCTCGTCTTTTCTAAAGAGACCCTGAAGCGTCCGGGCGTCATTCTCCGTCTTTCGTCGATCGTCGTTTGCTTATTAGCGATTATCCTGTCCGCGGCCTTACCGATGGTGGCGATTGAATACGCCTCGTATTCTTCCTCGACGACCTTCTCGGCTGATCGCGCCGCTCGCTTCCCTCAGGAACTCATTTCGGGATGGAACGCTTTATTCGGAGGCGATTACTTCTCGTATTATCTCAAGTCGAAATACGGACCGGAGCTTCTTTATACGACCAAAGCTCAGTTCAATGGCATTTCCTTAGGGATTCTCGTCTTCGCTTTCGTAATGGCGATTTTCGCCTTCTTCGTGACCTTCAGCAAACGCCTTGAAAAGTATTCCAAAGTCGTAACCTTGGGCTATTTCATCGGCGGTTTAGGCATGCTTTGCTCCCCGATCTGGTTCATGGTCTCGAATTCCTTTGGCAACTCCTCGGCGGTTTCAACCGCGGACCTCACCCATTATTTCCTCTATGATTCGCTTTATGTCCACGATGCCTATGGGGCTATCGTCAGTTGTCTCGTCTTTGTTTTAGCCGCGATCCTCTTCGCTGTTGGTACCTCACGCGAAATGGCGGGTGGCGATGACCGCGGAGGTGAAAACTAATGAAAAAATCAGGATTGTTCGTTCTTTTATTGGCTCCTTTGGTTTTGATTTCTTGCGGAGTCAATACGGCAAAAAGCGTCAGTTCCTTGACGGATTTCCTTTCGGTGAGCGATGTCACTTCTTTAAAAATCGCGGCGACATCCGTGAAGACTGCGACCGGATCTTCTTCGGCGGGGCAGACGTCTTCCAGCACCTCCCAAGCCGCCGTTTCTTCCACATCTTCTAGTAGTGAAACAACCTCGTCACATAGTGCCAACCTCTACGCCAATGAAGACTTCGTGATCACCAACGGCACCGACAATTACATCGGCTTTAGCAAAGCCTATGGTTCAATCAACCAATATTTCCTCATCAACGCTTCGAAAAAGACTGGTTTCGTGACCAATGATGCCACAACGTTGGATGAAAAACGCGCGGCGACCAAAGCGCTTTTAAGCAAAGACTATTCCGACTTAGCCGCGGTTTATGATCTGATGAAAACCTATGTGGGCAAAAGCGCGAAAGATTTTGAAAACATGACCTCGCTCTCCTTGACCATGAGCGTCAATGGCGATGTGGCAGGCTATACCCTCTTGACCACGACGAAAGAAAATGAGAAGAGCATTGAAACCCGTTATTATTTGACGCTCGATCGTTTTGATAGCGGCTGGGCTTTCACCAATTATTCGAAGCGGGTGACCACGACGAGCAAAACCTCAAAAGGCGCGACAGTGGATTATGCCGTTGCGGAATATACCGTCAGCGTCGTTAGTGCGTATTCGTCTTTCTCGCTTTCCTTATCAGCCTATTCTTTGTATTTGAAGGATGCGGGAGCCAAAGACGTGACGTTTACCGATGGGATTCCGCTCACAGCGAAATAATCTTTGAGAAACCAAAACAGCAGGCTGAACAAAATGGCCTGCTTTTTTCGTCGCTTAATGAGACCTTTACAATGGTTTATGCTCATCGCATAATCGCAAGAAAAGCGAAAAGAAAACGTTGTCCATAGGGGTAAAACATTCTACAATAGAACCAACAGATTGGAGGGTTATTGATTTAACCATGAAGACGAAAGTAATTTTGACTTTGGCTACCGCGGCCTTATTAGGTTTATGCGCTTGCGGTGGGACAACCACCTCATCCTCGAAAGCCGCTTCGAGTACCGCCGCGAGTTCAACGACGACCAGCTCCTCGGCTGCGACTTCGAGCAGCAGTGCCGCTAGTTCAAGTAGCGCTGCCAGCAGTGCCGCTTCTTCGAGCTCTTCGAGTGCCGCTTCTTCGAGTGCTGCGGAAAGTTCAAGTTCGGCATCTTCTTCAAGTAGTGCCGCTTCCTCTTCGAGTTCTTCGAGTTCTTCGAGTTCGTCCAGTTCTTCTTCGAGCAGTTCGGCGGCTCCCGTTGTGACGGGTGTCACCTTCAAAGATGGCGAGAATGTCATTACGAGTTTGAGCTTATTGGTTACCGATACGAAGACAATCACAGCGGTGGTTGCTCCAGCTGAAATTACGACCGGCGTGACCTGGGAAAGCACCGATAGCACGGTTGCGACTGTCAGCGAAGCTGGCTTAGTGACGGCTGTTAAGGCTGGCACTTGCAAGATTAAAGCGACGAGCGTTGGCTTCGACGCGAGCGGTGCGGCCGTGGTGGCGGAACTTCCGTTAACTGTAGCGGCTTTACCCGATGCCAAAGAGACGACTGTTGCCGATTTGGCAAAGATCACGACTGCTGATGGCGTTCTTTATAAAGTCAAAGGCGTTATTGAAAACAATGCCTTCGGTGTTAGCAAGAGTGGCGCCTATAACAACAACGCTTATCTTGTCGATCCCGCCACGGGCGATGTGATCATGATCTATGGCTCGAGCGATGTTGCGACGGCCTTAACCTACGCTTCGGGCGCGGTCAGTTTCACGAACCCTGGCAGCAAATTAGCGATGGATGTCAAAGATGGCAGCCTCGTTAACATGATGGTTTTGGCTTTACCGTATACCGATTACAACAATAAGACGACCCCGGAAATTAGCGGCATTTATGTTGATGCGGTTGCTGATACGACCGATAAGTTTACCGCCAGCGTTACTGCTGGCGCGAATGGGACTGCGACTCTGGATAAGGCAGCTGATTTGCTTTGGGGCGATACGGTGACGGTCACGGGCGTTCCGGCAACGGGCTACCGCGTGAAGAATGTCACGGTTACTTCGGCCAACGGCAGCGTCTCAAGCGCCACAGTCGATGCGGCAGATGTGAACAAATACACCTTTGCTGCTACTTGCGTCAATAAGGTCAACGTCGAATTTGAACAAAATCTCAATTACACCGCCGTCGCCACATATGCCTTAGCGACAGGAACGTCTGATGACGGCACCAAAGTCGCGTCGACCGATGCTGCTTTAGCCTTATTCACCGGTGTCTTGCCCTCCACTTCGACTGCCGTCATCACGGGTTGCACCAAAGCTTCCAACGTCTATGGCGCCGCGAAGTGTGGTGTTAAATTCAGTACTTCGAGCACTCCGGGTGATTTGGTCTTGACGATTGATGAGACCCAAGCGATCCGCAAAGTTACGGCGACCTTAACAGGCTATAAGCAAAAGAAAGGAACTGCCATTTTCGGTGGTACTTCCGTTTCGATTGGCGATGGTACGGCGATGAACCCGACCGTCGAGGCCTCAGTTACCTTTGATGCGGCGATCAGCTCCTTCGAATTCACTGCGGATTCTGCCGCTCCGCGTTACTACATCACCTCGGTGACGTTCTGGAAAGTCGCTGCCTAATTCTTCTTCATTGATCCGCTTGCCCCTAGCACACGCTAGGGGCTTTTTATAAAGATCGATATTTTCAAGACATTTTCAGGCGAATGCTGGATGTTTTCTTAATAGTACATTAATAATATTTTGAATATTAGTAAAATATGTTATAAAGTTAATCGATGGAAAACGAAGTATTAGAACGCTATTTCTCGGGGAACTACTCTTTGAAAGAGTCTTCGATCCCACTTTCCTTTCGCGAACAAGCCCTTGTCTCTTTAGCGGAAGGGGAGCTTTTCGAGAAGTCCTATCTTTTCATTTGCGAGCGGAAGGAATTGCCTTTTTCCGAGATTTGCTCCTTACGCCAGCGTTTTCTTTCGTCTTTGCCCATAGTTTTTCTTCTCAAGGGCAACTCCCGCAAACGGGGAGCCCTCTTGGTCAAAGAGAATATTCCTTTCGTTGCCGAGGATGGTTTCGTCTTTCTGCCCCAGGTTTTAATTTATGGCCATTGGCCAACTCCGCTTTCTCAAGAGGTTTCGCTTTGGCATGATTCCTATATTCCAGCGATTCATTATTTTCTTTTGAATCCCTTAGAGAAAACAAACTCCCTTGAGTTTCAAGCTAAGCTCTCTTCCTATTCCCGCAGTCTGTTGATCAAAGCGTTGGCCTATTTGACCGGCCTTGGTTTTCTTCGGCGCGAAGGGGCGGTTCGAAGCACTCGTTATGCCTTGGCCCATTCGCTTAAGGATTCCTATGCTCTTGTTCGAAGCCACCTGGTTAATCCTCTCCGAGCGAGTTATTACGTTGAAAGTTCTGATGCCTCTAGCCTTTCCCACGAGATTCTTTCTTCCGAAAGCGCGTTGGCGCATTATAGCAATATTGTTCCGGAAGAGGAGGCTTATCTTTTAAATCGGAAAGACTTTTTGTCTCATCGCGATCTTTTCGTCGGGCCGAATGAAAGAAGCTTTTCGAAAGCCTATGTCCGTTTTGATCTTTTCGCTTATACACCCTTGCTCCTAAGAAGCGGTTCCTCCTTTGTTCTCAATCCTTTGGATGTGATCGCCATTTATCGGGATGATCCTGATCCTCGGGTTAAGGACGCGATTGAACACATGGAGGAAATCTATCAATGAAGGTTCGAGGAATGGAGACTTTCGCCCAATATTTTTCGACGTACGAGGATTGTTATTGTCTTATCGGTGGGGCAGCTTTGTCGCTAATCAATGAAAAACAAGGCCGTTTTTCTCGAGCGACAAAAGACTTGGATATTGTCGTGGTTTTGAATGTGAAGACGCCGTCGTTTATCCAGGAAATGGTTCGTTTCGTTCAGGAGGGTGGCTACCGCGAAGCCAGCGTTAGTCCTTCTTTTTGCTCCTATCGTTTCTCGAAACCGGATCGTTCTGATTTCCCTGAACAGGTTGAACTCTTCACCAAGGAACAGCAAATTGGGAAATCTTTGTCTCAAAGCGTCCAGCATCTTTCTTTGGAAACGGAAATGTCTTTTTCTTCGATTGTCCTTGATCCCGTTTACTATGACTACATTGCTTCAAACGCAAAGAAAGACGGCATCAGTTATATTTCGGATTACTCTATTGTTCCGCTAAAGGCAAAAGCTTATCTCGAAAACAAAAAGCTTTATGAACAACACGTGAAAGGAATTACCGAAGGCACTTACACAAAACACGCTCGCGATATCATTCGGTTTATTCGGGATTTCCCTCCAAAGAAAATTAAACTTCCCGAACCGATCCAAGAAGACTGTATTCAATTCCTCAAAGCGGTGGAAGAGCCCCAATTTTCCTTGGAAGAACTCATTAATGATCACGAATTTCGCAAAGAAGACTTTGTAAGATTGTTCACTTTTGATTATTTGGATTAGTGGCAAGGTTTCTTAATGAAAAACCAGTCTTTGCCAGCGCATCATTTCTTTGATGTTTGGCCCTTTTCGAAAACGGGATTTCTTCCGCCTTTGTCGAATTAAGTCTTCCTTTTTCGTCCTTGAGGGGCTATAAATAGACGTATGAACAAGCCGTCAGTGACCCGCATTAAGCGGATTTGCTCTCCTTTAGCAAAGTCCCCAAAGAAGTATGTTTCTTTGGATATGCTTTCGCGAATGGTGGGACTTTATAGCGATGTCCTCGCGGATGATCTGGAGTTCTTTGCCCCGCTTATCCGGATGGATTCGACCTTGAACATGAAGGATCTTGTTCCGCAATTACAGG
>DAISHV010000029.1:10522-18709 GCA_036822315.1 Bacillota bacterium | reverse complement strand
CAGAGGGTCCGGCGATCCCTAAGAGCACGGCCAAAACGCCAATCAGACGGTTATTGGGGCTATGAAAGAAGCGGTTAAAGAGAACGAGGAGCCAGCCGAGCCCGTAGCCAAGAAGCAGCGATAAGCCGATGTCCATAAGCGGAACAACGAATAAAGAATACGCATCAACCGTGCCCCCCGAGAGGGCTTTGGCCAAGGAAAAGAAGAGAGCGAAAAGGATGAGAGCAACCGCATCGTCCAGGGCGACCACCGGCAAAAGGGTATCCACGACCTTTCCGTGGGCGCGGTATTGGCGGATAACGAGGACGGTTGCGGCAGGCGCAGTTGCGGAAGCGATGGCGGACAAAGTCAAAATGATCGGCCAAGGGAAGCTGGCCGGGGCGATGAAATGGGCAATCATCAGCCCGAGGAATACCGCCAAAGATCCTCCAAAGGCTTCGGTGAAGGCGGTAATCAAAATGCGTTTTCCTGTTTTTCGGAGAGCAGTCTTGTCAAAGGATTGGCCGATGGTGAAAGCGATGAAGGCTAACGCCACCGAAGAAAGCCAGGAAATATTGAGGGTCGGGACCTGAGGATTTCCATTGGCAAGCGGACTTCCAAAAAGGACGTGAAGACCTAAATAATCGGGGATTTGCAAGGATTTATCAACGATGGCGCCCAAAACAAAAGGCCCGCATAGGATGCCAGAAATGAGGTAGCCAGTCACATTCGGAAAATGGATAAGCTTCATGAGGCGCGAGGAGAGAAGGCCGATTCCGAGAAACGCCGCAACATAAAGCAGGGTAAACGACAAGGCGTTATTCATGAAAAACTAGAAGGATCCTTCGTAAAAACTGAGAGGCCACATAAAAATGCCGCCTCGGATTTTTTTGAAAGAACCCGTAAAGTCATTAATGATTTTCCTCACCTCGTCGAACTGGCCTTCTTTGAGAACGAGGAAAAACGTCGGATTGTTGCCTTTCGTAAGGGCAAGCGCATTGCGGAGGGAGAGCACAGGAGGCTCATCTTCGTTGAGCGTTGAGTTAAAGAGCGAATTGATCGAAGCTCCGTTGATCGCGGTGCCGTTATAGCCTTTTTGGTGGAGGTCCAAAAGCAGTTCGTCGATTTTGGCACCGGATTCGAAGACCGCATAAAGAACGTAATTCATGCTTTCTTTTTTCCTTTCTTATCAAAACGGATCGGGGAAAAAGAAACAATTAGGGGACGACGAGAAAAACGAGGAAAGGCCAAGGCAAAAGATGTTCGCTGCCCAAATTAATGGCTTTGGACAGGGTTCGGATTTTTGAGGCATTTTCCTTCATGGCCTTATTAAGGCACAGGAAATCCGATCCTGCAAGGCTAAGCGGCCGAAAATGGCCACAAAAGATCATTTCAGCTTCCCGAAAGGAGAATTATCACCGATTTCGGAATTTTTGCTCAGCGAAAAATAGAGGTTTGGTTTCCTTTGTAAAAAATGCCCTTCTGATGAAGAGAATGGGATAGGGGATGCTACAATCAAGATGTGGAAGAAAAGTTTACCATCATCCTTATCGGCGCTTTCGGTCACGTCGGCAAAACCTTGATTCCGCTTCTTCTGGCGAAAGGCTATGCCGTCCGGGCTTTCGATTTCAAACTGTCGCAAGAAAAACACCCGACCAATCCGATGCTTTCATTTTACCGAGGGGATGTGACGAAACCGGAGACCCTCGCTCCTTTGTTCAAGGGTCTATCTCCTCATCACTTTGCCGTGATTCATTTGGCCGCCTTGATTGACATCGAAGCCAAAAAGCCGACTCCTGCAATGGAAGCGGTCAATGTCGAAGGGGTTAAAAATGTCTTTGCGCTTTTCGAACAATACAAAGGGTCGCGTTTCCTCTATGTCAGTTCGGTTGATGCTTTTCGGCAAACGCATTCTCTCATCAATGAAGATTCCCCGTTGGTTGAAGCCAAGGATAGAGCGGCTGGCTATCCGATCACTAAAGCGGAGGCAACCCGGTTTATCAAAGAGAAACAAGCCGAGGGTGCAGATGTTGTGATTGTTTATCCTTCCGGGATCATCGGCCCGAATGACGAAGGAAACAACCATTTGATTCAGCTTCTCCGCGATTACCTTTTGAATAAACTTCCGGGAATTATTCCGAGCGGTTATGACGTGGTGGATGTTCGTGATCTCTCGATGGCGATGGTAGCTCTTCTCGAGAAAAAGACTCTTCGGGATTCTTATTTCCTGACTGGTCATCAAGTGACGCTTAAGCGCTTGCTTGAATGGGCCAGGGAATGGAATCATGGCCAAGGGAAGAAAATCCGAGTTTTCCCTTATTGGGTTGCTTATTTAGGGCTGCCTTTTGTCAAAACGTATTGCAAAATCCACCACAAAAAGCCCCTCTATACCGCTTTTGCGATTTCGGTTGTCAAACACGCGAACACCTTTAATCGATCGCGGGCTTCGCTCGATCTCAATTACACGCCGCGCGATCCCAAAAAGAGCGTTTTTGACTCCTTGGACTTCCTCCGCTCCAAGGGAATTATTTGATTCTTTTTCCAATCGGGTCCCTTGGCGCGGTAAAATTTAGGCCATGGCAAAGGCGCTCCTCTTTTATTTCTCGGGTACGGGTTCAACGGCGCGCTGTGCGTCTTTGCTCGCGAAGCATCTTTCCGAACGGGGCTATGAGAGCGAGCTCTATGAGATGAGCCTTCCTTTGAAGCCCGTTCCTGATCTTTCGTCTTATGATCTTTTGGGTTTTGGCTATCCGATTCACGCTTTCAACGTACCGCTTACTTTTCTCAATTTCGTGCGGAAGAACATTCCCAATGGAAACAAACCTTTTTTTATTTTCAAAGTGTCCGGCGAGCCTTATCGCTTGAACGATTCCTCTTCCTATAAGCTTTACCGGCTTTTAAAGCGCAAGGGCTACCGCTTTGTGATGGAGAAACATTTTCTCATGCCCTACAACATCATCTTCCGCTACCCCGACGCGATGGCGAAACAGATGGCTCTTTATCTTGATGCCTTAACCCAATACTTTGCGCTTCGGCTCAGCAAAAACGAGATTGATAAACCTCATTATCCTCTGCCAAAACGCCTTCTTTCCGTTTTGCTCCGAATCGAATGGCTCGCCCCGGCGGTCAACGCTTTATTCGTCCGAGTTGATTCCAATAAATGTGTGAATTGCAATCGTTGCATTAGCCATTGCCCGAACCAGGCGGTCTATCGGGATCAAAAAGGTAGGATTCGCGTCTCAAAGCATTGCTCGCTTTGCATGCGCTGCGTGATGAACTGCCCCACGGATGCCTTCCATTTCGGCTGGCTCAATAATTGGAAGGTTGTCGGATCCTATCCATTTGACAAACTACTTCAAAATCCTGTAGTTCCAAGTCATTATTCCTTGAGAAAAAAGAGAGACTACTTCCGTCATTTCGAACGTTATTTCACCGAACAAGACGCTCTTCTTGAAGCCGCGGGAATCCCCTTAGACGATTCTTTGAAAAAAGACGTCCCTTCAGGCCAATAAATTTTTTCGCTTTTGTGGTGGAAGCACAAACATGAGACCCCTTCCTTTAATGGAAGGGCGAAGATGGTAAAATAGCGCCAAGAAGGTTTTCATTTATGGAAATGTCAGATTTTCGTCTTGACGGCAAAGTGGCTTGGGTGACCGGAGCTTCCTATGGCATCGGCTTCGCCATCGCAAGCGGTTTCGCAAAAGCGGGGGCCAAAATCATTTTTAATGATTTGAACCCCGAAAAGTGTGAGCTTGGCCGCCAGGCCTATCAGGCTGCAGGCATCGATGCTTATGGCGATGTTTGCGACGTCACCAAGGAAGAAGAAGTTCAGGCGTTCGTGAAAAAGATTATCGAGAAATTCGGCCATTTGGATATCTTGGTCAATAACGCAGGAATCATCAAACGCATCCCGATGACCGAAATGGAAGCCAAGGATTTCCGAGCGGTGGTGGACGTTGACCTCGTCGCCCCCTTTATTGTCTCGAAAGCCGTTATCCCTTATATGATCAAAGAGGGGCATGGCAAGATCATCAACATCTGCTCAATGATGTCGGAACTTGGCCGTGAAACCGTTTCCGCTTATGCCGCCGCCAAAGGCGGACTTAAAATGCTGACCCGCAACATCTGCTCCGAATATGGCGGAGCGAATATTCAATGCAACGGAATCGGGCCGGGTTATATCGAAACTCCGCAGACCGCGCCGTTACGGGTTCGTCAGCCGGATGGCTCCCGTCATCCTTTTGATGCATTCATCATCTCGAAGACTCCGGCGGGTCGTTGGGGCAAGCCAGAAGACCTTCAGGGGCCAGCCGTCTTCCTCGCTTCGGATGCCTCGAACTTTGTGAACGGCCACATCCTCTATGTGGATGGCGGCATCTTGGCCTACATTGGCAAACAACCGGATTAATCCCATGAAGAAAAGAACCATCCTTTATTCATTCGTCGGAGCTGTTCTCTCCTTACTCGCCCTTTCGAGCTGCGGTGGGAAAAGCATCCAAAGCGATTGCTACTTTTTCGAAAAAGGAACGGGCTTTGGCGATTGCGTCAATAAGGTCTCGCTCACCGTCACCAAAGGAGTGATCACGTCGGGGACGCTGTCCTCAACCTATAGCCCCTGCGTCTGGGCTCGGGTCGATCCGAAGGAAAAAACCGATAGCGAAATCGAGACCTTCCAAGTCGACAACGCGAATTTGCTCGACGGGACGACTGGAACCATCTATCTTGCCAAGTACATCCGGTTTGGAACAGGCCAGTATTCGTTTGCCTGCACCGGAACTTTGCGGAATCCCAACGATGAAGAACAAGCCCCAAATTATGAACGGGGTGATTATGTCGAATATGACATCACCGCGATAGGCGGAAAAAGCGTTGATCTGAAAGTCAAAGAACTGAAATCCTATTTGGATACGACCGAGGAGAACAACAACTTCAAACTCGGCTCGAGCATCAAACATTATTATGATGCGCTCGTCGCTAAAGACGTTCATGTCCTCGGGCAGCCCTTCGCTCAGTGCGGTACGTCTCTACGTTCATCACAACACCGTATCCTACCGCGTGCCGCGCTTCGAAACGAAAACGAGAATTGATCTCTCAAGTTACGCGAACAGCTTGTTCGCTCTCTCGCTCCTACGGGCCTACGAACGTCATAACGGCCCCTTAACCCGCTAAAAAACCAAAAAGGTTTGGAGGAAATACAAATACTAAGCAAATACGAAACCGTCGAAATCTCATTGATTGCGGCGTCGTTGCCGTGATTCGGGCTTCCGGAATCGAAGAAGCCGAGAAACTCGCCGATGCCTGCGTGAAAGGCGACATCAAAGGCCTTGAGGTGACGTTCACCGTCCCCGGCGCCGAAGATGTGATCGCCAAATTGGCCAGCGTCAAAGACGCCCCTTATCTTGTCGGGGCTGGCACCGTTTTGGATGCCACGACGGCGCGGATCGCGATTCTCAAAGGCGCGAAATTCATCGTTTCGCCGGCCTTTGACAAAGAAGTCGCGGAGATCTGCAACCTTTATGCCATTCCCTATATGGCGGGCTGCTTTACTCTCACGGAGATCATCACCGCCCTCAAAGCCGGCGTTGATGTGATTAAGGTTTTCCCGGGCAGCGCGGCCACCCCGGCTTATTTCAAAGCCGTTCATGGACCCTTGCCCCAAGCCAACCTCATGCCGACGGGCGGCGTCAGTTTGGACAATGCGAAAGAGTGGATCAAAGCGGGTGCGGTGGCGATTGGCACCGGCGGCGATCTGACCGCTCCGGCCAAGACCGGCGATTACGCAGAAGTGACTCGTCGGGCGAAGGAATTCGTTCGCTTGGTCAAAGAAGCGCGGGAGGGCAAATAAATGAAATATGCAACTTTAGGCGAAATCATGCTTCGTCTTTCCACCCCTGGCGCGGAAAGATTCGTTCAGGCTCAATCCTTCGACGTCAATTACGGCGGCGGAGAAGCCAATGTCGCGGTCTCGCTCGCCAATTATGGCTGCGAAGCCGCTTTGATCACGAAGCTCCCGGCCAATGAGATCGGCGATGCCTGCCTCAATTCGCTTCGCCAATTCGGGGTCGAAACCAACAAGATTCTTCGGGGTGGCGACCGGCTAGGCATCTATTATCTTGAGAGCGGCGTTTCGATGCGCCCGAGCAAAGTCATTTATGATCGAGCTCATAGCGCCATCGCCGAAGCCCAAGCCGAAGAGTTTGATTTCGAGAATCTTCTGAAGGATGTTGGCTGGCTTCATATTTCAGGCATCACCCCGGCGATTTCCAAATCCGCCGCCGAAGTGACCTTAAAAGCGCTCCAAGCCGCCAAAAAGCTTGGGGTGACCACGTCCTTCGATCTCAATTACCGTGGCAAGCTCTGGACGAAAGCCGAAGCCCAAGCCTGCCTCATCCCGATGATGAAATATGTCGACTACGTGATCGGCAACGAAGAAGACGCCCAATCCTGCTTGGGCTTCCAGATGTCTGGCGATGTCACGAGTGGCAAGCTTGATCTTGAAGGCTATAAGCGGATGCTCAAGGAACTCTGCGTCAAGTATGGCTTCAAAGGGGCGGCGACATCGCTCCGCGAATCCCATAGCGCTAGCGATAACGGCTGGAGCTGCGCCTTGGTGGTGGATGGGCAATTCTACGCGTCCAAGCATTACGAAATCCGGATCATCGACCGCGTTGGCGCGGGCGATTCCTTCTCGGGCGGGCTTATCTATGGGCTGACCCACTACAAGAGTCTCCAATCGGCAATTGACTTCGCTGCCGCCGCTTCGGCGCTCAAGCACACCATCCCGGGAGACTTCAACCACGTGTCGGTGAAAGAAGTTGAGACCTTGATGGGTGGCGACGCTTCCGGCCGCGTCCAGCGTTAGTCTTTAATTTCGAAACGATTTTCGTTAAAATAAGAATCAAAATAATGACCAAAGACATCGAAGTGATTTATCAAAAGATCCTGAACGATATCATCACGCTCAAGATCCGGCCGGGAACCCGCCTCAAAGAGGTGGAGATTTCCGAGCGCTTCCATGTCTCGAGAACGCCGATGCGGGACGTGTTCAAGAAACTCGAAACCGATAAGCTTTTGGTCATCTATTCCCAGTCGGGAAGCTACGTGACGAAGATCGATCTTTCGGGTATCAGCGACATCATGTATCTTCGCTACGTGACCGAACTTGAAGTCATGCGCGAAGTGATGGACAAGATCACTCCGAAGGATATCGAGGCTCTTCGTCAGCTCATTTCCTCGTCGAAAGACGTGCTCTCCGCCGATGGCGGCGAACGCGATCAGAAGGTTGCCGCCTCCTTCTTTGAGGTGGACAACAGCTTTCATCATTACATCTTCGACAAGGATGGCAAATCCGCCGTCCTTGATCTCCTCAATACGGCGTTCCCATATTTCAGCCGTTACCGCTTTTTGACCTTCTACCGGGACGAAACCGAAATCTCTGCGCTTTTAGGAGTCCATAGCGAAATCGTGGATTGCCTGGAAAAACAGGATCTTCCTCATCTCGAAGCGATCATCAAAGAGCACAATTACTCCGGGCTCAACGGCATCGAAAAAGTCAAAGAACGCCATCCGGATTATTTCATTTGAAAGGACAATAACATCATGATTATGACCACGCGCGATTACTCATCGCAAGAAGACTACGCCCATTACGACACCGAAAGACTTCGGAAGGAATACCTGATCGAGGAGCCGTTTGGCAAAGACGAAATCAAGCTCGTCTATTCCTATATCGACCGCATTATCGCCGGCGGGGTGATCCCGCTCACGAAGAAAGTGGTTTTGGGCGTGGCTCCCGAGCTTCGGGCCGAGCACTTCCTTGATCGGCGAGAAATGGGCATCATCAATATCGGCGAAGAAGGCGAAGTCGTCGTTGATGGCAAAGCCTACACCCTCAAGCATTTTGATTGCCTCTACGTTGGCCGTGGGACAAAAGAAGTGACTTTTGCGTCAAAAAATCCGCAAAACCCCGCTAAATTTTATTTGAACTCGGCACCCGCTCATCGGGAATGCCCGACCAAATTCGTTTCTTTAGCCGATGCCGACCATCGCCATTTGGGCAGCAAGCTTGAATGCAATGAGCGGACGATCAACCGCTATATCATCCCGGGCCGGGTCGAAACCTGCCAGCTCGAAATGGGCTTGACTCATCTCGAACCGGGAAGCGTTTGGAACACGATGCCGTGCCATACCCATGCGAGACGGATGGAA
>DAISHV010000029.1:0-10462 GCA_036822315.1 Bacillota bacterium | reverse complement strand
TCTCATTCATAACGAGCAGGCGGTCATCTCGCCGAGCTGGAGCATCCATAGCGGCGTTTCCACCAAAAACTACACCTTCATCTGGGGCATGTGCGGTGAGAACCAAGACTTCGACGATATGGATAATATCGATACCAAAGATCTTCGATAAATTGAGGGTATAGGGGCCAAAAAAAGATGCTTCCGCGCTTCACGGAGCATCTTTTTTCTTTGGCTTATTGGGGCAGGGTGATCTTCGGCTCGACGAGCGACACCGCAAGCGAACGGCTGATGGACAGGCCATCCTTGGTATAGGAGAAAGTCAGGCTTTGGAGATAGCCTTCGACTTTGGTGAGGGTCATCTCGAAGGCGAAGTCCGTGACCCCGTTCAGTTTATTCTCGCCGAAACGGGCGAGATCTTTCTCGGCGATCGTGCCTTTGATCGTGCTGAGGAAGCCTGAGGAGGTGAGGCGGGCATCACTCGCCAGCGAATAATCGTAGGGCAGGGTATAGGCGAGAAACTCGCTTCGGCTCTTTTTGCTGGTGTGGTAGGTGCCGTCCGTCTCATCGTAGGCATAAACGCTGTCGGCGGTCTCGTAGACCGTGCTCTTGCTAACGGAAGTGTCGCCATTGTCGCTGAGGCTAGCCAAGCTTGTGACTTTCTCATAACGGTACTCGATCTTCCCGCTCGGGCTGATTTCGTGGTCGGAATAGCCTTCCTCGTAGCTAAGCGTTCCTTTCTTGAGCGAATAAGCGATTTTTTTTGAATAGTAACTTTGGGTTTTGAGCGTCGCGAAATAATAGGGAAGCGTCTCGGGAACAAGACTCGAGGCCGCCTGAGAGGATGACCCCGCTTCTCCTTTGGCGCAGGAAGCCAAGAGCAAGCCTGTAAGGATGAACGATAACGCCAAGGTTTTCTTCATGATGGTTTCCTCCTTAGAAATCCCTTCCTTCGCCTAAAGAAGCAAGCAGAGCTTCATAGGCGGCTTTGACTCGGTTATACTTCGCGAGAACGTCGCTGGCGATCTTCTCTTTTTCTGCGGAAGAGAGAGCGGTTAAGACATCCCCGGCTTTATAAAGGGCGTAGTGGCAGGAGGGTAGATCTGCCTCATTGAGACTCGCGACCCAGCTTTCGAAGTCTTTTGCGCTCAAAGATAAGGCGCTTCGGGGCGAAATAATGGGTTTCTGCAGAGTTTTATCGTAGGCAAAGACCAAAGAGGTATCAAAATCTTTGAGCCAAGAAGAGGTTTCGTAGTACTTTTGGTCGCGATCCTCGGTGTAAGGAATCCGCTTGCCGCCATTGACCGCATTCTTATTCGAGACGATCGAATCGCCCAGGGCGCTGTAATCGTTAGCCACGAAGGCGAGGTTCTCGGCGAGGAAGGCGTAGGAGAGATAAGATCCCGTCGCGCTCACGTCGTAGCCGATGAATTGGCCGAAGTAATCGGTTTGATCGAGGGCTTTGATCTTGAGATCGCCGTAGATGTTTTTGGCGTTGACTTTCGATCCGCCTTCGTTTCGGCCAAGAATCGTCCCGACTTCCTTTTTGGCCGAGAGGACGTTCAGGTCGATGAAGGCGTTTTCAACCGTGAGGGTTGAGGTTTTGGCTTTCGAATAATTGCGGCCCATTAAGCCCGCTTGGGCGCCACCCGGCTCGTTGATCGTCCCTTGGGCGACGATATTCTTGAAATTGACGTTCACGTCATAAGTCGAGGCTTCGGTTCCGCCCACGAGCAAGCCGATCCGCTGATTGCCTTCGACGAGAGCATTGCGAACATCGATGTTCTCAAAGACGTTGTCTTTGCCCCGGCAACGCCCGACCAATAATCCGAAATAGCCATCGCCACCGGCCAAAGTGCTTTCGAGGGAACTTCGGCAATCGATGAAACTGCAATTCCTGACGGTGCAGCCATAGGCGTTTCCGCCCAATAACCCGACGTCCGCAAAACCTTCGACCGCGCAGTTTTCGAAACTGAGATTTTCGATGGTCCCGTTGAAGTTGAAGAAGAGGCCCGACTTGATGGATTTATCGTCGCTCGAGTTCGAAATGGTGAGATTTTTGATCACGTGGCCTCCGCCATCGAGCGTGCCGGTGAAGCTCCTTGAGGCGCTGTCGAAAGCCCAATAGTAGGTGGAGAAGTCGATGTCGTTAAGAAGCCGGAAGGTATTTCCTAAGGTGGTGAGATCGCTGGACATCTGATGGAAGTCTTCGGCGGTTTCGATGTTGACGATCGTCGAAAGGCTCTTTGAGAGATAGATTTCGCTTTCGCCCGTATCCGTCGAGGCATAGCCATAAAGATCATATTCGCCCGTCAGATCGACTTGGGCGGTTTGGAAGGTGAATTCGTGAGTGGTTAGGGCCATGGAGCCAAAATCCACGCAATTCTCGGCTGTTCCTAAACGAATCATTTCTTTCGTCGGGGAGTTGGAGCCGTGCTTGACGAGAGCGTAATGAAGGGTGATGTCTCCGCGGATGATTTTGCCGCTTCCTTCGATGTGGCCCAAGCTGTCGCTATCTTTCTTCAGGTGACTTCCCCGGAAGTCGGTGATCGCAGGGGCATCGCTTCGCTTCGAGGTATAAACCCGTTGGGTCAGTTTCTTGCTCTCCCCCGTGCTCGTCAGGGTGAACGTATAGGTATAAAGAAGGCAATCTTCTTCCTTGGATTGGGAAGAAGCCAAGGTGTAATCCTTTCCTTCGGATAAGGACAGGCTTGGATTGAAACGGTTTTTGACTTGGAAGGCCGGATTTAACCCGGTCACCGTTTCTCCTTCGAAGGCAAAGAGAATCGGCTCATAAGACGAAACCTCGCCTAACCCGACCGACCGATTCGGATTGGTGGGGGTTTGGACGGGGAACGAGGCGAAATTGTCGATTTTGAGATTGGCCACATAGGTTGTCCCGAAAAGCGAGCCTTTGGCCAAAGAGAGCCGAATGGCGGTCACGCTGCCAACGCCCTCGCCGTTGATTCCGTTCTCTTCGTTATAGCCTTTGGCTCCTTTGAGGGGATCGACCCAGCTTGCGCTTTGCCAATCGTAGACGGTGAGGAAACTGTGGCCAACATTCGGATAGAAGAAGACGCGGAAGTGCTCCCAAACGCCTTCGGTGGGAAGCAAAGCGCTTCCCCGGAGATAGCTGCCGCCTTGATTGAGGGCGTAGCCCGAGGATGAAAGCTGGAATCCGCTGATGACCTTGCCAGCCGTATTGATTGCTTCGATGGCCAAGCCATTCGTTTCGCCGCTATAAAGCATGTCGCCTTCGATCACCGCTCCGTTTTGGTTATCCGAAGCCGTGATATTCGCCGCCCGTTTATAGGTGAGGTCGGTGGATGAGCGGACGCTATGGCAAGCCAGAACCTTGCTTGAGGGCATTTCGTTCACGTTGGTTTCAAGGGCCGAGACGGTGGTGGCTTCTCCTCCTTCAAGAGAGGAGCACTGCCATTTGTCATAGTTCGCTAATTCGATTCCAGTTTGATAGGCGGAAAAATCCTCCTCCCAATGGACGGGAAGCGGGGTTGAGGCGCTGGCGTTATCCTGAAGGACGGTGCATGCGAAATCTTTGGTGGCGCTGGCGTGGTCATTCAAGAAAGCGGTCAGGCTGATCTTCCCGCTGATCGCTCCGTTTTTATCCGGAGTGACTTTGGCGTAGGGAAAGCCTTCGACCGTGTCTTCGGTGATTTCGATGGCTTGATTGGCGCTTTCCCAACTGAAACGGACCCCGTAAAGGCCTTTGGCTGGCAAGCGGAAGGATGCAATGAGATGACTTAGGTCGGTATTGAGATCAATGCGATTGATGGCTTCTTGGCAGGTCGTATCCGTTTCCGCTAGGGCAGAAGCGGGGGAGATCGCGCTCATCGTCGCGGCGAAAGGAAGCGGAAGGAGAGCTAAGACACACAGCGCTTTTTTCATGAGTTATTTGCCCTCCCCGGAAAGATCGCAGCCTAAGGCTTTGCCTCCTTCGCCCATCGTGGCAAAGGAACAAGTGGTCTTGATTTTGAAAAGATCGCCGAGTTTGATGGAGCCATCCGCCGCCCTCAGCAAGGCGTGAATGTCGTTCTTTTGGCTGGAAGGAACGCCTTTGGAGGACATCGGCTGCGGGGTTTGGGCGCTGACAAACGGATCGGTGATGTTCTCTTGAATCAGTTCGCCTTTTTTGTTGCTATTCGAATAATCGCAAGAGGTCAGATCGGCGAAATGTCGGAGAGCCAGCCCGCTATAGAAAACGGAATAGGAGACGGCGCCTTTATATTGGTCTTTGCTGTTCGCCAAGGTCGTTTTTAGGGTCACATTCGAAGTCTTGTTGCCCTCGCAGAAAGAGAGGATGTTCTTAAAAACGTTGTGAGAGGTCGCCGCATCCCGGCAGAGATTGATATTGCCGCAATCCCAATCGCGGACTCCGTTGTTATAGGAAGTGCAATTGGTCAGAGAAATCGTTCCAGGATTGGAATTGTCGGTGAATCCATGGGCGCAGTTATTGAAAGCGAGGCAGTTGATCACTTTGTGAGAAACCGGAATGACCTCGCCCCCAAGTTTGAAGCCATTGCCATCGCTATTGGCCGTGCCGATGCCTTGAGTGGTCATGCCATTATTGAACGCGATGCAGTTTTGGATCGTCACAGGACCGATCGGCCCGCTTTCGGCTTTGGTATAAAGATCCCAGCCATCATCGCTGTTGTTGTAGGAGATGCAGCCATCGAAGACATTGCCATAGCCGGTGGTGAGTTTGCAGGCAAACCCATCGGCGTTTTCGCCGGTTGGGTCGAAATTATCATAGCTGGTGCAATTGAGAATCAAATTGTCGCTTGGCCAAGTATCGATCGTCGCATCTGAAGAGGAACGGCGGCCAAGCTGAAGCCCGGTGTCTTGATTATCGTGGATCCGCAAATGCTCGATGGTGTTGTGGTTGCCGCCGACATAAACACCGTTGTCGCCCGCGCCATACAGCTCAAAATCCTTGGCGTGCCAATAATTCGTGTTGAAACTGATGCCCCGGTTGGCGGAGCCAAAACCCATCATGTGGCAATCAAAAGCCACCTTGGCTTCGGTCCCATCGTCTTTCGTGACGGGGCAAAGCGTTTTCGTCTCTTCCGCTTTTGCCGCCGGGTAAAGCTCGGTTTCGCTATTGATTTTTAGGGGGTTATACAGTTTGTAAGTTCCTTCGAGAAGATAGACCTTATACCCCGGAACCGATTCCTTGATGGCCTGAGTGATATCGTAGGGGTCCGCCAAAGTGCCTTCGGAGGTCGTTTTACCCGAGGGACTGGCATAGACATCGCGCAAAGCGGGAGGGGTCACTTTCGAAGAGGAAGAACTTTCAAGAGAAGCGGAAACGGCTTCAGAACTTGAAGATTGGGCTGAGCTTTCCGTCGTCGAGGAAGAAGCAGGCATCCCGCGCGCACAAGAAAAAAGAAGGAAAGTCGAAGCGAAAATCCAAAGTGATTTTTTGTTCATAAAGATCCCTGATATCACGTCAACAGGAGTATAGCATCCCCGTCATTTTGAGCGGTTGAAAGCCAGGCAAACTTGTGTTCATAGCACATAGGAAATTTCGAAGGGCGAAAAGAAAAGCTCCCCAGAAGGAATCCGAAAGCATTCTTTGGGTTTCTTTTTTGAAAAAACAGGTATGATAAGGCGGATGAAGAAACTCAGGGTTTTCGTTCGGGGATTGGCGATTGTCGGCGTGATGTTCACCGGCTTTGGTTTTTATTATTATTGCCATAACGACGACTCTTTGGCTTTGACAAGTTACGAAGTGTTTTCGGAAAAATATAAGGGAAGCGAAGAATTCCGAATCGTCCAGCTTTCCGATTTTCACAACCACTCTTTGAAGTATTCCGATGGGGATTTGCTGGAGAAAATCGCTTCGCTCAAACCGAATGTGATCGTTTCGACGGGCGATTTCATCGACAACCACACCCGAGAAGAGGATTTCCGAAGACTTGAAACGATGGTCGCGGATTTTGAGAAGCGGGGGATTCCGTTTTATTACGTTGATGGCAACCATGAGCGCAAAGCCCCTGCTGAAATCACGCTCCGGGAGCACACCATTTTCGACAAGTGGGGCAAGAATCTTTATCAAAAACGCATCAATTTCGGGAATGGGATCCAACTTTCGGGCGTTCGAGATCCGGCGAGCAAAGGCGTTTATGAATGGGCTTATACCGGCGTTTATGAAGGCGATGTTCCGAGCCAGCTTGGACTGCTCAAGGAAAGTTTCGATGCAAACGCCTATAACATTTTGCTTTGCCATCGGCCTGAGCTTTTCGATTTGGTTGAGAAAAGCGCTTATGATTTGATGTTCGCCGGCCACACCCATGGAGGCCAGATTCTGATGGGCAAATGGGCCGTTGCCGTTTACCCTTGGACCAAATATGTCGCTGGCTTCTATGAAAAGGGCGCAAGCAAGCTTTATGTTTCGCGGGGGCTCGGCGAATCCTACAACCTGCCGCTCCGTCATAACTGCGCGGCGGAAATCGTTCTTACCACAATAAAAAGCAAGGCTTGAAGGTCGAAGTTTGCTACAATATTCCAAGAGCTTTTAAGGCTCTTGGATTTTTTAATGGACGAAACCACGACGCGGATTCCGGAATCGGAAACCCCGAAAAAGAAAAAGTCATCGAAGTATTGGGTCAGCATCTCCATCGTTTTGGTGATGACCGCCTTCTCCCTTGTCTTTTCGCTTTATAACGCCGGCGAAGGAGACATCGCCAAAGGTGGCATGTTCATTTTCAACGCTTTGAAAGGCTGCAATCCTTGGTGGCTCGTCGCGATTGCTACGCTTGTGATTGCCTCTTATTTCCTCGATGGTGTCGTCATTCAGGTTTTCTGCCGTCTTTATACTCGGCACTATAAATGGCACCAAGGCGTTTCGAACGCGATGATCGGCGCTTTCTATAACGACGTCACTCCAGGCGCTTCCGGCGGACAGGTCATGCAGGTTTACACGATGAAGAAGCAGGGGATCGAGATCTCCAACGCCGCATCGATCATGGTGATGTGGTTCATCTTGTATCAGGTCGCTCTGATTTTCTTCGATGTTCTCGCTATCATTTTCGAATGGGATTCCATCATGGCGATCAAGAGCTTCCAGATTCCGAATTTCTCGCTCTTCGGCTGGGATGGCACGATCTCGATGCTGCCTCTCATCATTATCGGTTTCGGCCTCAACCTCTCCATCATCGCTTTGCTTTTCCTCATGAGTTATTCCCATAAATTCCACAACTTCATCATGCATTATGGCATCGGGCTTTGCGCTAAGCTTCACATCGTCAAGAATCCGGATAAGACGAGAGAAAACCTCCGGGTTCAGGTTGAAAACTTCAAAATCGAACTGACCCGTCTTCAAGCCAATATTCCGGTCACGGTTCTGATTTTCCTTCTTTTCTTTTTGATTCAGATCATTCGGACCTCGATTCCGTATTTCGCCGGATTGGCTCTCGACGCTTATGGCTATGGCGCGAGTTACAGCTTCACCCTGATGATGGATTCTTGCTTCCGCAGCGCCTTCCACCAAATGGTCACCGGCCTCTTCCCGTTACCAGGAAGCGCTGGTGTTTCCGAGCTTTTCTTCAGCGCCATGTATTCGAATTATTACGTGGAGACCTGCGCGGTCGTGAATGGATCGCTTCAGATCATCCGCACTTCTTCGGCCAATATGGCGACCGCCAACATCTTGTGGCGGGTCGCGACCTTCCACTTGGTGGTCATCGTCTCTGGTTTCTTCGCCGCGCTTTATCATTCCCGCCCCCACGAGGATTACCATTACGCCAACCGTCAGACTTTCGTCGATCTCCAGCTCGAGACTTTCGAGGAACGCAAGCTTTCAAGCGATACCCTTTACGAGACGAAACAGCTGTCCCGCAAAGAGATTCAAAAACGTCTGCAAACCTTCAATCCGATAGCCCGGAATCCCGATCCGGCGGGAGAAGGCACCGTCAGCTCGACCAAGAAAACCTCCTTGTTCTCGAATAAAGAGGGCAAGAACGAACCCGCTCCGACCAACGCTCCGAAGAAAGGCGAGGAAGCCCCGATGAAGAAAAAGAAGTGGGACTCCATCGATATTGATGATTGATATGAAAGTGGCCATTTTCACAGACACCTTTCCGCCAGAGATCAACGGGGTAGCGACAAGCTCCCGCAATCTTTATCGCACCTTCAAAGCCCATGGCGATTCGGTTTTGGTTGTGGCAACGAATCCTTATAACAACGAATTGTCCTTGGATGGGGACATTTTGCGTTTACCCGGCATCGACATGAAGCATCTTTATGACTATCGCTGGGCTTCGGTCTATAACGCGGATGCGATGAAGCTGATCAAGGAATTCGCTCCGGAAGTCATCCACATTCAAACGGATGGAGGCGTTGGCCAATTCGGTTTTATCGCGGCGAATATTCTTCACGTGGCGACGGTCTATACCTTCCACACGATGATGGAGGACTACACCTACTATGCAACTCGCGGCTATTTCGATCGGGCCGCCAAGAGCATCGTGCGAACCTACGTTCGCTATAAGTCCCGCCGGGCCGATGAATTCATCACCCCGAGCGTGAAAATTCAGGAATATATGCGCAATATCGGCGTCGATGCCTATATGAACGTCATTCCGACCGGCATTGATTTCGGCGCCTTTAAAAAAGAAGCGATCGATTATTCGAAAGTGAAAGCCCTCGAAGCCAAATACGGCCTCACGCCGGACACCTACATCATCCTTTCCTTAGGCCGAGTCGCCAAAGAGAAATCCATCGATATTTGCTTGGATGGGTACGCTCGCTTTCTCAAGACCTCGCCGAAGAAAGCGACTAAATTCGTGGTTGTCGGCGGCGGGCCGGCGCTCAAGGAACTCCAGGAACTGTCAGGGAAGTTGGGAATCGCCGATCACGTTGTTTTCGTCGGTCCGGTCAGCCCTGATGACGTGCCGCTTTATTACGCCTTGGGCGATCTCTTCGTTTCGGCTTCCATCACCGAGACTCAAGGATTGACCTTCATGGAAGCGATGGCCTCTTCTTTGATTTTGCTTGCGCGCTACGACGAGTCGCTGATCGGGACGATCAAAGACGGGGAAGATGGTTTCTTTTTCCTCGATGCTTCCGACCTCGCCAAAAAACTTCCTAGCATTATCGCGTTGCCTGGTGCTAAATTAACTAGCCTGAAGTCAGCAGCCCTCAAAGCCATTGAGCCCTACTCGCTTGAAAAATTTTATCTGAGGGTGCACGAGGTATATGAACGAGCCATCAAAAAGAACTGGTAACCACAAGATCACCGCAATCGAACAGAACAAAAAAGGCCAAATGGTGGTCTCTTTTGGCTCAGAAAAACTCGTGCTTAGTCCCAATGCCTTCACCGAGATGCCCCTTTATGTCGGAAAGGAACTCGCCCCTTCGCAATATCGCTCCCTCATTCTTTTCGTCAAACACGAAGCTCTTTGGAATTACGCGCTTTCCTTGGCAAGCAAAGGTTCTTACACCAGCCATGATCTCCGCGAGAAACTTCGGAAGAAAACCAGCGATGAAGACGCGATCCGCCAACTCTTGTTCACGCTAAAACAGCAGGGTTTTGTCGATGATAAAGCCTTTGCCGAAGAATACAAAGAAGAAAAAGAAAAGCAACTTTATGGCCGAAATCGGATCGTTCAGGATCTCCAGTTCAAACACGGAGTGAGAGGCGATATCGTCTCGGGACTGGTCTTCGCCGATGAAGAAGCGCATGCTAAAAAATCCGCGGCGGCTTTCGAGAAACGTTATGCTCGATTACCGCTTGCGAGCAAAAAGCAAAAAGGCGTCCTTGCCCTCATTCGCCGAGGATTCGATGAGCGAATTGCCAAGGAAGCGGTGGAAGGCTATAGCCAAAACAAGGAACTGAGCGGCCAAACCCTCCGCGCTTTGTGCGAAAAGACGTTAAAACGCTATCGGGCCAAGTATAATGGTTATGAGTTACGGAGCAAGACTTTCGCCTATCTCGTAAGCAAAGGCTATACGGTTGATGAGATTGAGCGAGTTTTGGAGGAATGCTTATGAAAACAATCGCCGAATTAAAAGACGGGGATCGAATCTCGTCGCAATTTCTCGTGAACGGCTGCACCAAAGGAGTCACGACGGCTTCAAGAAGCTATCTGACGATTTCGTTGCAGGATGCCACGGGCACCATGGATGGCAAGAAGTGGGATATCGCGCCCAAAGACGAGGAGATCTTCGCCCCGGGCAATATCGTTTTGGTCGAAGCGGAAGTGCTCTCGTACAAGAACGCGCTCCAGATGAAGATCCTTTCGGGCGAGGCTTTGCCTTTAGAAGGGGTCGACTATACCCGTTTCGTTCCTTCAAGCCCCGTGAGCAAAGAGGTTTTGGTCAAGAAGCTTCAAGACTATCTGGATTCCTTGAAAAATCCGGACGTCAAGAAGTTGACCGAATACTTGGTGAAGAAACACTACGACGCTTATGTTGATTATCCCGCCGCGGTTCGCAACCATCATAACTATGCCTCGGGCTTGCT
>DAISHV010000028.1:0-19726 GCA_036822315.1 Bacillota bacterium | reverse complement strand
TGGCCGGTTCACAGCCGGTTGTGTTAAACCTCTTCACCATATCCGCCAGCGGGTAATAGTCTACTCAACTCCGTGACATTCCGCAAGTTATTTCAAAGCCTGCTGGCTCTGGTGAAGAGCTTCTTTCCAAATGGGAAGTTCGCGGGCTTTCACCAAATTTGGAAGTTTTCCTTCGGGAACGCCTTCATAACGAGCGATGACTTCTTCTAACGGAAGCCAGAGTGTCTCCTGAATCATGCTGTCGCCTGAAGAGACGAAATGCTTCCCTAAATAGTCTCCTTCGCGGAGGCAAAGGAAGTAATGCTGATGGTTTTCTCGGCCAATTAGGTTATAGAAATCATCAACATAGCCGATTTCTGCAAGGATTCTCACCTCGTAGCCTAATTCTTCTCGACATTCGCGGACCACCGCTTGTTCAGGGTTTTCACCTTTGTCGATGCCGCCGCCTGGGGTCTCAAAATAATCGAAATGGCCAAAGAGATCGTTGCGGACAACGTGGTGAACGGCGAAGTGACCATGGCCATCGCTGACGAGGGCCCGAGAAATTTCACGGACTTCCCGAATCGTTTGATGAGGATATTCCTCATCGCAAAGGCTAAGGATTATTTTCATAGCTCTCTATTATCTACCCTTGAAATTAACTTGAAAAGGTAGACAATAACGCGGTATGGCAGTCCGAAATCGTTTTCTTGCATTCTTCTACCGCCTCCTCTTGCTCATCATTGGGGGTTACGCCGTCTACCTCCTTTACTCCTTCCGCAGTCGGGGTTTGGAATGGTTCCGGAGCTTTTATTATTTCGATTGCCAAACTTTACTCGTGGCTTTTATTGTCGTTTTCGCTGAAGTCATCGCCAACGCGATCGGCTTACCCAAGAAAACCAATGGCGTCGTCCCGGGCGTTTGGAGTCCAATCCTCTTAGCTTCGTTGTCTTATACCCTCTTTGATTTGGTCGTCTACGCGATTGATATCTGGGCCAAAGGCGGTAATTTCTTCCAAGGCAGTGACATCAACATCATGCTTTTCAGCAAAATCATCTTCCCTGCGCTCTATTTAGCCGATTATCTTCTTTTCGGTGAAAAGGGCACCGTCAAATGGAAGCACCCGGTCTTCTGGCAACTTTATCCCTTATTCTTCTTCGCCTTCTCACTCCTCGTAAATGTGGTATGGCAACAAGGCTTCTGGGCCGTTGATTTCTTCAACTATGGCTTATTCATTTCTTCCAATGCGGTTTTTTCGGGCAATGGCGGATGGAATGGCGTGGTCCTTTGCTCTTTCTTGGCTTGGATTGGCTATCTTCTCATCGCTTATCTCACCGTCTTCTTCAACGGGCTCTACGCGGGGGCTTATCGGCGCAGGGATACGAACAATATCATTTAATAAAATCTTCTTTATCCTGATGATAGACGGCCACGATGGCCGTCGTTTTCTTTAAGGGCAATGCTTCTTCTTCGTCGTGATCATACGTAAAACCTTGTTTCTCGATGACGCGCCGGCTTCGAAGGTTACGCACATCCGCTTTCATGATCGCGTAGTTATATTCGGCTTCAAAATAAAGGAAGGACAAGACGGCATGAAAGGCTTCGCTCATATAGCCTTTTCCCCAGGATTTTCTTTCAAGGCAATAACCGACTTCAAACCCGCGATCCTCATAAAGAGCCACCACATCGATTGAACCGATAATCACCCCAGCTTGGGTGATGGCCCAGGCATAATGAAAGGGTTTGGCTTGGTCTTGCAGTTTGAACGCTAAAAAGTCTTCGGTTATTTGAAGAGTCGAATGGGGATTCCACGTGAGGTAACGGCTGACTTCTTCGTCGTGGCAATACGAAGCGAACATCATTTCGGCATCGCCAGGCTGAAACGGACGAAGATAGAGCCGCTCAGTCCATAAGGGTTTTGCATTCATTTCCATGGTTTTTAGTATACGGGTTTTTCCCGCTCTTGCTACATCTCCACGCGTTTAATGGGCGCCTCTTCGTCGATTTCTTTAATCTTCAAGGGATTTAAAGCGTAGATGATTTTCAAATACCATCCCGCCTCATTCGTAATCTCAAGCGCGACTTTGCTAAACTCGCCTTCCTTAAAGTATTCCTTGATGAGGTAGAGGGTTTTCTTCTTGGGAGCATAAGAAGCATAATCCGGATGTTTGATGATCCGGGCGGCTTCGCTTAAACGGGAGAGATAAACACTGGGCCACTTCGCCGCCATCGCATCGACATCCTTCGCTGCCATATAGATCCAGACATCATCGCCGAAGTCTTGTTCGAGTGCCTTCTCCACCGCGCGATTAATCCGCCCCAATTTGACGTTTTCGTTATCCATCGCTATCACATCCTCCATTTTATATAGACGCTTTCTTCCCTCTTTTGCCCTTGAAGTTTTATACTTATGGAATGATTCACTACGATAAAAAAGATGAAACCTCCTATGCCTTAGGGACGACCCTCTCCTTTGAAGCTTTGCTTCGGAGAAGCGATGCCGTCCGTCGAGTCTACGTTTCTCCGAAGCAAAATCGCGACGAGACGTATAACAAACTTAAAGCGCTTTGTGTCGCCAATAAAATCCCACTCATTGAAAATAACGAGAAGATTTTCCTTTCTTCGGATAAAGAAAACGTCATGGTCATCGCCGAGATCTCGAAATTTCAGACTCCGCTTGATCCCACCAAGAATCACGTGGTTCTGGTCCATCCTTCCAACATGGGCAATCTCGGCACCATCATGCGGAGTTCCGCCGCTTTCTCCATCGGGGGATTAGCGATTATCCGTCCCGCGGCTGATGCCTTCGACCCGAAAACCATCCGCTCCTCAATGGGAGCGATCTTCTCTTTGCCTTTTTCCTATTTCGATAGTTTCGAAGATTATCTTTCTTCGGCTGGGACGCGCGCTTTATATCCTTTTATGCTCCAAGCCAAAAAGAGCGTCCGCGACATCCAAAAAGAAAAGCCCTATTCCCTCATCTTTGGCAATGAAGCAACGGGGCTTGATTCCTCGTTCTTATCCGTTGGGACTCCGCTTATCATCCCACAATCATCGAGTGTGGATTCCCTCAATCTCGATAATGCGGTTTCGATCGCTTTGTTCGCTTTCGCGGATTAATATCCCCTACAAATCCCTTACGAAATTACTTTTCTTCTTTTAACGCGAGAACTCCATCCAAGGCACCTTGGATCGTGGTTTCTTTGGATTCGTGACCATACTTATCGACATCGGCGGCATCGCGTAACTCATGGGTGAGGCAAGAAGGCCCACCGATGCAACCACCGCTGCAAGCCATGCCTTCGATGAAGTTGAAGGGCGGATTCGGACCTTTAAAGGCATTGAGTGCCATCTTGCATTGATCTAAGCCTGAAACCGTCTTCGGGTTAACAACAAAGGAAGAATTCTGCTCTTTGAGGGCTTCTTTAACCGCTTCAGAAAGTCCACCGCTCCGGGCGAAGATTCTTCCGAAGTAGGAAGCGTTATCGAGCGGATTATCTTCAAGGGTTGGCAAATCGATTTCTTCGGCATCAAAGAGAGCTTGAAGCTCTTCGAAAGTGATGACGCAGTCGACATAGGGTTTGGATTCGTCCCGCCACATTTCCATCTTTTTCGCGATGCAAGGACCGACAAAGACCACCTTGGCTTTAGGATCCAACTCTTTAAGATACTTAGCGATTCGAGCCATCGGCGAAAGGTTCGACGAGATTTTGTCTTTGATTTCGGGGAATGAAGTTTCGATATAGCGCTTAAAGGCCGGGCAGCACGATGAGGTCAAAGAACCTTTTTCGGCCAGTTCCTTGGCTTCCTCATAGGCGACCATATCGGCGCCCAAGGCGGCTTCGACGACGTCATGGAAACCTAAGTGTTTGATGCCGGTGATGACTTGCGGAAGCTTGGCGTAATGGAATTGGCTCGAGATTGAAGGCGCCACGACCATATAGGCTTTGATTTGCCCTTTCTTCGAGGCTTCGGCGATGTCGAGGCATTGAAGGATGTAGCTCTTGTCCATGATCGCACCGAAAGGACAGGCATAGGAGCAAGCCCCGCAGCGGGTGCATTTGCTTTCATCGATTTCCGAAATGCCATCTTCCCGTTTATGAATCGCTTTGATCTTGCAGGCCATTTCGCAAGGCCGCTGATGGTTAATGATCGCACCGAAAGGACAGGCTTTGGCGCATAATCCGCAATTGACGCATTTGCTCTTATCGATATGGGCGCGAAGATGTTCATCAAACGAGATAGCCTTCATGTGGCACGCGCCGGCGCAGCGGTGTGCCAAACACCCGCGGCAAGCGTCGCTCACTTCGATTCCACCGATCGGGCATTGATCGCAAGCCGGTTCGATGACTTCGAGGATGTTGGGATTGTTCTTATCGCCGCCAATCGCGAGTTTAACCCGTTCCGCCGCGATGGCTCTTTCTTTATAGATGCAGCACCGCATCGTGGGTTTCGGTCCCGGCGAAATAATTTTCGGGATCGAAAGAAGGTCTTCCGAGAGGGTGCCTTTCAAATAGGATTTGGCCACTTCTTTGAGGACGCGGTATTTGAGTTCTTGAACTTGGGTATCGAATTTGATCATGGGGTGCTCCTTAGTTTAGAAATAAGCGACTTTGATGTGTTTGCCCATCCGCTGAAGAAGCTTGGTAAGCTCGCTCACGAGTTCCATCTTCATCGAGATGTTGATCTGTAGTTTCGGATCCTGATGGGCTGGATTGACCGCGCAACCCACGTAGAAGGAAATGTCGGTGGCTTCTTCAAAGAGGGCTTCGGCCAATAAGGAAGCGCCATCTTGGCGGAAGGACCAATCGAAATAGGCTTGGTTATTCCCGAGATAGTCTTTAGCGAGTTCGACGAGGCGGTTAAGGGTAATAACCCCCTCCGTCACCAAATCGACCCCTTTGATATGGGAAATCGGCGGGATTTTCGGATCGACATAATCGAGCGAAGTTTCAATCTCTTGGTGGAGGTATTTGGCACAAACATGGGCCGAAGTCCCGCCCGAGACCAGATGCTTTCCGCCTTTAGAGAAGAATAACGACATCATCTTCTCATCGTCCGCCGGATTGGTGGCGGGGCCAACGAGAAAGGAGACGTTTTCTCTTTTCCGTCGCCTTAAGACGAGACAGGTCGTGTCATCGCCCGGGCGGTTATTATAAAGAAGTGAGCAGTGTTCAATCAATAAGGTCGCGAGATTCTTCGACGAAATGCTTGGGGCATAAAGACCTTGCATATAGGAACGAATCTCTTTAAGGGTCCAGCCAAAGTTCAGACTCTCGCCCACGCCCGCGTAGACCGCCCCATCGCTCACGAGAATCAAAGTATCGAAGTCTTCGAGGCTGATGATCGAGGAATTGATCTTCTTCCCTTCGACGAGAAGACTATCCCATTTTAACGGGACGAGTTTTCCTTCATGAAGGAAAATCGGTTCGGGGTTATCGTAGTTATAAATCGAGAGGGTGAAATCGCTATTGGCGTGGAGAACCGTAAACGTGCTATAGGCGACGTTGCCCCGGTCTTTGGCGATCGGCAAGGTTCGGACCAAGGACGAGACGGATTCCCGTAAAGAGAGTCCCCCATCGATCATCGTGGAGAGCATGCTGGCGGTCAAGGTCGATAAAATGTTGGCTTTGACCCCACTCCCGAGGCCATCGGCTAAAACCAAGGTCAAGGAGCCATCGTCTTTCTTGACGATTTCCACATGATCTCCGCAGAGTTCTTCCCCGATTTTATTGAGGGAAAGATATCCGACTTCGTATTCGCTATCGAGGTTACTCATCTTTGTCTTCTTTGTTGAGGGTGGCTTGTAATTTCGTTAAGGCTAATTTCGTCTCGGCCGTCGATTCGCCCAATAAGGAAGCGATCTCTTGGACGGCGCGCATGTTCTTTTCGATGACTTCCGAAGTGATCTTCGCTGTCGCCTGAGCCACTTCGCGGTCCTTCTGCTCTTGCTTTTCTTCCGAGGTCACATCGCGGTAAACAGCGATGATGATGTGGAAGCGCTGATCGTAGACGATCGTCGCATAAAGATAGCGTTCATAATCGGGGAGATAGATTTTCTTGTTCTTGATGGGCGTTCCGCCGAGAGCCAAGGAATATAACGCGCAGTCGAAAATCGAAGCGACGTTTTTCCCGACCAGATCTTTGGCATTCTTGACGCCAACGAGCTCTTGGAGCGCGGGGTTAGCGAGTTGAATGACGAAGCTCTCATCGCAAACAAGAATCGGATTCAAAGACGTTTCAACGATGTTATTCGAGAAACTCTTGGCTTTCTCCATCAAGAAAGGAAGGCACATTTCCAAATTGGCTTTCCCGTCGAGTACGGCAATCGCCTTATCGCGGCAAGTGGGATAGCCACAGCTTGAGCAATTGAGCTCGTCTTTCTTCGTGGTTTTGCCAATCGAATGGAGGACGCCAAGGATCTCTTCTTCGCTGTGCTCTTTTTTCTTGAGAGCAAAGCCCGGCATTCTCTTTTGTAATTCCGTATAGGAATAGGAGCGGACATCGAAATCTTGTTTGCCCGCTGAATGATGAATCGCTAAATACGCGGAGACAATGCTGCGGGAAGCGGGGTTAATGGCAGGGCCATTGACGCAGCTTCCTTGGCATGAGGACATCTCGATAAAGGCGTGATGGACTTTCCCCGCGAGAATATCTTTAATCGCGGCGATGCATTCTTCCATCCCTGCCACTTCAAGATAGGTGAGCGAAGGATTGTCTTTCGCCATCGTCTCCAAGATGCCTCCCTCGGTCGGGAAAAGACGGGCCAGGCTTTTTTCGATGACTTCAAGATGGCTTTCCGGTTCAACGACAATCTGCTTTTCCTTAAACCAGCGTTCGAGCTCGAGGAAGGTCAAGACGCAATCGACATAGCCCGGATACATTTCAATTTCGTTCTTTTTGCTGATGCAAGGTCCTAAGAAAATGACTTTGCTTCCCGGATGGCGAAGCTTGATGTCTTTCCCATGGGCGAGCATCGGCGAAAGGACGTCGGCTAAATAACGGGAGGCTTCCGGATAATGTTTCTCGATCAACAAATTCACCGAATGGCAGCAGGTCGAGATAATGATATCGCGCGAAGCATCGTGACAAAGTTCATCGTATTGCTTTTTGACGATGGTCGCCCCGATCGCCGTTTCTTCGACATCGGAAAAGCCGAGTTGAAGCAAGGCTTTCTTCATCGTGAGGAAACTGACGCCGGGGAAGGCGGATAAGAACGAGGGGGCTAAGGAAGCGATCACCTCGCCTTTTCCCGCGATCAAGGCCTCGGCATTAGGAAGATCATCGCGGATGATTTTGCATTCTTGAGGGCAGAGAAGATAGCACTTCCCGCAAAGAACGCATTCCTCGGGAATGAGGGAGGCTTGCCCGTTTTGAAAAGAAATCGATTTGGTCGGGCAATTGCGGATGCATTTGTAGCAGCTCCGGCAATCGTTTTGTTTGCTCACTAAAGCATTGCTCATATTTCGCCTCCTGAGGTAATCGAAAAACGACTAATGAAGTAACGGCATGACTTCGGTATCGAAGAACGAAGAAACCGTCGCCGGGGTAACCCCGGTGACCAGTTTCTCATTCACTTTGACGGAGACGCCATCGTAACCGCATTTGCCAAGGCAAAACGCAGCTTTGAGTTCCACCTTGTCCGTCAAGGAACGCTTCTTCACTTCTTCGGTGAAGGCTTCGATGACATCGTGGGAGCCCTTCAGATGGCAGCTCGAACCGACGCAGATAGCAATCTCTACCATAGTTTAATTCCCTTTATAGGCGCTCATCATAATCGCTTCCATCTCACTCACAAGCGGCTCGCGCGGGTTCGCCGGGGTGCACTGATCTTCATAAGCGAGGTAGGCAATCTTTTCCAGGTTGCTCTTCCAAAGAGTCTCATCGGGGACAAGCGAAGCAAAGTTCATATCAATGCCGACCTCTTTGCCTAAAGCCATGACGGCATCCGCGAGGACTTTCGTTCCCTCTTCTGGCGTCTCAGCCTTTAAGCCAAGCATGCGGCAAATATCAAGATACTTCTTGTCGCACTGATACTCTTCGTATTTCGGCCAAAGCGCTAATTTGGTCGGGACACTACCATTATAGCGGATAACGTGCGGAAGCAGAATCGCGCAAGTGCGACCATGGACCAAGTGGTACTCCGCCCCAATCTTGTGGGCTAAGGAGTGAACGAGACCCAAGAACGCGTTGGCGAAGGCCATACCGGCGATCGTGGCGGCGTTATGCATCTTTTCACGGGCTTCGAGGTCGTTGCGGCCATCTTTGACGGCGCGCGGAAGATAAGCGAAGACCAACTTAATCGCTTCTAAGGCTAAGCCATCGGTGTAATCGCTGGCCATGACCGAGGTGTAAGCCTCGATCGCGTGGGTGAGAACATCCATGCCGGTTTCGGCGGTTGATTTGGCAGGCAAATTGGTGGTGAATTCCGGATCGACAATCGCGATGGAAGGCGTGAGCGAGTAATCGGTTAACGGATACTTCTTGGCGTTGGCTTTATCGCTGATGACGGCAAAGGGCGAAACTTCGCTTCCGGTGCCCGAGGTGGTCGGGATGCAGATGAGCTTGCTCTTCCGTCCGAGTTCCGGATATTTGAAGGCGCGCTTGCGGATATCCATGAACTTCTGCTTGAGGTCATCGAAATTGACTTCGGGGTGTTCGTAGAAGATCCACATGGCTTTGGCGGCATCCATGCTCGAGCCACCGCCGAGGGCGATGATCGTGTCGGGCTTGAATTGATTCATGATGTCGACGCCCTTACGGACAGTCGTGATATCCGGATCCGGCTCGACTTCAGCAAAGAGCTGATAGGTGACGGGGTTGCGGCGCAAATTGAGTTCGTCGATGATCTTATTCAAGAAGCCAAGTTCCACCATCGAGTGGTCGGTGACAACGAAGACCTTGCCGACGTCCTTGCAAGAGCGGAGGTATTGAATCGAATTGCGTTCAAAATAGATCTTTTGCGGGACCTTGAACCATTGCATGGTATTTCTCCTTTTGCCGATTTTCTTGATGTTCAGTAAATTGATGGCACTGACGTTGCCACCGACCGAGTTATGGCCATAAGAGCCACAGCCTAACGTGAGCGAGGGCAAGAAGGAGTTATAAACGTTGCCGATTCCGCCGAAGGTCGACGGCGAATTCCAAATGATACGAAGCGCTTTGACGGTGTCGCCGAATTGATCGGCCATCGCCTGAGTCTTGCAATGGATTGCGGCGCTATGGCCAAGTCCACCGAACTCCAGCATCTTCTCGGATAAGGCAAAGCCTTCAGTGGAGTCTTTAACTTTGTAGAAGCCTAAAACGGGTGAGAGTTTTTCACGGGATAAGGGTTCTTCGGGTCCGACCGAATCAAGTTCGACCGCGATGATCGAAGTGCCTTCGGGGATCTTGAAGCCCGCTTTCTCGGCGATCCAGCTGGCCGACATGCCAGCCACATCGGCATTGAGCTTGCCATTTTCGACGCCGGGCTTTCCGCTTTCGACGCCAAACATGAACTTCTCAAGAAGGTGCTTCTCTTTCGTTGAGGCAAAATAGGTTTTGAAATGAGCGAATTTCGCTTTCATCGAATCGTAGATTGAGGCATCAACGAACACGGCAGATTCGCTGGCGCAGATCATGCCATTATCGAAGGCCTTGCTCAAGATGACATCGTTGACGGTCTCGTCTTGATCGCAGGTTTCGTTGATGTAGCACGGAACGTTTCCAGCTCCAACGCCGAGCGCGGGTTTTCCGCAGCTATATGCCGCCTTGACCATCGCGTTGCCGCCGGTGGCTAAGATCGTCGAGATGCCAGGATGCTTCATTAAGGCATCGGTGGCCTCCATCGAAGGATTCTCAATCCATTGAATGCAGTTCGCCGGCGCTCCGGCCGCCACTGCCGCATCGCGCATAACGATGGCCGCAGCTTTGGAGGATTCTTGGGCTTTCGGATGGAAAGCGAAGATGATCGGGTTCCGGGTCTTGATGCAGATTAAAGACTTAAAGAGAACGGTCGCCGTCGGATTGGTGACCGGCGTAATACCACAAACCACGCCAACCGGCTCCGCGATTTCCGTGATGCCTTCGACCGGGTCTTCTTTGATGATGCCCACCGTCTTGGTGTGACGCATATTGTTGACAACGTATTCGCAAGCGAAGAGGTTCTTCGTTGCTTTGTCTTCGAAGACACCCCGTTTGGTTTCTTCGATCGCTTTGCGGGCTAAATCACCATGGTGATCCAAGCCGGCGACCGACATCTTCGCGACAATGAAGTCGATCTTCTCTTGGTCGAAGCTGGCAAATTCCGCCAAGGCTTTTAAGCCTTTTTCGACCAAATCGTTCACTTCGCTCTGGGCGGGCGAAATCCCTGCAGAAACCCCTTCTTTTGCGTCTTTCGGGGCCGCTTTTAAAACAACCCCATCTTTCTTTTCAGCCATTTTTTATTCCTCCTCACTTAATTGAGAGTTAAGCCGATGCGACAAGACTGCTAACGATGAAGCTAAGTTGACGTTCTCGACAACGATGTTATCCGGAACGTTGATGTGGGTCGGCGCGAAGTTCCAAATCGCGAGGGCACCACTCTTGATGGCGATATCAACGACATCCTGCGCCGCGCTAGCCGGGACCGTGATGATCACGATGTGGGCGTTAAGCCGGGGCAAGAGATTCGGCAACTTATCGAGCGGGAAGATTTCTTTGCCGCCGATCGTCGTGCCAACCTTATTGGCATCGAGGTCGAAGCCAGCGAGAATCTTTAATCCCATCTCTTCAAAGTTCGGATAATTGAGTAACGCTCCGCCAAGGTGGCCGGCGCCAATCACCACTGCCGTCGTCGAATCACGATAGCCTAAGAAGCTTTCCAAGGTATCGATCAACTGATGGATGTTCCGCCCTTTCTTGGGCCGACCGGCTTCATCGCTGACCGCTTGGAGGTCCTTGCGGATCTGCTCCTCGCTGTAGCCGAGTTCCTTCGCGATTTTAGGCGAGGAGACATCCTCGATTCCTTGCGAAGCTAACTCTTTGAAATACTTCAGATAAATCGGATAGCGCTGCAACTGGTTTTTGCTGAAGCTTTTCATGCGCGTCCTCCTTTTCGGTATTCTTTTACCGACACTAGTGTAGCAACATAAAAACTCGAAAGCAACACTTTCGGTATTTTTTTATCGAATATGGTAAAGAAAGCGATTACAGGTCAACTTTATCGAACTTCTTTTCGGCGCGTTTTTCACCGAAAATCGTCAAGAAAACAAAGAAGATAAATCCAGCCAAAAGCACGCCACCTTCTACGAGGTAATAGGTCAAGGAACCCGTATCAGCGCCGAGTTTGAAATAGATTAATGCCTTTGCGCCAGCGCCCAAGCCCAGAACAAGAAAGCCAATCAGCATCGACCATAATAAGGGCCAATTGACCTTGGCAGGATTCCGGTAATACCACGGAAGCATCACGGCGTTATAAACGCCAAAGGCGAGAAAGACAAAACCATAAACGGACATCGTCGGCTCGACGGCAAGGGTGTAAACCTCACCCGCAGGATCACCCGCAATCGTTTGAGGATCGGCGAGATAGATTTTGATGAGAGCAAACGGAATCGAGAAAATTAACGAAGAGAGCTCAAGGACGCTGATGAGAGCGGTTTTGCCCTTCACGACATCCCCTTTTCGGATGGGAAGCATCGCCGTGTATTGAAGATCTTGGTCCGCTAAAGCCCGCGGGAAAATCGTGGCGATGCCGCTAAAGACATAAACGAAAGCCACCACGCTCGGCCAGCTGGGGATTGCGACCAAGCAAGAGAATAAACAAAAGATGATGACCTGAGGGTTGGTACAAAGGGTCAATTCTTTCCGCAAGAGATTTCTCATTCGATGTTCCCCCTCTCTAAGGCAATCATGATTTCTTCAAGGCTGGCGGGGCGCGAGACGACATTCGGCAAAGTAATCGAGCTTTCCGAACGAGCTACCGCTTCAAACTTGCCACCATGCTGTCTCACGTGAATGAAATAAGGGTGATCAAAAGGCAAATCCTTATCCTCACCGGAATATTGGGTATAAGAATGCTCAAAAGCCGGAACGCTTTCGCTCACCAAGATCTTCCCTTTTTGAATGTAGGTGATGTTATCGGCGCATTTCTCAAGGTCGCTGATCACGTGGGTCGAGAACAAAATCGCATGTTCGCCATCGGAGACGATGTCGAGGAAAATATCCAATAGTTCATCGCGCGAAACGGGATCCAATCCCGAAGTCGGTTCATCGAGAATCAAGACTTTCGCCCCATGGCTAAGAGCCAAAGCCAAACCATATTTGACCTTCATGCCACTCGAGAGCTCTTTGATTTTCTTGCTTTCACTAATCCTGAAATCATGAAGATAAGAAAGATAGCGGTTTTGATCCCACGAAGGATAAAACGAAGCGGTAATCTTGCTCATCTGACCAACCCGTTTATTGGGGTAATATTCAATTTCGCCAAACAATAAGCCGATTTCACTTTTGGCTTGCTGTTCAATGCTTCGGATATTCTTGCCTTGATAGAGCACTTCACCCGAAGTCGGGGAAATGAGGTTATAGATACATTTTAACGTCGTGGTCTTGCCGGCACCGTTCCGTCCGATAAAGCCCATGATTTTACCGCTATCGAGCGAAAACGAGACATCCGAAAGATCAAAGGATGGGTAGTGTTTTGAGAGGTGGTTAACTCGTAATAATTCCATTTTGAAATGCCTCCCTTTCTTTCGAGATAACATTATGCCTTAATGGATAAGAAAATAAAAACAAATGAAACGTGGATTTAGTGAAGAAAAACGCTGACGTCCTCAAAAACCTCTTCCTGAACGGCGGAAAAGAGGATGCCATGCCCCACTTTCGGATAGGTCTTTAATTGGAGCGTCGGGAAGTGTTTTTGATAATAAGCGGCGCTTTTATGGACGGCGATTAAGCCATCGTCTTGGCCAAAGAGTGCCTGGATGGGGCAATGAACCCCGGAAAGGTGCTGGCGGCAATAATGCTGCAAATGGTTGAGTTCTGCCACGGATTTGTAGGGGATTTTGTCATAGCAAACCAAGGCGGCTTTCTTCGGGTCAAGCCCGGTGCCATTCCAATGATGATAGAGTCCAAAGACGGCCAAACAAGAAGCGAGATAAAAGAACGCATGCGAATAATAAATGGGCGAGGAGAGAAGCATGAGCCCCGCGCAAGGGCGTTCTTCAGCCACGGCCAAGGCCACCAGAGAGCCCAAGGAATTTCCTAAAAGATAAACCTCGTGGTAGCGTTTTTCTAAGTCCTCAAAAAGCGCGCGAGTCTCGGCGATCCAATCTCGATAAGAAGCTTTCTTTAAATCTTTGGGTTCGCCCGCGTGACCTTTGAGGCAAAGACCGTAGACATCAATTGAAGCATGTTCAAAAAGATATTCTCCTAAGGGATAAGTGCCATAGGCCGTTCCGCCGATCCCGTGAATAACAATGATGGCTTTCGTGTGGGATGGATCTTTTAAAGCGTAGCCATGACGCAGACGCTCAATCTCTTCCAAGGAGTCTTCCATTAGCGATGTTTCCCAAAGAATTCAATCGTCTTGGCGAAGATTTCTTCCCGATCGGTATCGATCGACATCACGTGGCAAGTCGATTGAAAACGAACCCCTACTTTGTCTTTCGAACTCACGTGGGACAAAACGTAATCTTCGGTTTTCGGATCGACTAAAGTATCCGCCTCGGATTGGAAAATAATGAGCGGTTGTTCAATTTGTTTAAGATGATGTTTCACCGCGCGTTGAGGTTTGCTCATTTCTACCGCCGCCGGGACGCTCGACATCGCGTAACCCTCCTGAAGGAGCGGGCGATATTCGTCGGGGAGATGCGGGAAAGAATCCCCATAGGGCAAATGGCGTTTAAAAGGCAAAATGAGCGGAGCAAGATAGGTACTTTTCTCTTTGTAGATCAGCGCTGGCGCCATAAGAGAAATCGCTTTGATTTCCGGATGGTGTTCAGCCATATAAAGCGTTAAGAGCCCGCCCATCGAAAGCCCGCAAAAATAAACGGCGCGATAATCGCCTTTCAGTTTCGCGTATTCTCCTTCAACGGTGGCGACCCATTCTTTCCAATGCGAATGATCAAGATCTTCAATCGTGGTTCCGTGCCCCTTTAATAACGGCACGGAAACGGCATAACCCGCCTTGTTTAAGGCGCAAGCCGTCAAATAGTGTTCGGCTGGGGTTCCCCCGAAACCATGGATACAAAAAACGAGGTCGCCATGACTTCCGGGAAGAAAATAACCGAGTTTCAACTTTGCTGGTTCATAATCCATTGTTTTTTACCGGACTTATTATAGCCTTATTCCTCTTGTAAATAGCGGAAACTTTTTCTCAAAAAAAACAAAAGACGAGACATCATCATGCCAATCTCACC
Source organism: Bacillota bacterium (assembly GCA_036822315.1). Classification (GTDB taxonomy): domain Bacteria; phylum Bacillota_I; class Bacilli_A; order RFN20; family CAG-826; genus UBA4951. Next base: position 5,372 of record DAISHV010000028.1, on the reverse strand, counting down.
TATCGGTTTTGATTCTCATTCCAAAGAAAGACAAGAGGCCAAGAAGCCAGGGCAAAAAAGAAAAGATGGTTCCCCGCGGAAACCATCTCTAGCTCATAAAGACGAAAATCTACTGCAAATCCCCCTTTAATCCGTCTAACCACTCTTTAATCGTGGGTTCGGCGGAGGCAAGATAGGAGCCATTCAAGGCAACGCCTTCTTTGACGATGGCGCCTGGCGCGGAGGCTTGAATGTCCGCTAAGCTATAGAGACTTCGTGAGCCTTCATGGGTGCAAAAGGTGAAAATCTTTTTATTCGCGAGATGGTATTGCTCCAAGAACGAAAGCACCACCATCGGGCAAGTGCCCCACCAATTGGGATAGCCTAAGAAAATCACTTCAACATCATCCATATCCGCAACTTTAGCTTTGACGGCAGGACGGGCGTTTTGCTCCTTCTCGGTTTTCGAAAGTTTCACGGTTTCGTCGTAGGAAGCAGGATAGGGAAACAAGGGTTCAATCGCGAAAAGATCACCACCGACTTCTTTTTGAATCATCCGAGCGATTTTCTCGGTATTGCCAACCGCGAGTTCCTTCTCTTTGCCTTTCACAAAATTTCCGCCTTCTTTAGAGAAATAGGCAATCAAGATTTTTTTCATCATTTTGACCTCGGGATTAGTCTAGAGACTTTTCCAGAAAAGCAAAAGGAAAATGCTTCTTCTTATCGTGGAGAAGATTCGTTTCGCAAGAATTCATCGACTCGCCAAAGAAAACTTAAAAGAAAAGAAATGAACTTCGGGACAAGAATAGAAGGAAAAAACAAAGAGGGCGGCCTTTGCTCTTTATTCAAGGATAAAAAAGGCCTTTTCAATGAAGAAAAGGCCAGTTTTGCGGAGATAATTCTCGTCAGCGATTAATTGCCGCCTAAGACATCGCCCGAGATTGTGACGAAAACAAAGTTGGTGATCGGGCTGGAATTCAAATTCGGCAAAGCAGTATTCGTGAAAGTGAAGCTTCCACGGACAGAGTTGGCTTGAGCGATGCCATCCGAACTCGTGCCACCGGCGTGATACGCAAACGCGATGTTCGTTAGGTCGATGGAATCGTATTTTGTAGTCTTACCATCAACATAATGGCCATCGGTCGGGGTGAAGGTAAAGTTGCAGGTACCTTTCACGTTGGTCTCAAAATCATATTTGGTGGGGTATAAATCAAAGATAACGGTGTAAGTTCCCTTACCATCGTTCGTGGAAGTGGTACTCGAGCCTTTGGTGGAATCGCTATCCGAGAAAGCCAAGTAAGTTGTGGCGTTGGTCAACGTCAAAGCGGTCGCCGAGGAATTGGTGCAGCCTGCGAGGAATAGACAAGAAAGAGCGAGAATCAGAGGTGATTTTTTCATTTTGATCTCCTTTTGATTATCATACCCCTTCGAAAACGAAAAATCAGTCATCCTTTTTTCACCGATGGCTTGTGATAAATTAGCCTAACATTTAAAATGGAACACTATGATTTACAAAAAATTTCATGAAAGCGAAAAGATCTCTTCCTGAATGATGTCATCCAAGATTTCTCTTGAAGAGATTTCACTTTATCTATAAGGTTTTCCCTCCATCGGCGAGGTCTCTTGCTCCTCGCTCCGGGGAAGAAAGGTGATTAATCCTTTTCCAAAATCAGGTCTTTTCTTATGGAGTGGGAATAGAGCAATTTGAAAAACGAGGCTCCCGCCGAGGCACTCCAAGATGTCACTCATCGTATCCATGAGAGCGTAACGATAGCCCTTTGAGGAACGGAAAAACGCCGCAATCTCCTCATCGCTTCCGAGAAGATCGGCAAAGCTATTGCCTCCGTTAAATAACGAGCCCTCGGGAATGCTCTTTTGCATATCGGTGCCAAAGAAAGCATCAAAACTAAATTCGTAGACCTCCCATAGCACCGCGATGCTGAGGCTAATCGCGAAAGCTCCAATCGCGAGATAGGCCCGTTTCTTCGAGAGATGATCTTCCCCCATTTCGGCATAAAGGAAACCATAGGCAAGATAGCTCACCCAGATTCCCGAGAGGAAATGCATCACATCATCCCAGACTGGGAAGCGGTAATAGCAATCGAGGGTTTCGCCAAAGCCAATCCCCATGAGTCCGAAAAGTTGAATGAAGAGATTCGTGAAGAATGAAAGTTTGATTTTGAGAAGGTTTTTGCAAAGATAAGGAAGAAAAGCCAGCACCATCCCACCCAAAGCGGAGAGCATCACCAATAAGGGCGAAGTCGATGTCACCTGATGGGGATATTCCACCGCACCGAAAATAAAACAAGCGAGATAGAGCGAGGCAAAAACGCCAGTGAAAATAGCGGTAAGGATTTTTTCTTTGTTCCCCTGAGACACGATTTCATTTTCCACCTTTTTCTTTCCAAAGGTTCTCGACCGATAGTAGAAATGCCCTTTCGCGAGGAAGTAGAGTCTTGAAAGCGAGTTTTCCCGCCCGATAATAGAGACATGGAGACAAAAGACATCATTGCCGCGAATATCACAGGGCTTCGAAAGAAAGCCCGACTGACGCAAGCCGAACTAGCTAATCGGCTGGGTTTCACCGACAAAGCCGTCAGCAAATGGGAACGGGGATTATCCTTGCCCGATGCGCCGACATTAAAAGAATTAGCGGATCTTTTTGAAGTCGATGTCGATTACCTTTTCACTTTTCACGTCTACGACGCCCTCGATGAAGAAAGCGAGAAGAAACTCCGAAAAAAAGAAATCCTCGTCAAAACAGTTTATATCGCATCGCTTTTCCTCGTTTCAGCGATTCTCATTGCGATTCTTCTCAGCGCGATTGCCGATATCTACGATGAGACCGCTAAAATCAGGGCCTACCTCTTCATTTTGCCCGGTCTCGCTTTCCTGGCGCTTCTCATCAACATCCTTTTTGGTCACAACTCCCGCATGAATGTGATTCTCTCCTCCGTCCTCACTTGGGCTTTAGCGGATGCCCTTTATTATTTCTTAGGCCACCGCCTCGTCCTCATTTTTGCCATTGCGGCCGTCATTCAAATCGCGATCATCATTTTTCCAAAACTTGCTCAATTTCGGGACAAAAAGAAGAAGTAGTTTCGAACATTCGAACTCGCTTTGTCATAAAATCAAATTGATCAAAGGCTTTAAGAAAAACTAATCTCCAGCAAACTGACTTCGCCAACACGATGATCGATTTTGGTCGTATTTTTGACGATGGTCTTGACGATATTTGCACTAGCAAGCCAGCCTTCCTCTAAGGAAGATAAGGACGCATACTTCTCGGGGAGAATTTTCGCATTCGTTAAATCGTGATAGCCCACATAATCCGCTTTGTTGTCCGTGGTATAGGAATAGGTAAACGAATAACTTTCGTCGGTATAAAACATCATGACGCCATCTTTCTTTTTCAAGATGCCCTTAATCGCGGTGGTGACGGCCGTGTATTCCTCGGAGGGAGTTTGACTCGTAAAAGCCCGAGAATTTCCTGACAGTTCCACTTCATCGCCTTGGCGATAGGCATAGCCCGTTCTCTCCCAAAAATAACCCCGTTCCCTTTCAAGACCATCCAACGAGAAACTCAAATGGAAGGCGCTTCGTCCTTGAGCGAATGAAGTGAAATCCAAAATCGGAGTCACCTGTTTTTGGTAATGATAGTATCCGCCCTCATAGACGCCGGATTTTTGAATAATTTGGATTTTCATTTCCGGATCGTCCCAGATCTTTTGATAATTGACGCGGTAGAGCACTGTGTTATCTTGATCGATTTTGAGCGTGGCACTATTCGTGAGTTCCCGCATCGTTAAAGTCGACACACTATAATCCGTCGAGGTGTTACGAACATAGTGATTATCCCCCGTGAGAGCAAGGAGGCCGAAATAGAGGGTCCCGATTTGAACGTGATCCACTTTTTGCTTTCCAAAGCTCCGATCCGAAGGATAGTAAGGAAGCTGCGTCTCCAGTTTGGGACCCGCATATTCCGTTTGTCCGGAGCCGATGGCAAAATAGCCATTTTCTTGAGAATAAGGTGAAGGACGCGTGGGTAAAAGGATCCCCAACGCGATCGCTGAGGCACCAACAAGAGCCCCGCTGATGGAAGAGATCGTCCAGATCCTCCGCCGTCTCTCACCAGGGATAGAAATGCGGGACGAAAAGAGAGAATAGTCGACTTTTGCAGAGATTTTTGAAAAAGGAATTTCGTGAGTGGGGATCTTTTGACGAACTAATGTTTGCACATTCATAGTTTGTTCTCCTTTAAGAGTTCGCGAGCTTTTCTTTTGCCTCGGCGATAGGCCGAAGTCGCCATCGCGACGCCGGCGTGGTTCTCTTGAGCAATTTCCGCAAAACTCTTCTCCTCAATGACCCGAGAGATGAACACCACAAATTCTTCGTGGCTCAAGCCGGCTTTGAGAACTTGAATCAAGCGGTTTCCGGAAAGAGAATAACTGTCATAGACACTGAGCTCAGAGCCATTTTCTTCGTCGAAAGGAACCGTGACATTCGAAACAAAACGATAGGCGCGGTTCCTAGCGGCAGCGCTCAGATAGGATTTCGGGTTTTTAACCTCGAGCATCCGATCGCCCTGGTTGAAGAAAGCGGCGAAAACATCAATCGTCACATCTTCGGCATCTTCAGGATTTCCTGTAATTTCATAGGCGATAGAAAAGATCAGCCGCTCATAGCGCTTATAGAGCCGTTCGCATTCTTTTTTCGCCTTTTCGGCAATGTCTTCTTTTTCCATGGAAGTTCGCTAGCATACCATAAGAGCCCCGTCCAAGCGGTTTTGGTCTTAAAAAGTTTGCCTAGATTTAAAAAGTCTCAAATTCGAAAGGGTACAGTGTCTTCAAAATGGGGTCGTTCTAAGGCGGCGGTTTCTCTGGCGAAAACCAAAGAGGTCCTTACCATTGTGCCATTCATTTCAGCCCGATTCTCTTCCCGCTTTTTTCCAGACGTTCAAAAGATAAGCGATCATCCCAACTAAAGCGAGAAAATACAAGTCGAATGGCATGATACGTCGTCGGATTTCATCGAAGGAATAGCTGAAACAAGCCTTTTCTTTGCCCTAAAAAAGAGTGAGCTCCAAAAAAGTAAGGGATTCCTTCCGCCCCGCCAGCAAAAAAGAGCGCCGAAGCGCTCTTATTGACCTAGGCTGGCAGGGCATGTCGGTTGCCAAGCGAACACATTTTTCAGTAAAAGATGTATTTTGCGTTCCTGATTTGACGTTTTTGCGAAATGAGGAACGATAATTCATCAAAAAGCCGCCGCCAAGTCGGTATTTCGAGGTAGTCAAAAACTCACAGGAGTTCAAGAGTAAAAAAAATCCCTTCCAGAATGGATCTGTTATCAAGGCGAAATAGAAGTCAAAAATGTGTCACTAATTTAAAAAATAT
>DAISHV010000027.1:0-20343 GCA_036822315.1 Bacillota bacterium | reverse complement strand
ACAAGCGCGAAATTGCGCGCCATAGAAAAGAGGAAAGGAGATCAATCTTTATGAAAGACAAATTAGAGAAGACCGGACATAAGAAGTTCTATTACGATATGAAGATGTTCTTCACCGTCCTCTTATTCGCCGTGGCTATTTTAGCCTTAGCGGCCATACCGGTTGGTGTCACCTACAAGTTGGCTGAAGCTCAGGCCGCAACGGGACAATCTTCGACTTCGCAAGTCGTCTCGAGCGAAGCTGCTCGCGCCTAAAAACGAACGAGAAAACGAGGCATCAGGGATTCCTGGTGCCTTTTTTCATTCCCAAAAAACTACTAAAATTCTCTTAAAGCGGTTGAGAAAACCTTCGCGGTATTCTATTATAGAATACGTTCTATGGAAAACACGAAATACACAGCTTGCCTAGAAATTAGTTCGGATTACGCGAAATTCGCGGTAGGGAATGTTTTTCATAATCAGCCTGCCATCCTCTATTACGCCAAGAAACCGCTGAAAGGCGGCTTGATCAAAGGGGAGATCGACAACCCCAAACTGGTGCAGGAGATCATCAAGAATTTTTTGGAGATCGAAGATGAGAACGCTGGGCTAAAAATCAACGGGACTTCCGTCAGTATCGTCGTTCCGCCTTTAGGCTTTCAAATCTATCGTTATCAAACGGTCACCAACGTCATCGCTTCGACTTCCATCATCGATAAAATCGATATCGCCAACGTTATGTCGCTGGTGAAAAAAGAGCCGATTCCTTATGGCAACGTCATCGTCGACATCGTTCCCGATGCTTTCATTCTTTCGAATGGCAAAGGCTACGCCAATCCGCCTTTAGGCGAAAAGAGCGACTCTTTGGCCGTCCAAGCTAAAGTTCACACATTGCCGGAAAAAATGCTCTACGATTACCGGACGACTGTCGAAGGAGCGGGTTTTAGAGTGAAACGTGCTTGCGTCGCATCCTATTGCGCCTCGCAATTAATCGCCACCGACAAAACGATGCCCGAGACTTATGTCTATGTCGATATTGGCGCCCATCTCACCACGGTTTCTTTCATTGGCAAAACCTCGCCTTTCGGTTCGCTCTTCTTCGCTGAAGGAGGCGACGATTTGACCACGGCGATTTCCGATGCCTTTGCGGTTACGCGTGAAGATGCCGAACTTCTCAAAGAGAAATACGGCTACGATCCGCGTTCTTCGAAATACCAGATGCCTCTCATCAAGAGCAAAGACGAAGATGGAAAACCTACGGTTTACTATCAAAACAATCTCAACGCGGTCATCGAAGCGTTCTTTGACACCTACGATTCCTTGCTCAATAACGCCATCATGACGCTGCTCAGCAAGAAAATGGCAGCGGAAGGCATCGAGAAAATACCGCTCGTTTTCGGCGGTGGTGGCTCATTGCTCTATGGCTTAGCCAATCTTCTTGTTTCCTCGATTGGCAAACGCTCCTATTATCTTTATACCCCGAAGGTCATTGGTGCCCGCGATCCGGGTGCCATCAACCTTTTAGGCCTCATCTGTGCCGAAGGCGCTTACCGCGGCACCTTAGAAGACAATTACCATGGCGTATCGACCCTTTCGAGGGACCGCCAATAAGGAGAAGAAGAGATGGACACTTTCCAGAAAAATGCCGTCGACGACCTCGATAATTTCGAGCCGGTCGCCCGGATTATCGTCATTGGGGTTGGAGGCGCAGGCAATAACGCCGTCAACCGCATGATTGACGAGAATATTCAAAACGTGGAATTCTATGTTGCGAATACCGATAAACAAGCTTTGGCGACCTCCAAAGCCCCGAACCGGATTGTTTTGGGCGAAGAAGTGACCAAAGGTCTCGGCGCCGGAGGCGATCCCGCGGTCGGAAAACAAGCCGCAGTCGCTTCGACCGAAGTGATTAAGAACATCGTTAAAGGGGCCGATATGGTCTTCATCGCGGCTGGCATGGGCAAAGGCACCGGAACGGGCGCTGCCCCAGTCGTGGCGAAAATCGCTAAAGATTCAGGCGCTCTTACCGTCGCGATTGTTACGCGGCCTTTCACGTTTGAAGGACCCAAACGGATCAGCAATTCCGTCGAAGGTCTTTCCGAACTCAAAGATGCCGTGGATTCGATCATTATCGTCAGCAATGATAAGCTCTTGATGTCGAGCGGCAACGCTCCGATTGATCAAGCCTTTAAGGAAAGCGATCGGATTTTGGCCCAGTCGGTAAAAACCGTGGCCGACCTGATTCTTATGCCCGCTCTCATTAACCTCGACTTCGCCGACGTGCGTTCAACCCTCAAAGGAAGCGGTATTGCCTTGATTGGCTTTGGCACTGGCCAAGGTCCCAACAAAGCTGAAGATGCCGCCGAAAATGCCATCAATTCGCCGCTTTTGGAAGCTTCGATTTCCGGAGCGCGGCGGGCCATTTGCGCCGTCACCTGCGGCTCTGGTGTCACCCTTTATGAAGCACAGGAATGCGTCGCCCGTATCAATGAGCAAGCCGGTGGCGCCATCGATATTAAGTTTGGCGTTTCAATCAACCCGAATCTCACCGATTCGATCGTCGTGAGTGTCATCGCCAGCGATTTCACCGAAGAATACGATTTCACCTCGGTTCCGCAAGTGGCCATCCCGAAAGATAAATCCCAACTTGGCGCTGGCGTCGATTCGGTTCAAAAAGAAACCGTGGCCAAAATCGAAGAAAGCCAGGACAAGAGCGGCGATAAACAAGAAGATCTCGCGGGCGATATTTTGCCGGACTTCCTCAAAGGCGGGAATGGTGACGATTCGACGGGCGGCGGACGCTGGTAGATTCCTTTCTTGACTTCCAAAATGGGCTCCCTCTCTTCTTAAAGGAAGAGAAAGGGCCCTTTTTCTTGCATTTTCCTATCCTCATCCGTATAGTTAGCGTGGCGAAAAAAAGAAGACAAAAGACCGAGTAGAAGACGCCAGCGAGCCCCTTGGATGAAAACGGGGCATCTCGAAAGGCCATCGCTTCTTTAGCTTCTGGAGTGAAACGAAGTAAGTCCAGCGTCGTCCTTGCGTTAAAAGGAAAAGAGGGCAGCGAAAGCTGAACTAAGGTGGTACCGCGCAGGATTGCGCCCTTAGGAAAACTGAGGGCGTTTTTTTGTCCTCAAAGGAGAATTATGGAAATCAAAGACACATTGCTATTTCCGAAAACCGGGTTCGAAATGCGGGGAAATCTGACCCAAAAAGAACCGGTGATGATCAAAAAATGGCAAGATCAAGAACTCTATCAAAAGATGAATGAGAACCGCGAAGGCTGCGAAGAATACCTTCTTCATGATGGCCCACCTTACGCGAATGGCGACATCCATTGCGGCCATATGCTGAACCGCCTTTTGAAGGATTTCGTGGTCCGTTATCAAAACATGAAAGGCCATAAAACGCCCTTTGTTTTCGGCTGGGATACGCATGGTCTTCCCATCGAAGTCAAACTCACCAAGAGCGGCGTGAACCGCAAGAGCATGTCGATTCCGGATTTCCGCAACCTTTGCAAGGACTATGCCTATAAGCAAGTTGATCGGCAAAAAGCCCAGATTCTCCGTTTAGGTTGTTTGGGCGATTACGATCATCCTTATTTGACCTTAATGCCGGAATTTGAAGCTCGCGAAATTGATGTTTTCGCCGCGATGGCGCTTAAAGGCCTGATTTATAAAGGATTAAAGCCGGTTTATTGGAGTCCCTCGAGCGAATCCGCTTTGGCGGAAGCCGAAGTCGAATATCAAGATGTCCTCGCCAAAACGATGTATGTCGCTTTCGACGTGGCCGATGGAAAAGGCTTACTTCCTGATGATGCTAAGATTTTGATCTGGACCACGACCCCTTGGACCATTCCGGCGGATTTGGCCCTGACGGTCAACCCGTTATTTGAGTATGGTTTATTCGATACGGCCAAAGGAAAACTCGTGTTCCTTGTCTCCTTAAAAGATCAGCTTGCCCAAGAACTCGATCTTGGCGAATGCCGTCTTTTGAAGAGCTTCAAAGGCCAGGAAATGGAATATATCACGGTCCATCATCCGCTTTATTCGCGCCTTTCAACCGTCATCGTCAATTCCTTCGTCACGGAAGATTCCGGAACCGGCGTCGTCCATACGGCCCCAGACCATGGTGTCGATGACTTTAATGCCTGCTTAAAATATGGCATCAAGCCGTTCTGCCCCGTCGATGAACGCGGCTATATGCATCTTGAAGAAAACGATCCCTGCAATGGCAAATTCTACGAAGAAGCCAACGATATCGTGATCGAAGAACTCCGCGCCAACGGTCATTTGCTCAAAGAAAAAGACCTGACCCATAGCTATCCGCACGATTGGCGGACCCATAAGCCCATTATTTTCCGGGCGACCCCGCAATGGTTCTGCTCGATTGAACCGATTCGCGAACAACTTTTGGAAGCGATTCATCAAATCCACTGGGAACCCGCTTGGGGCGAACAGAAGATGGTCAACATGATCAAAGACCGGAGCGATTGGTGCATTTCTCGTCAGCGGGCTTGGGGCGTGCCTTTGCCCATCATTTATAACGAAGATGGCTCGCCGATTGTCGAAGAAGCCGTCTTTAAACATATCCGTGATATCATCGCGAAAGAAGGCTCCAACGCCTGGTTTAGCGAAGAAGCCAAGGATTTATTGCCCGAAGGTTATGCGAATGCCAAATCGCCCAATGGAAATTTCCGCAAAGAAACGGACATCATGGACGTTTGGTTCGATTCCGGCAGCTCGTGGAATGGGGTCCTCCGCGAAAGAGGATTGAAGTATCCTTCCGATCTCTATCTTGAAGGTAACGATCAATATCGGGGCTGGTTCAACGCCTCGCTGATTTTAAGCGTCGCTTATTCGGGTGTCGCTCCTTTTAAGAACTGCGTCACTCATGGCTGGGTCATGGACGAAAATTGGCAAAAGATGTCGAAATCGGCCGGAAATGGCATCGATCCGACCAAGGTTGCCAACCAATACGGCGCCGATTTGCTTCGTTTATGGGCTGCGACAGTCAATTACGAAACCGATGTCCGCATCTCGGAGAGCTTAATCCAAGCCTCTAGCGAACAGTATCGCAAGATCCGCAACACCTTCAAATTCATGCTCGGAAACCTTCAGGATGGCGAAAAAGCCTACGTCCAGCCGGAAGAAGCTCCAGCCCTGACGACGATTGATCGTTGGGTTTTAGCGGAGTGGGAAGGCGTAAAGAATCAAGCGCTCAAGGACTACGATGATTTCCATTTCGCCAGTGTTTCTGGTACCTTAACGAACTTCTTAGTTGAATTATCGGGCTTTTATCTCGACTACGCCAAGGATAGCCTTTATTGCGATAAGGTCGATTCGACCCGCCGCAAGGGCATCCAGTATGTTCTTTATAAGCTAACTTACGAACTTTGCCTTCTTTATAACCCGATTCTCGCTTTCACCATGGATGAGGTCTATTCCTATATCCCTGGACACAAGAAAGCCTCGCCTCAACTCGAAGATATGCCGAAAGAAAGCCACGAATATGCCCCTGAAGTCTTGAAACAGTTCAATGATTTCAAGAGCTACCGTGATAAAGTTCTCAAAGCCCTCGAAGAAGCGAGAGCCTCAGGATTGATCGGCGCTTCGAGCGAAGCCGATCTCCATCTTTCGCTTAAAGACGACCTCCTTCGTGATCTCTTGAAGGGGATGGGAGAGAGCGAAGTTGCGGATCTCTTCCTTGTTTCTCATGTCGAACTCCGTGACAATAAAGAAGACCTCGTTGAAGTCCAAAAGGCTAAAGGCGAGCTCTGCGAACGTTGCCGCAATTACCGCGAAGATGTCCACGAGACCTCTTTAGGTCATCTTTGCGAGCGATGCGCTCAAGCGGTGGAGAAGTAAATGGAAGAGAATAATCAACCAATAAAACCTGAAGAAAAGGCCGAATCTAAGCCAGAACAGCCCACAGTAAAGAAAGAAGAGCACCCCAAGTTCGTTTGGACGTGGAAGAGCGCTTTCTTCTCTTTTGCGTGGCTTGGAGTGCTGATGTTTGGCATCGATCTTCTCAGCAAATGGCTGGTTGTTTGGAATCTTGGGGTGACGTCAAATCAACGTTACGAAGTTATCCCGGGCTTCTTTTATATTTGGCCTTTAACCAACTTGGGCTCCGCTTATGGCGCTGGTGGAGACAATCCGGCGATGCGTTATGTCTTCATTGTGATTTCTTGGGCCGCTTCAATTGCCATTCCTTACTTCTGGAACAAGCAATTGTATAAGCATGATAATTTAATAAATTCCGTTTACATGCTTTGCTTTGCTGGTGCGATCGGGAACGCGATTGACCGAACATTCTATTGGCCGAATATCACCGGCTTCAGCGGAGTGGTGGACTTCCTTTCGATTCAAATCGGAAGCTGGATTCCATTCGGATCCTTCAACGTCGCAGATGCCTGTTTGGTGGTCGGCTGCATCATGGCGGCCATTATCTTGATTATCCGTTCAATCAAAGAGAAAAAGGAGTAGGGGAATGAATGAAATTAAAGTCGATCAATTCCTGGCTGGGAAACGGCTGGACGAAGCCCTGACTTCAGCGGGCGTTGCCCCTTCAAGAGCGAAGGTACAATCGCTTATCAAAGAAAATAAAGTTTTCGTTAATGGCAAGCAAGAAAAATCACACTATAAGTTAATACTTTCCGATGTTATAACTTACCAAGAATATACTAATAAACAACCAACGCTTGCAGGGGAAAATATCCCGTTAAACATCGTGTTTGAGGATGAAGATATCTTGGTGATCAACAAGCCAGCTGGCTTGGTTGTCCATCCGGGTAATGGTCACTACGATGGGACCTTGGTCAACGCTCTTATTTATCATGAGAAAGAGTTGGCAAATCCCGAAGATGAAATTCGCCCGGGCTTAGTTCACCGAATCGATAAAGACACCTCCGGACTTCTTTGCATCGCGAAGACCGATTTGGCTTTCGAAAGCCTTTCCAAGCAACTTGCTGATCACTCGATGCACCGAGAATACTATGCCTTGGTCAAAGGAACAATTTATGAAAATGATGGAAAGATTGATGCTCCGATTGGCCGTGATCCTAACCATCCTACCAAGTTCGCTGTTGACCCTAAAAAGGGCAAAGAGGCCGTCACCTACTTCCATGTCGAAAAACGTTTCCAAGAACCTTACACCTTTATCTCTTGCCGTCTCCTTACCGGTCGGACTCATCAGATTCGGGTTCACTTGGATTACATTGCTCACCCTGTCATTGGCGATCCCTTATATGGAGAAGGCAACCGCAAGCTCTACGACAAGGGTCAGCTCTTACATGCCTATCAATTGACGTTTACCCATCCTCGGAGCGGGAAAACGGTGACTTTTAAAGCCCCTTTGCCGGATTATTTTCAAGAAATCCTCGATAAACTCAACTAATTTTCTTAAAATTCGCAAAATTTAATTTGGCGACTTTTTTAAGTTCATCGCGACCATACTTGGCGATGAAAGCCCGAATGAACCGGTCGACTTCTTCGCCGGCCCCGAAGGGAATGTCCATCTGATAATGGTTTGATAATTCCTGCATTTTTCTTAAAAACGAATAACGGGCGATGACGCTTGCTAAAGCAACCGAAGGGTAAAGAGATTCGCCTTTGGTGTGAAAGGTGATGTTTTTCACGACGTCTTTCTCGTCTTTGAGGTAATGGAAATAAAGACCGGGTTCAGCAAATTGGTCTTGATAGATATAAGCATCAGGGTGTTTCTCACGGAGATTGAGATCGCAGCGGTTATGCATCTTGGCCTTAATCGCATTCATATTCAGTTCGTCGTGGATCTCGTTGTATTTCTCGTTGGGGAGAGAAAGTTGAGAATAAGCGAATTCTTTGACCAAAAGAGGCCCGATTTGCAGGATATATTCATCGGACATCTTCTTGCTATCGGTGACGCCAAGCTCATCGATGTGGGCGACATCTTTTTCCTCGACATAGGCAGCACAGACACAAACCGGACCGAAAACATCGCCGGTTCCGACTTCATCGCTTCCGATTTGGGGGTAGCGGTTGAGCACAACGGGTCCGGGGTGCATCGGTGAATGAAATAAAGGCTTGGGCAAAACGGGCTGAACCGAAGTGTCATGAGCGCTCGGATCCCATAAGGAAGCCTCTTCAATGGCTTTGGGGCCTTGAAAGGAGGCTGTGACTTTGCCTTCTTTGTTCCGTTTAAAAATACTGACAGTAACGCCTTCACCTCGAGCGAAGAGATCGATATAAGCGCTGGGGGATTGTTCTTGGAACGGGGCGTAAAAGTCTTTCATTTTGGCTAAGGTCTTATCGTCAACTTGAAAGGAATAACCGGGCTGAACTTTTTTCATGGAATTATTGTAACATAAGAATCAGGCTGAGCGTTTCCCCTTTGGAAGAGAAAAAACTTTTCTTTCATGGGGCTTAAAAGGATAGACGGCATCGATAGAAAAAGAATTCTGGATTCAAGCGATAACTTCGAAATGGATTTGTTTTTCGAAGAAGTTCTTTCTCGTTTTGACTCGAGAGCAAAAGAAAAGGCACCTTTCTTTTTTCCTTTTACCCTTCGGCGTTTCTTACCTAAGAAACGCATCCGGGTGCTATAATTCGCTCATGCAAAATATCTACGAGAAGTTTGAATTTCAAAAAATCACAGAAAAAGTCGCTTCTTACGCTCGAAGCGAAGTTGGAAAATCTTTAGCCCGCAATTTGACGATGATTCCAGAAGAGGAACATTTGAAGGAAGAACTGGCTCGCCTAGAGGAGATGGATTACCTTTTAGCGCGTTATGGTCGGCTGCCGCTCGATGTTTCCAGCGATTTGACACGGGTGGTGGAGCTCGCCCAAAAAGGTGGAGTGCTTTCGATTGAAGACTTGGAGAAAGCTGCACACGATGTTCTCCAAGAACGAAGCCTGATTGCTTTCTTTCGCCCGATCGCCGATTCGCCCTTGCTTCTATCTTATGTTGCGAATTTCCCCCATTTGGATTTCTTGGAAAAAGATATTCACAAAGTCATTGCCCCGGATTTGAGCATTTTCGATAACGCCTCACCGAAACTCAAAAGTGTTCGCCTTTCCATCACCCACTTCGAAAACGAGATGAAGAAGAAACTCGGCTTTGTTCTTGACCAAAATAAGGTCTATTTGAGCGACACGACCCTCACCCTTAAAAACGGGCATTATGTCTTGCCTGTCGCTAACGCCTATAAAAACAAAGTGAAGGGCATCGTCCAAGATGTCTCAGGCAGTGGCGAAACCACCTTCATCGAGCCTGAAGTTTTAGTCGAGATGAATAACAAGATGGTGGAACTCCGCAACGAAGAACGCGAGGAAATCCGCCGACTTTTGGCTGCTCTTTCCCAAGAAATCGCTTCGGTTGCCGAGCCGGTTCTCCTCAACAATAAAATGATAGGCTATTTGGATTATCTTCAAGCTAAAGCTCTTTATGCAGACGAAACAAAGAGCCATGTGGCGAAGATGGTTAAAGAACCGACGATTGATCTCGAAAGCGCCCGCCATCCCCTCATTGATCCCGCCAAAGTGGTGGCCAATGATTTCCGGATGAGCGAAAAGACCTCACTCATCGTCATTTCTGGTCCGAACGCCGGCGGTAAAACCGTTGCCCTGAAGACGCTTGGACTCCTGGTTTTGATGAATCAATGCGCCTTAGCGATTCCTGCGAACGAAGGGGCCACCCTTTCTTACTTTAAGCATATTTTCGTCGATATCGGCGATTCCCAATCGCTGAGCGACAACCTTTCGACTTTCTCTGGTCATATGGCGAATATCGCCGATATTCTGAATCAAGTCGGGGGCCGCGATCTCGTTTTGCTCGATGAAGTGGGAACCGGCACTTCGCCAAAAGAAGGCGAAGCCATTGCTTTCGCCGTGATCTCTTATCTCATCAAAAAACACGCCTACACCTTGGTTTCAAGCCACTTCGAGGGCTTAAAAGCTTACGCCTTATCCCACGAAGAAATCACCAACGCTTCCATGGTGTTCGATGAAGTTCATCTTTTGCCAACCTATAAATTGAAGATGGGTTTGCCTGGCGAATCCTATGGTCTTGTCGTTGCCAAACGTTTCGGCTTACCCGATGAGGTTCTCCAAAGCGCCCAGTCCTATTTGAGCGCCCACGAAGAAACTTCGGTGACCGATGCCATCAAAAAACTCGGACAAGTCACCAAAGAAACCGAAGACGAGAAAGCCAAGGTCGTCGCCCTTGAAGAAAGCCTGCGGAAAAAAGAAACGGATCTTTCTTCGCGCGAAGCCGCCCTCAAACTCCGTCAGGATCATTATCTTTCTGATGTCGAAGCCAAAAAGAACGAAATGCTCGATGCTTACCGCGAGCAAATGGACGAAATCCTCCATTCCGTCGAACGAAATGATGTCAAACTTCACGAGGTTATCTCCGCGAAAAAACAGTTGGAAGACCTTGAAGAAAAGGCCCAGGAAGAGCATTTTAATGGTCCCGTCAAAGTCGGGGATTACGTCAATATTCCCAAACTTTATTCATCAGGCAAAGTCGTTGCGATTCAAGGCAATAAGCTAAGCGTCGTTTCCAAAGAAGGCTTAACTTTCAAAGTGAAAAACGACCAAGTGGTGGTTGTCGAGGCGCCCAAAGAGGAGCAACTCCAACCGATGTCGGGTCTAAAAGTCGATGAGATGATGCTGGCAAAATCCGTTCCGCTTGAACTCAATCTCATTGGCCAAAGAGCAGAAGAAGCTGAACTCAATTTGGATAAATACCTCGATGAATGCCGTCTCAAAGGCTTCAAGCGGGTTCGCATCATCCATGGCTGGGGCGCTGGGGTGCTTCGTTCCTTGGTCCGCGATTATGCCGACAATCACAAAGATTTTATCGCCTCTTACGAAGGCGCGGATGGCGCTGAGGGTGGCGGCGGTGCGACCATTCTCCACCTCAAATAAGCATGGAACTGACGGAGAAACTCAAACGTTTAATTGCCCTTTTACCCGATAAACCCGGTGTTTATCAGATGAAAGATAAAGATGATAAGATCATCTATATCGGCAAAGCCAAGAATTTGAAGAAACGGGTTTCCCAATATTTTCTTCGTCCCCAAACGGGCAAGGTTTTCGCCATGGTCTCCCATGTCGATCATTTCGATTTCATCATCGTCCATACGGATAAAGAGGCTTTCATCCTCGAAATGAACCTCATTCAAACGTATTATCCCCGTTACAACATCATGATGATGGATGATTCCCATTATCCTTATATTGCGGTGAAACGGGATGACGCCTTCTTAAAAATCGCTCGGCGGGCCAACGATAAGCGCTATTTCTATTTCGGCCCGTTCCCCAATGCTTCCGACGCCTATAAAACGATCGACCTTCTCAATTCGGTCTATCCAACCCGAAAATGCCGCAATATCCCTGCAAAAGCCTGCTTATATTACCATTTGGGTCAATGTCTCGGACCTTGCATCAACAAGATCGAAGACGATGTTTACGCTCATCTTTATGATGATATTAAATCCTTCCTTGATGGGAACACCGACGAGGCGGTCGACGATCTCAAATCCAAGATGATCAAAGCGAGCGAAGAAGAACGTTACGAAGATGCTCAATCCTATAAAGAAATGATTGAGGCCGTCAAACGGACGACCGCTAAGCAAGCGGTGGAACTCAATAGCGATCGGACTGACCGCGACATTTTCGCCTATGCCGAAAGAGATTCTTATCTCGCCCTCTCGGTGTTGACTTACCGCCGGGGTTTGCTCTTAGGAAAACACGTCGAAGTCGTGCCCTCATTTGGCGAAGCGAATGAGCAGGTCGCTGAACTCATTGAAACCTACTATCAGAACAATGACCTTCCAAGCGAAATAGCCTGTAATGTCGAGGGTTTTGCCGAAGAATTCCTTTCGGTTTATCCCGAAGCGAAGCTCATCTCTCCGAAAGAAGGCCGGCTTTTGGAACAAATCGATTTGGCCGCCCTCAATGCCCGCCAGGGACTCGACGCCCATTTCATGAGCGCTCGTTTGGAAGACGATAACGCGGCATTGCTTGAACTTTTAGGGCATCTTTTAGGAATCGAAACGCCCTATCGGATCGAGCTTTTCGATAACTCGCATCTTCAAGGCTCCTCGCCCGTGGGCGCCATGGTTTGCTACATCAATGGCGAACCGGCGAAGGGGATGTACCGCAAATTCCATCTCGATGAGGCCGATGCGGGGGACGATTATCATTCGATGAAGGAAATCACTTATCGCCGCTATTCTCGGCTTAAGGAAGAGGGTTTGTCTTATCCCGATTTGATCCTCGTCGATGGTGGCATCACCCAGGTTCACGCTTGCTTGGAAGCCCTAACCAAGGCCGGCGTGACGATTCCAGTCTATGGGCTCTATAAAAATGATAAGCATCAAACCGAAGGCATCATCGACCAAAATGAGAAGACTTACCCGCTTGATAACCGCTCGCCGCTCTTCTTTTTGCTCATGCGGATGCAAGATGAAGTCCATCGTTTCGCCATCACCTTCCATAAGAAGGAACGTTCCAAAGCCATGAACCGCTCGCTTTTCGACGAAATCAATGGCATTGGCGAAAAGCGGAAAGAGACCCTCCGGAAGCACTATCCGACTATCGATTCTTTAAAAGGGGCAACCCTCGACGAATTGAAACAGGTTTTGCCCGATGAGGTGGCGCAAGCCCTCTACGAAAAGATCAAAACGCTTTAAGGGGTCGTCTTTTCTTGCCCTAAGCCCTCGAAATGAGTATATTAGTGGGGCGCTAAAGCGCAGGATGCGCCCGTAGCTCAGCTGGATAGAGCAACAGCCTTCTAAGCTGTGGGTCAGCCGTTCGAGTCGGCTCGGGCGCGCCAAAATCAAGGAAAAAAGACATCGATACAGGCTCGATGTCTTTTTTCTTTCTGAGCTTTCGCAAAGGTAAAGATTCCGCTTTCGGCGAAAAAAGGTTAGGATAGAAACAATGAAAAAAAGCGGGCTCCTTTCTTTTTTCTTCTTCGTTACTCTAGTTGGTCTTTCCTCGTGCAGTTCGAGTGGGGGTATCAGCGTCTATTATGACGAAATTCCTTCGACAAAGTGCGTTTTAGCGGGCCAATGGTCTTTTGTCCAGCAAGACGATATCCGTACCTGCTATTCCTTAACTCTCAGTAATCCGAGTGCCTACAACGTTTATCTCGATAACATCCAAGTCCGCGATCCTTCGGGCCATGAAAGCCAGGCCTCAGTCGGAATCTATCTCCCGCGGCAGGGCGTTTCTTTTGCTCAAGATGTCATCTTCAGCAGCAATCTTTTATCTCAAAACACCAGCGAGTTGGCCATCACCTATCGCGGGACGATTAGCCAAGGCGAATCCTTCACTTCCTTTAGTTCTGGCACCCCTTTGTGCAAACTTCAGGACTACCCGATCTTGGGAAGCCCATATACCGCGATTTTCAAAGTCTCCAATTTCGACATTTCGATGCCGGATTCGTCTTCGACTTACCGAATTTATCGTTATTTCCTCTTTCAAGGCGTCAGCCGCGCGGTGTGCTCGGATACGGTCAGTTTGGATTATTTCGGCTTTACTTATACGAACGTGAAAGCCTCCCTCAGCGATTATGTTTATGAAAAAACAACGATGGTGGCGAAAGATCCCAATGAAAGCGGTCGTCACATCGACAATGGGGATGGCGATTTCTTCGGTCGTTCGATCACGAGCGTGGGTCTCGTTGCCCTGATCCTCTTTGTGCCTAGCGCAACCTTTGGTCTCGGACTTCTTCTCGGCTGGGTCATTTTCCATCAACGTCGGAAGAAATCATGAAAAGTTTAACCCATCCTTTTCCGCCATTTGTTACGGAAAAGAGCACGATTTTGATCCTCGGTTCCTTTCCTTCCGTGGTCTCGCGGGAAGAAGGGTTTTATTATGCTCATCCCCAGAATCGTTTCTATCCGTTACTGGCGGAAGTCTATCACGATAAAAATCCTGAGACGATCGAAGAAAAGAAAGCCTTATTGCTCCGGCATAGCCTCGCTTTGTATGATGTGATTTCTTCGTGTGAGATTACCGGTTCAAGCGATAGCAGCATCAGCGCGGTGGTGCCGAGCGATTTGTCGTGGCTTCCTCGAGGCGTTAAGCGGATTCTCCTCAATGGCAAAACGGCGGGGAAACTCTTTTTAAAATATCAAACGCCACCTCCGGGAATGGAGGTTCTCATTTTGCCTTCCACGAGTCCTGCCAATGCCCAGTTTTCTTTAGCGAGGCTCATCCAAGAATGGGGTCCGTTTTTGTTAGACAATTAACGCGAATTGTCTAAGAGATTTTTTTCGGGTTCTTTTTTGTTTTTGCTCTTTTGCTTCGCCCTCATCGAATGGTTCTAAAAATATTGTGACACGTGTCAAAAAACGATAATAATTGCTATATGGTATCTATTTCCTTTACCAATATAGCAGAAGGCAAAAAACCGTTCTAAAATACGAACGGTTCTAAAAATAGAACGGTTTATCAAGGAGAAAAAACATGGAAGATCGCAGCGAAGAAATGAAGAGTTTGGCCGCCGAGTTCGCCTCGTGCCAGGACGCGTTTATCGCTCTCGGCGATGAGACGCGAATTCATATGATCATTGAGATGCTTCGGATGGGGGAGAATCGTGGGATTCGCGTTGGCGATATCTGCCGGATGAGCAATCTCTCGCGCCCTGCCGTTTCTCATCATATGAAATTTTTGAAGGAATCCGGCATCGTCAAGGTCCGCAAAGAAGGAACGAAGAACTACTATTATCTCGATGCCAAGAATGCGAAATTCGACGAAATCATCGCTTTGTCCCAGCATGCCGAAAAGCTTGCCGCGACGGCGCCTGATCTCTCCAAATAAGCCTGAGAAAATCCGGCCAAGGGAATGTCCAAGTGGGCATTCCTTTCTTTTTCCTTTCTCGAAAAATGCGTTGGGGTTTAGAATAAGGACGATGGATTCTTTAAAAAGCTTATTGGATAAAAAACAATACGATTTGATTCTCTCTTTGACCGAAGGAAGCCTTGATCCCGAAGCCCTGGTCTATCGGATTTCGGCCTATTTGGGGAAAGGCGATAGCACTTCGGCTCAAAATCTCTTTTTTAAAAACCGTGATCTTTTATGGTCTTTTAACCCTGTTTTGACGATCAAAAGCAATTTTGAACTTCGCTTCATCGCCCATGATTTCGATGGGGCTTATGACGATATTACCTATTTCGAAAACAAGCCTTACGTTTCCCAAGAAGTCGAAGAATACCTTCGCGATCTCCCCAAGCGGATTCGCCTCAACGAAAAGAATCAACAATTGGCTCAGAACTACACGCCAGAAAAGATTGAGCAGGTCTTCCGCCATTCGGATGATGATTATGAAGTTCTCAATCTTCTCAATTACCTGCAAGGCGCGAACGTGCGCGAGTATCTTTCTTATATCAAAGAGCTTTTGGTTTCGTCCCGCCATCCTTCGGTCAAGACGTACGCTCTCCTCTTGCTTGTCGAAATCGCTTATCCCGAATCGGTGACGTTCAATAAAAACGGCAAGGTCTATCATCTCGTTCCCAAAGATCTTATGCCCCCTTATTCAGGTACGGTTTTCAACGATTTCGTTCTCTATCTTCGCGACCTCTCTTGTGACCCCTCAGTCGCGGGAGTGGCGACGAGTTTATTGAACGATTACATTATGGATGTCTATCCCGAGAGCGTCGTGAAGACGAAAGACGATACTCTTTTGGCGCTCGCTTTCATCAAATTAGCCCGCGAATATCTCCGCTCGGGTCTCGGGATGAATGGCTATTACGAGAAATATCATCTTGACGAGAAGAAGGTCGCTGAGCTTTCTCACGCGATTGATGAGACTCTCAAAGCAGAGCCGCCCTTAAAGATCTGAGAGGCCTTTTAGGAGCCTCGAGAGAACCTTTTTCATGGCCGATTTTGATTATTCGGCCTAAAATTAATCGTTCTATCTTCTTTGCAAAAATCAAGATATAATACCATGAAACCTTTTTGTAGCAGGAGATTGTATTACTGCCACAAAAAGAAAGGGGTCAAAATGAAGAAAACAATTCTAGTGGTAGCCGCAGTTGTCTTTAGTTTGGCCGGAACGCAGCAATCAAGCGGTCTTTGCCTAAGCGATTCGTCGATTGACGAGCGCCAAACCGATACGATCAAGCGATTTGACGCTGAGAGAAATGATTCGATTAGATTGGGATGGTTCACCCACAACTTTTTGCTCTCCGACGCTGAAGAAAACTACCAGTTTAAATCTACGGCCGCCATCAAGCCTTATTATAGCGATCAAAATTCGGCATGGTCTATCAACGAAGAATGGCTCGCTTTTCATGCCACCGATTCGACACAAGTGGATAAGCGTATAGCTCCAGTAAACGGCTTAAGTTCTCCGGCCAATGACACTGACAATGCCCAAGGCAGTTTATCAGTTTCCTTTGTCGCGAACGGTTATCTTCCGGGGCAGTGTTTTTTGGAAAATGACAGTAGAACTTGTAATGATCTTTATCCCGACATTAACACGACAAATACGGAAGCCGTTTGCTATGGACGTATCCTTTATCGCTCTGCCGTGCTGGGAAACGGACAGCCTTGGGGTCCTTGGAACGTTGCTTTTTATTCGGCTAATACAGTTTTGACCTTCTCCGGTCAGCAAGCCCTTCAATTTGTTGTGATTTATGAAGTGGGAGAACCCGCTGCGGGTTTTTTTCGTCCAACTCGTTATTATCACGTTCGGGGAGTTTATCGCATCGACTTGTACCAAAACTCCTAATCAATTTCATGGCCACGCTCGCGATCAAATCCCTTTCAAAGTCCTATGACCAAAGCGTTTTAAAAGACGTTTCTTTTGCGGTGAGTTCCGGCCACATCTGCGGCCTACTGGGCGTTAACGGCGCGGGGAAAAGCACCTTGTTCAAAATCATCTGCGGCCTCGTGAAAGCCGATGCGGGGGAAGTACTGCTTGATGGCGCTCCCTTAAAGCGGGGCTCCTATGGCTTCATGATTGAAAATCCGTCGTTTGATGAAGATTTGACGGCCTACCAAAATCTTTATGCCTTGTCTTTGCTTTTCGATGGCATCACGCCCGAAAGGATCCACAATCTTTTGTTGGCCGTGGGGTTAGAAAACAAAAAAGACGAGCGGGTCAAAACTTTTTCCTTAGGGATGAAACAGCGGCTTTATTTCGCTTATGCGATTATGGCCTTGCCGAAAGTTCTCTTTCTCGATGAGCCTTTCAATGGGCTCGACCCCCTTTCAGTCCGTGACATCGAAAACTTGCTTATTTCCTTCGCCAAATCCGGGGGCATCGTCTTGATTTCGAGCCACATGATCGGCGAAATCGAGCACCTTTGTGACAGCGTGGTGATCCTGGATCATGGGGTCTTGACCTATCAAAGCGATGATCTCAAAACGGTGGATCTTCGCCAAGTCTTCTTTGATTCGATTTCTTCGAGTGGGGCGGTCCAATAAGATGAGCGATTCCCGCAAAGTCTTTGCCTTTGATTTCTTTTTGCTCAAAAAGGAGCGACTTTTGCTTCCCTTATTTCTTATCCTTTTGCTCGCCTGCCTTCTTTATGCCCTCTCGGCGTTTTATTTCCCGGCTCCCGCTCTCGAGATCCCTGAGCGGGCTCAGGCTTTATCGTCCTATCAAGGGCGGGTCAATTTCTTAGACGATCTCCTTGCTTCCGGGCAACTAAGCCCGAGCGAAACCGTTGCAGTTCAAGGCGAGATCCGCCTCCTCAGCTTCTACCTTTCGACCGGGAGCATCAAAACCGATTACGTCAATCCGGGGGAGCTCACTTCGCTCGGAAGCCCTTATCAAGGGGTCGCTTTCGCCTTCAAGAATATCGCGGTTGCTTTTCCATTTATGGCTTTTTTCGCTCCGTTGGTGTTTTACCGTACCCTCTTTTCCCACGGGGCGATGGGGGCGAAAGCTTTCGCGATGGCGCCCTTAGAAAAGAAAACGGCTTTCCGGGCCAACGCCCTTTTCGCCTTTGGGATTACCGCTATCCCTTTCCTTTTGTTCTTCCTCGTTTCGCTCGGCGGGATTCTTCTTTCGGGCAATCCACAGATTCTTTATGATTTTGGAGCGGCTTATCAAGCCATCCCTTCGAGCTTTTTGCTTTTGCCCCTAGCCCTTTCTTTAGCCGCCTACACCCTCTTTTTGTGGGGCGTGAGTTTTTTGGCCTATTGCCTCTTTCATCAAGATTACATCGCTTTGTTTTCACCGGCTTTGCTCTCCTTGATTTTCGTCGCTCTCTTCGCCTTATTGAGCCTTTCCCTTCCCAATCTGAACGTCCTTGAAAGCAATCCGCGGGCCGCTTATTTCCCGCTCCTTTCGCTCTATCATTTGGCCTTCTATCCTCTTTCTTATCCTTATTATCTCGCCTTGGGCCTCCATTTATTCGCTGCCGGGCTTCTTTTCGCTATGACTTACCGCCATTATGCCAAGGAGGGCTTCCCCTTATGAAAGGGACTTGGAAAGTCGTTCGGAGCGAATTCTATGCCTTCAGGCACAACCTCAAAGCCTTCTTTTTCGCCCTCTTTGCTCTCGTGGTTTCTTTAGGCTTTCTCTCGGGGATTTCCTTGTCCAAAGGCCAACTCAGTTTGGTGAACCCCACGAGCGAAGACTATAGCCAACTTCGATCGAATTATGAGGAAAATCGTGATCTTTTCGCCTTTGATGTCGCTTATCTTGACGGCGAGAATCCCCCTTTGCCCCAAAACGGCGCCGCCCTCCCGGATCCCCAGCTTTATTCCTATTATGTCCAAGAATTGCGGCTCTATGAGTATTTACTCAAGAACGGTGCCTATCTCTTTTATAACGTTTTTACTCTCGCCGACCCCGACGATCCGATGTCTGAACAATACCTGGAGAATTACGCGCTAAAAGATTCGACGGATAGCCGAGCGATCGTAAGCGTGGCTAGCGGCAGGGCTTCCCTTTATTTTTCCTTGGGTTTCGCCCTCGTTATCGGCTATCTCGTCTTTGCGGGAAGACATGCCTCAGCCGCGCGGAAAAATGAGGCTAATAGCCCTCTTTCGAGTCAAACCTGTTTGCGGGGAAAACTACTTTTTTCCTTTCTTTTAGTGAGCGCGGTGAACCTCGTGTTGTTGCTTTTGGCCCTCTTATTGGGGATCCCGAGTGCTTTCGCCTCTTTGTTCCTCGTTTATGTCCACGGGGCGTGGCAAAGCGTGCCGGCCGCCCTGATCCTCCTGAGCGATTTCTTGGCCAACGAAGCCTTGGCGTTTTTGCTCCTTTCCCTTTATGGCCTCTTCCCAAAGTGGGAGGGGAAGAAGCGGTTTTTGCCGCTGCTATTTCTCGGGGGCATCATCGCCTTTTGCTTTGGCCTGGCCTTCCTTTTGGCCCGCTATTCCCTCCAGGACAAAATCCTCTTTTATTTCCTTCCGTTCGCCAACCTTGTTTTCGTACCCTATGGTTTCTATCATTGGACCTATTGGCTTCTTTTTTCTCTCGCCATCCTCTTTGGTTTCGTTTTCCTTTTTCTCGCCGAAAAGAAAGCCTCGTCAGCTCCGAATAAGCTTTCGCATCCTTAAAGGCTTCCGGTTAGCCTTTTGCCTTGTCTTTCTTGCTTTTCAGGCGAATTTTCGTTTCTTTTGAGCCTTTTTGTTTGTGTCCTATCTAAAGATAGGCTATATTATTCCTCGTGCAAAAACGCATGGAGTGAATAAAAGCAATGCAACACACTATCGAAAAGATCTCCGAGAGCCAAGAGAAGCTCGTCGTTGAGGTCGATCAAAAAGTTTGGAAAGACGCTCAAGCGAAAGCTTTCCAAAAAGTCGCCGCTAAAGTGTCGATTCCGGGTTTCCGTCCGGGCAAAGCCCCGAAAGAGATGGTCGAGAAAGCCATCAATCAGGAAGCCGTTTATAACGAAGCCGTCGAAGCGGTCTTGACTCCGGTTTATAGCGAAGTTCTCCAAGAAGAGAAGATCGTTCCCTTCTTCCGTCCTTCCGTCAACGTCACCAAGATGTCGCCCGATGCCCTCGAACTTGTTTACACCATCGTGCTCTTCCCGAGTGCGAAGTTAGGCGAATACAAAGGCTTAAAGGCCACGAAGGTCGCTCCGAGCGTCACGGACGCCGAAATTGCCGATTCGATCAACAAACTTCTCCAAGGCAATGCCTCGCTTGCTCTCGTTGAGCGCGAAGCCAAACTTGGCGATACTGTCGTTTTGGATTTCGATGGCTATCTCCCCGATGAAACGGGCGCTTTGAAGGCCTTCGAAGGCGGCAAAGCGGACAACTATGCCCTCGAACTCGGCTCGCATCAATTCGTCCCGGGCTTCGAAGAAGGCGTCGTTGGCATGAAGAGCGGCGATAAGAAAGATCTTAAAGTCACCTTCCCGACCAACTATGTCAAAGAACTCGCCGGCAAAGAAGCGACCTTCAAG
>DAISHV010000026.1:0-20677 GCA_036822315.1 Bacillota bacterium | reverse complement strand
AGTGGATGTGACGAGCGCTGGTTTCCACTAAGAATTTCAATTCCATGATTTTCTTGCTCCTTTTAAGCGGATTCATTATAAGACAACGCGCCCGTTAGAGAAAGAAAAGCGCGCAAAAGTAAAAATCGCTAACACTTTTTTGTGCCAAAAGCCTAGACTTAGGCACGAGGAATTTCTATGGACGATAACGAAAACGAGCAAAAACCGTTGGACACGCCCCAAGAGGGTACCGATCTGAATGAGCAAGACACCTCCGAAGAGGTTGTTGTTAGGACGATTACGCCCGATCATTTGGCGGATGCTGTACGGCGCAAAGACAAGAGGGAATTAGACCGGATTTTTTCCGAAGTCGCTGATATCGATATTGCTGAAGCCGCTAACGAACTGGAAATCAAAGATCTAATCACACTCTTCCGGGATGTAAATTCCCAGCAAACCGCCCCTCTTTTTGACGATTTAAGCCAAGAGAAGAAGGAAGAATTAGTTCGGGCTTTGACCGATAAAGACCTGGTCAAGCTCATCAACGAACAAGCGGCTGACGACTTAGCCGACACCGTTGGCGACATGCCTGCTAACCTCGCCATTAAGGTCCTCCACGCCGCCGACAAAGACATGCGAGCCGACATCAACCAAATTCTCAAATACAAACCCGATAGCGCCGGCGCCATCATGACGACCGAGTATCTTGAGTTTAAAGAAAGCCAAACTGTGGGCGACACGATTGCTGCCGTTCGAAGCAAGGGCCGCGAAGCCGAAACCGTTTACACCATATTTGTCCGTAACGATAAACGCAAATTCGTCGGCACGGTCGACTTAGACGATTTGATTTTCGCCAATCAAGAGCAAAAACTCGCGGATATCATGAACAAAGACGCCCCGAGCGTCCACGCTCAAACCGATAAAGAGGAAGTCGCTAACGTCATTCGCCGTTATGACCTTAACGCCGTCGCCGTTCTCAATGATGATGAATGTTTAACCGGCATTGTCACCGTCGATGATGCGGTCGATGTCATCACCGCCGAAGCCAACGAAGATATCGAAAAGATGAACGCCGTCGCCCCGATGGAAGACACCTATCTTGAGACCCATCCTTGGTCAATGGCTCGGAAATGCTTGCCTTGGATTGCCGTCTTGTTAATTCTCGATACTTTCTCAACGATGGTCGTCGATAAACTCCAATACCAGTTCGCACCCTACACCATTCTGATTGCCTTCATCCCCGTTTTGATGGATACCGGCGGCAACGCTGGCGGACAGACGATTGCCATTATCATCCGCGGATTGGCGATGAAAGAGTTCGAACCGCGAGAGTTCTGGAAGGTTCTCCGCCGCGAGACTGTTAGTGCCGTCATCATTGCTTCTGGTGTCGCCTTAATCGGCTTTGCCTGGTTCACGATCGAACAATATTTCGGAATCGTTATTAATCCAGATTTCTCCAGAGCCTTCTTTGGCAGCGATAAAGTCGTCGTCTCCGTTTGGGCCGGAAATTGCTGGAGTCTCGATTTCTTCTATGCGACGATGAAAGTTTCCATTACCGTGACCTTAGCTCTCTTCTGCGCCGTATTCCTCAGCAAAATCGTGGCAGTCGTTCTTCCGATGGTCGCCGCTCGCTTCAAAAAGGATCCGGCCATCGTCTCCCAGCCTTTGCTCACGACCATTGTCGATGTTAGCTCACTTTTGGTTTATTTCCTCGTCGCGTATCTCATCATTTTGCAGTTTGTTCACTAATCGCTCAAAAAATGTTGCTTCCTTAAAACAGGCTTACTATAATTGAGCACGCCGCGGGAGTGGCGGAATTGGTATACGCGCACGTTTGAGGGGCGTGTGGGGTAACCCATATGAGTTCAACTCTCACCTCCCGCACCACTAAAAAATTGCCTTGACATCGTCAAGGCTTTTTTTATGTTTATGAAGAGCCTGCCTTTCGATATAATAAGTCGATGAGCACTTATCAAGACGACAACGCAAAAGCCATAACGAAATGGATAGAAGAAGGCTGGGAATGGGGTAGGCCCATTGACCACGAAACCTTTTTGCGAGCGAAAGAAGGACGTTGGGACGTCCTTCTTACCCCTACCAAGAAAGTTCCTCACGCCTGGTTTGGATCCCTGCAAGGAAAGCGAATCTTAGGCTTGGCTTCCGGCGGCGGCCAACAGATGCCGATTTTTGCCGCTTTAGGCGGGATCTGCACGGTTTTCGACTATACTCCAGCTCAATTAGAGTCCGAAAAAATGGTCGCGGAACGGGAAGGCTATCCAATCGAAATCATTCGGGGCGATATGAGCAAGCCTTTGCCCTTTAAGGACAATTTTTTTGATCTCATTTTCTTTCCGGTCAGTAATGTTTATATCGAAGAAGCTAAGCCGGTCTTCAAAGAATGCTTCCGCATCCTGAAATCTGGCGGGGTCTTGCTTTCGGGCCTCGATAATGGCATTAACTTCATCACGGACGACGATGAAAAAGAAATCAAAAACCATCTTCCCTTCAACCCATTGAAGAACTCAGAGCAAATGGAAGAGTTAGTAAAAAGCGATGACGGGGTCGAATTCTCCCACACTCTTGAAGAACAAATCGGTGGCCAACTCGAAGCTGGTTTCATTCTCCGAGATCTTTATGAGGACACCAATGGGGAAGGGCGCTTAAAAGAACTCAACATTCCCACCTTCTTTGCCACCCGCTCTCTCAAACCTTTTTAACATTGAAATCTCTGCAAAAAACCACTCCTTTTGAAAAAATGCTTTGATTTTCTCCAAGAAAAAAGGGAGGAGCCTTGACGCTTCTCCCTTTCTTTTAACGCTTCGTTATTAAGAAAGCGCCCAGGCGAAGACCGCCTTCACTTTGGCGTCGAACGCCGTATAAGCATCTTGGCTTAAGAGAGTACCACCCGCCACCGCGGCGCTAATCGAACCCGCCCCAGTGTTTCCGTACTCTTCAAAATCTGCTTTGGTCGGAACGTTCCCCGACATGCCTTCCCAGCGCGCATTGTTGGTGGAGCAAGGATAGGCACTGACAGAGATCGCTGAACTCATCGTGCAATTGAGGTAGGCCACTTTTGCCGCCGCACCCCACGGGCGTCCTAAGCTAACGGTACCATCCGTCACCCCAGTTTCGCCCTGAACCGTGCAGCCTTGGAAAACAAAGCCCACATCGCCAGTCGCTAAGGTCGGCTTGCACGCGGTGATGTAGCCACCATTCTTAACATCGCCTCGGTTCATCGAAATGATGGTGCAATTCGAGAAGAGAGCATTGCTGCTTTCGCCGAAGATGTAATCCGTCATGCCCGAGATCTCACAGCCATTGAAGTAAGCATTGCCAGCATGGAGATAGAGCGTATCTTGGAAGCCCACGAAGCCGCATTGAGAGAAGGCAACGTTAGTGGCATTATTCACCAAGGCACAAGCTTGGAGGTTCCCACTGGAGGCCTTGTACTCATCCATGGTAGTGAACTTGACATTTTTGAAGGTGACGTTAGAAGCAACGAAGCCGCTCGCGGCCGCTAAGATCGTTGTCGAAGAGGAACCATAAGTCGACCAAGCCGTCCCTTTGGCGTCAACACTATCGGAGTCTTCAAGCGACTCAATAATGACATCGGCTTTGGCACCACTCACGGAGTTTATCGTAAGATTAGGAACATCAATGTAAAGCTTTTCGATATAGGTCCCTGAGGCAATGGAAATGTGGCAATAATCACTGGAGGTCGCCACCACTTTAAGGAAGTCCACCGCATTTTGGATAGTGCGGAATTCCATGAAGCCATTTTCCATGGTTCCATCGTTAACGTCTTTCACAACTTTAACGTCGTAAATTCCCGCCGCATTTTTGACCAATAATGAAGAATCAATAACAGTAATTGTAAAGACTGATGTTAACGTTTTGTACGTTGCCGTTACTTTCTTGGCACCAGCTGTGGACAAATCCGGTGTCGAAAGCGTATAAACGCTGGAATCAAGAAGCACTTCTTTATTCTCATCCGTCACTGCTTTAACCAAAAGACCTGCTGAGGTAAAACTACCACCAACTTTATAAACGGTTGGAGTTCTTGTGACATTCACGTTACCCGAAGCGCTTTGGATCGGAGTCGTATAAAGAACAATAGAATCCACAGCGTGGACGCTAACGTCATAAGTTTGACTCGTATAGGTCTTATAGGAGACTGTAATTCGGTAGGTACCTGCCGTATCTTTCTGATAAAGAGACGAATCAATTGTGTAGTCGGCGGGATTTAACGTCGTTTTCACGCCCGAAGAGTAAAGGGCTTCAACGCTTAAACCATCGCTGGAGAACTCTTCTCCAAGGAGATAGGAGGTCTTCGCGTTCGTTGCCGTAACTTGGAAGCCCGTCTCCGTACCTAATTCCACTTCTTGGGTGTAATCCAAATAATGGAAATTGATGCCATTGACTGTTGAATAGATAAAGTAAACGCCCTCTTCCGGGATCGTGTAAGAGAACTCCGAAGGGGCCGTAGTTAAAATCGTGGTCGAGGTCTCCAAGATGGTGCCATCTTCTTTGGCAATGGTCCAAGTTCTTTGACCGCTGGTGCCAGCTGCTGCGACGAAGAAACGCAAAACGCCACCCGTCGTTTTCGAAGTGATGCGAATCGATCTCGAACTCACTGAGCCAACACCACTCGTTTTAATACGTCCAGTCACGGAGACCGAGGTGCCATCGGCAAAGCTCAATGTTTTGCTATTCTTATCGGTGACGCAGCCCGGCATAACCGCAAAGACAGAGTTGACTTCGTATGGGGTGGCAAGAGCGGCGCTTAAAGCATCCGTAAGATTGCTGGGGTCGCAAACGTTCACCAGTTTGGTGATTTGAGGCACCGAACTTGAGGAAGACGAACTCGAGGAGCTGGAAGACGAAGAACCCGAGGAGCTTGAGGCTGCCGAAGATGATGAACTCGACGAGGCGGCGCTCGATGCCGCTGACGAACTCGACGTTGACGAAGACGAAGCCGGAGCACTAGAAGAAATTGACGTTGGTGTCGCGGAAGAACTCGCCGCTGATGAGGAAGATGTGATGCTCGAAAGCACGCTTGAAACGCTCACTCCTCCGCAAGAAGCGAGGAGCAATGATGAAAGGACCACAGTTAAAAGTTGACGACGTTTCATAAAGTACCTCTTTTTCGCCAAGAGTCTAAAAAAGAATTTTTAGAAGTGCAATTCCTGACCGCCAAAGTTGTGCGAAGGGCACAACAAAACCCACGAAATCAGTTATACTTAGGGCGGTGAGCACAACAGGAATTCCCGTATCCCATTTGCTTTTGAACCACCCCCTTTCGGGGCTGTTCAATCCTTTTTTAGCGGGGAAAGGCAGCCTTTCAGTTGCCCTTGATCCCACATTAAAAGAAGGATATGACCTTTCGATTTCGCCAGAAGGCATTCGAATTCAAGGCTCAATCTCCCAAGCTTTATCCCATCTTGCCCGCCTCATTGAAAAAGAAGGCGAACAAACTTTTTTACCGGTCCTCAAAATCCACGAACAGCCCCGTTTCTCTTACCGCGGAGTGCTTCTCGATGAAGCCCGCCATTATTTTGGCAAAGAGAACGTCAAAGCCCTTTTGCTCTTGATGTGGAAATGCCAACTCAACACCTTCCATTGGCACCTTTCGGACGATCAAGGCTTCCGCTTGGCTTTAGAACGATATCCCCGTTTAAAAGAAGCTTGCTACCGCGATGGGACTAAAGAAGGCTATCTTTTAGGACCCGGACGCTTTGTCGAAGGACGCTATGGCTATTCCTATAGCGAAAACGACATTCAGGAAATCGTTTCCTATGCCGCGACGCTGGGCATCGAAATCATCCCCGAAATTGATATGCCTGGCCATTTGAGCGCCATCCTCTCTGCATATCCCGAATATACCCATGATCAAAAACCGTTTTCGATGCCCAATCAGTTCGGCATCTTTGATCACACTCCTTGTTTAGGAAATCCTGAAGCGCGGGAATTCCTCATGCACCTTGTCGAAGACGTCGCCTATCTCTTCAAAGCCAAACATTTTCATCTCGGCTTCGATGAAGTCAAACACGCTTCGTTTCAAAAGTGCGAACGCTGTCAAAAAGCCATTGAAGAGCAACACCTCCATAACGAGGAAGGGCTGATTGAAGCGTTCCGCAAAGAGATCGAAGAACGTCTTTTTCGCCGCGGGGTGATTCCCATAGTGTGGAATGACGGTCTCAAAACCAAAGACGGTCATGTCATCTCCGAGGTTTGGGAACTTCATCAAAACGGAAACCGCCGCCGGGCCATTCGTCAAATCAATCAGGGCCAAAACGCCATCATCGCCCCGTTCTTTTCGACCTATGTTTCTAATCCCTATTGCGTTTTACCGTTAAAGAAAGCCTACAATTTTGATCCGTATTTGTCCGGAATACGCCAGAAGCAAAATGTGCTTGGCGCTGAGATCTGTTATTGGTCGGAATACGGCACCAGCCCTGAGAAATTTGATTTCGAGTTTTCGCTTCGCGCGGCGATTATCGCCCGGACGCTTTGGTCAGTAAAGAAAGCGACTTTTGAAAAAACCATTGAGGATTTGCAAGCGAAATCATCGTTCTATTTCAGCAAACCCCTTTCCCTAAATCTCGCCCTCATGAATCCTTCTTTCTTTCACCGCATTTCTCATTTCGTGTCTTATACTAAGGATGTGGATTGGGAGTTGAAAAAGCGATGAACCAAAATGTTGTCATCCGCGAGGCAACGCTGTCCGACCTCCCTGAGGTTCGCCGCATTTGTTTAGCGACCTGCACGGATTCCTATCTTTTATCGCACCCGAAAGTCCTTTATCTTCTTTATGCCGACTATTACCTTATCGAAGAAACCACCCATTGTTACGTCACCATTCAAGAGGGTCATCTCGTCGGCTATATCCTTTCTTCCTTATCCCGAAAAGATTTTGCAAAAAAGATGAAGGCGCGCTACCTCCCGTTACTCAAAAAGAGCGACCCTCATTTCTATCATCTCCGCAAAGCCTATTTGGTGGCGATGCACTTCTGGCCTTCTTATCCCGCTCATCTTCATATTGATATCGACCCGGCTTATCAGCATCAAGGTATCGGCACCCTTTTGATGCAAACGCTACTTGTGAACCTTCGGCTTCAGCACGTCAAAGGCGTCTCGCTTTCCGTCAGTAAAACCCATCCCCATGCCATCGCTTTTTATCGGCAAAACCGTTTTCAAATTCTCTATCGCTGGCCCGGGAGTTACGTTTTAGGGCGAAAACTCTGATTTTATTCCTATCAAACAAGGCCCAAAGATGCTATATTTTTCACCGTTATGGCCCTCTTAGAACTCCAAAACATCGAATTCAACTATTCAGACAAAGAACTCTACAAATCGGTCTCGATGAAGATTAATAACGGCGAGCACTGCACCCTCGTCGGGGTTAATGGTTCGGGCAAGACCACTCTTTTGAACATGATTGTCGGGCAGATCAAACCCGATGAAGGCAAAGTCCTTTGGACCAATGGCGTGACCTTTTCCTATTTGGACCAGCAGTTGAAAGTCCAGCAGGATATGCCGGTTGAACAATATCTCTATGGGGTTTATCAGACCCTCTTTGACGAAGAAAAGCAGATGCAACTCCTCTATGAGAAATCCGCAGAAGACCCTGATAATTTTGAAAAAATCCTCGCAAAAGCCCAGCGGCTTCAGGATGACCTCGATCAAAATAACTTCTATGCCCTTCAAGAAAAAGTCGGTCGTCTCACCGATGGACTCGGCTTTGATAAATCGCAATTGAGCGTCCCGCTTCATCAACTTTCTTCGGGTCAGCGGGAAAAAGCGTATTTGGCCAAAATGCTCCTTGAAGAACGCGACGTCTTAATCATGGATGAGCCGACCAACTTCCTTGACCAGCTACAAGTCAGTTGGCTTTCCGATTATCTCATCTCTTATCCGAAGGCTTTCCTCGTCGTCTCCCACGACCAGGAATTCCTGAAGAAAATCGCCAATGTCGTCTTTGTTTTGGAAAACCAGAGTTTGACCCGTTATAAAGGCAATTACGATTATTTCTTAAGCCAGCACGCTCTCGATAAAGAGCAATACGCGAAGAACTACGAAGCTCAGCAGCGCTACATCAAAAAGGAAGAGACTTTCATCGCCAAGCACATCGTCCGTGCCACCTCCTCGAAAGCGGCAAAGAGCCACCGAGCTCGCCTTTCCCATCTTGAGGTGCTCGATGAACCGGGCAAAGAAGAAGGCCGGGTCTTTTTCTCTTTCCCTTTCACCCACAATGTCGGCGAAAAACCCTTGCAAGTCGAAGAACTTTCGATCGGCTATGACCATCCGCTTCTCGATCCGATCAGTTTCATCCTCCTTCAAGGCGAAAAGATTGCCATCTTAGGCCAAAATGGCGTGGGCAAAACCACCTTCCTTAAGACTGTATTAGGGGCAATCCCCTCTTTGGGAGGCTCTTTCCGCTGGCTCGAAGGCACGATTGTCAATTACTACAATCAAGACGAGAAGATCGACCTTTCGTTAACGCCTTTCGCTTACGTCCATAACGTTTATCCCGATTTGACCAATACGCAAATCCGTTCTGCCCTCGGTGCCGTCGGCGTCCGCAAAGATTTGGCGATTCGGCCGATGAGCGAACTTTCCGGTGGTGAAATCACCAAAGCCCGCTTTGCCGTCATGACTTTGAAAAAGAGCAACTTCCTCGTTTTCGATGAACCGACGAACCATTTGGATCAGAAAGCCAAGGATGCCCTCTTCGATGCGATTGAACGTTATCCGGGTGGCGTCATTATCGTCAGCCACGAAAAAGATTTCTACGATGGCTTAGTCGACTACGAATTGGTCTTTTAAGCTAAACGTTGCCGTTTGCGGAAACCAAAAACCCACGTGAGCCAAATATAAATCGTTCTTTTTCGCCAATATTCATAGCCATTGAGGTCGGTGTTATAGGCTGCCACAATGCGGTGATAGTTATTTTCAAGATCTTTGAGCGAATTGACAAAGGATTCGAAATCCGGGCTTTTTTGGATATAGCGTTCTTCTTCGGAAAGAAGGGAAAGACGGCGCTGAAAGTCATTCAATAAACCAATAGCTTCCATCGCTTGTTTCTCGTTCGTCACGTCGGTGGCCAACTTCGAAACCGCATCTTCCACGGCTTTGATATCGCCATCAAGCGGCAGTTTTGCCTTATGAAAAAGACCGTATAGCGAAAGAAGAATTTCTTTCTTCTCAGCGAACAAAACCGATAAAGCCACAAGCCTTTTGCGGAGTTTTTCGCGAAAATCAAAGAGAACGATGATGGTGTAGATCGCGAAAAAAAGATAGATTAAGGCCATCAAGACCACGATCCAAACGACGATTTGCCAGGGGTATCCCATGTGCACAATTTTAGGGGCTTCCGCGAGAAAGGGCAAACTGAAGAAGCCATTTTTGCTTTTCTTCCGGGCAGGCTTGGAGATAAAAAAAGAAAAAACGCGGTTAAAAAAGTTCGATAGGACGAGGGATATTTGACGGAATGTCCCAAGGGGTTTAGACTAGAAAGCCCGGAGAAAATAGGGCGCATGAACATGAGCAAAAAACCGATTGTTGCCATCCTCTACGATTTCGACTCCACGTTGGCCACCTCCGACATGCAGAATTTCGGCTTCATCCCTTCCTTAGGAATGACCCCGGCCGAATTTTGGGGCAAGACCACGGAATTCTCCAACAAATCCGGCGTCGAACGGACGCTTTCCTATCTTTATATGATGGCCTATATGACCAAGCAAAAAGGCATCAAGATGACCAAAGAATGGTTGGGCGAACAGGGCAAAAACATCGAATTCTTCCCTGGCGTCTTAACCTGGTTTAAACGCATCAATGATTTCGGCGATAGCTGCGGCGTCAAAGTGGAGCACTACCTCATTTCTTCGGGCAACAAAGAAATTGTCGATGGCTGTCCCATCGCCAAAGAATTCAAAGTGGTCTACGCTTGCGAATTCCTCTTCGATGACGTCACGAAAGAACCGATTTGGCCGAAATTAGCAATCAACTACACCCAAAAAACTCAGTATTTCTTCCGGATCTCCAAAGGCGTTTATGATGCGACCGACGATGCCGGCGTTAACGAAAAGCGTCCGGATCGGCGCGTTCCTTATAGCAACATCATCTACATCGGCGATGGCATGACCGATATTCCCGCGATGATTATCGCGAAGAATAACGGCGGCAAATCGATTGCCGTGTATCCGCGCGGCAAAGAAGAAAAAGTTCAAGACCTTTATAAAGATGGCCGCGTCAATTACGTTTGCCCCGCCGATTATCGTTCGGGGATGGAATTAGAAAAAGTTCTGCAACTCATTATCCAAGGCGTCGCGATCAACGAGCGACTTGGCTTACGGGAAAACCGCGATAAACCGATCGATTAATCTCGAAAATCCTTTTTCGAGAAATCCGACCGCCCTCTCTTGTTTTGCTGGGCTAATATCAGTATTCTAAGGATGAACAAAACAACTTAAGGAATTATTCCTTCCATCACTTCGCCCGAACGAACCCTTTTGTGGTTCAAGGCCCCTTCCCATGGAATCAAGACATCATCGCCAATTCTCTCTCGGAGCGCTTCTCGGTTTTTTGTCGGTCCTCTTTTCGTTATTTGCTTTTTAAAATCTTCGCAAAACCCCGCTCTTTACCCAAGCGGACAATGCCACGAGCGTGCGGGTAGGTTGGTATCCTTCGGCGGGGCTCCAAGATGGGCAAAAAGACGAAGACCTCGGCGGCTACAATTTCGAATACCTTTCCAAAATTGCGCAGTATGCCAGATGGAAATACGAATTTGTTTATGACACCTGGGCGAATCTCGAAACGGCATTAATCGCTGGAAAGATCGACGTTCTCGGCGACGTCGCCCAAACGAGCAACCGCAAAGAAAAATACGACTTCTGCACTTACCCCAATGGCTATAGCCGAATGCTCATGATCACGCGAGGCAATGACTATCGCTATTTCTACAACGATTACGAAGCCTTCAATGGCATGAAAGTCGCCACCATCGCCTCTTCCTTCCGCAAAAGTTTATTGGACCGCGAAGCTAACGAACACCACTTCACGGTGAATTATCTTGTTTATCCGAGCGATGAAGCGATGTTTGCCGCCCTTGATTAGGGCGAGGCGGACACCGCGATCATCAGCAATGTCGCCCGCTACCAAAACTACCGCGTCATCTCCGAATGGGAACCCAATCCGTTCTATTTTGTCGTCAACAAAAATCAACCGGGGATTCTCAATCTTCTCAATCAGGCGATGACCCAAATTCAGTCCTCAGACATTTTTATGCAAGAACGACTCTTCGAAAAATATTTCGAGGATAACGATAAGGTTCGATGATCGCTTTAAGCCGGGAAGAGGATGCTTTTATCAAAAGCAAAGTCAGCGCCAAAGTCCTCCTTTGCACCGATGAAAGACCTATCGCTTACCAGGAGGGCTCTTCGATCGGTGGCATCGTCCCGGATTATCTCGAGATTCTCAAAGAAAAAAGTGGTCTTTCTTTTGATTTCGTTGCTTATAAAAACCACGAGGAAATGCTCAAAGCTTTTCAAGAAGGGAAAGGCGAACTTTGTGCCCAATTCCCCGATGATTTTCAATTCTCCGAAGACCAGAAAGCCATGTTAAGTCAGCCTTATATGAGCTTAACCTATGGCTTTGGCTCTTCGCCCAAAAAGATTGATTCCTTAACGAAAGTTGCCTATGAAAAGGGCGATACTTACCTCGCAGAAAAAATTCGATCTCTAGGTTATACCCCCATTCCTTTTGATACCACGGAAAGCGTTTTGCTCGCCGTCTCGAATGGCACTTGCGATGCGGCTACCATGAATAGCATGGTTTATGAACAGCTTTCCTACCATGCCCAATATCGCGACTTCTCTTTCTATGTCCGACCGGAATTGACGCTGAGTTTTTGCCTGGGCATTTCCGCTAACGCCAATCCCTTGCTTTTGACCGCCTTAGATAAGGCGGCGGGCGCCGTGACGAAAACCGCGTTGGAGACGATCCGAGTCAAAAATGCGACCGTCGTGCCGAATTGGACCTTGGAAGACTACATCCGTACCAATGGGGTCACGCTGCTCCTTCTCCTCATTTTGCTGATTTTCCTTGCGGTTCTAGTCTTCTTGATTCTCCGGCAAAAACGCTTTACCCGGAAGTTGGAACTGGCCCGCAAAGAAGCGGACGAAGCTAACGAAGCCAAATCCTCCTTCCTGTCGAGCATGAGTCACGACTTAAGAACACCACTCAACGGTATTGTTGGTTTCACGGATTTGGCGTTACGAGAGAGAAATCCCGAGCGAAAACAAGCTTATTTAAATAACATCAAATCCTCGAGCAGTCTCCTATGCGACCTCGTGAACGACACCTTGGAACTCTCGCGGATCGAAAGCGGAAAAATGGAGGTTCAACTTTCCGCGATTTCTTGCGATACCCTCATGGGCAACGTCCTTTCATCCATTACCCCCCTTAGCCGAGGCCAAACACATCACCCTTGAAGTCGAAACGAACCGGAACGGCGAAGAAATGGTTTGGGTCGATGCTTTAAAGGTTCAAAAAATCTTGCTCAACCTCCTTTCGAATGCCGTCAAATACACCCCATCTGGCGGCAAAGTCAAAATGAGCATCAGCGAACTGAAACCCCCGGAAAATGGCATGACAAGACGCATCGTCATCGAAGACAATGGCATTGGCATGAGCGAAGAATTTCAAAAACACCTTTATGAGCCTTTCGCCCAAGAGCATCGCAAGGAAGCCTCGGGGGTCGGCGGAACGGGGTTAGGCCTCTCCATCGTTCAAAGGATCGTTTCGCTTTTGGGCGGCACCATCAGCGTCACGAGTCAAATGAATAAAGGAAGCAAATTCGTCGTGCTTTTGCCTGTTCAAAAAGCCAGTCAAAACGAGCTGAGTTAGGAGAAATCCCTGCAAATCCCCCTTGCTACGCTCAAAGGAAAACACATTCTCCTCGTCGAAGACAACGCTTTCAATAGTCAAATCGCTACCATTCTTCTCGAAGAGAAAGGGATCCAAGTCACCCCGGCTCACGATGGCAAAGAAGGCTATGAGCTTTTCTTAGCCTCGCCCCTTCATGGTTTTGACGCCATTTTGATGGATCTTCGCATGCCGGTGATGGATGGCTATGAAAGCTGCCGGGTGATTCGTTCGGAAGAACGCGACGATGCAAAGACAACTCCCATCATTGCGATGACGGCCGATGCCTTTGAAGAACAGTTGAACCAAGCTCGCGCCTCGGGAATGAACGCGGCAATCACCAAACCCATTGACCCGAAAAAACTTTTCGAGGAATTGTCCCATTTCTTGGGGGATAAAGCGATTTTATCCAATGAAGAGACAAAAAAAGACCCTCGACGCTAAACTCAATTTGAACAGTAAAGGAAAGGTGAATATAATCAACTATTATGATGAGTTTATTGGTCCTCGATCTTCTCCCTTCTCAAACGTTCTTCATTTTCCTCGCCTTGTGCGTGGCGCTTTTCGTTATCGTTCTCATCGTGACGGTCTTATGTCTCAAGATCCACCAAGCCGGAGTTCGGAAACGCGCGCTTCACAAAGCCTTCAAAGTTACCGAAGGCATTGGCGGAAATAACATTTCCTGCCTCCATGGTGAAGAATTAGCCCCCGCCTTAAAAAATAAGCAAATCGCTTTCGCCAATTTCCCTTTATCGGAAGGAAGCGAAACCCTCTACACTCCGCCGGAGGATGGTAGTGAACCCTCGCTTTTTGTCGCTGGCAAAACCTTGATTATGGCGGTCCCGTTAGAGAACTTTAACGAGAAAACCCAAGAAAATCTTGGTCGGATTTCCGATGGCTATAATAGCGCCTTAAAGCTCCTCTTTACCCGCAGTGCCATTTACTCGCCGCTTCTTCTCGTCGTCGCCAATAACGCCTCGGAAGCCTCCCGGGTTAAAAACAACAGCGCCAAAGTCGTAATCGGCATCTCGGGTCTCATCAAAGAAATGCTTCGTTTATCCCGAAACGCCTCGCCCTATGATGCCGGCGAGACTCTCAATGCCCTGTACTCGGTTTTCCCTGATATCCGATTGCTCTTAAAAGAGGACCGCGAGTGCGATCCCCGCATCGAAAAAGGCAAGAAAATCATCGACCGCAAAGACGGAAGCTTCCCTTATAATCCCAAAGAAGATGGCGATACGATTTATACCTTCCATCTTTACGAAGGACGTCAGCTACAAAAGCCGCGCAAGGAGCAATAACCATGAACATCTTGGATTTCATTGTCATCGCTATCTTCGTCATTTGTCTTATCGTGGCACTCGTTCGCGGAATCAAACATCCGTTAACCCGTTTTGCTGGTGATGCTTTTTCGGCCATCTTCGCTTTCTTTATCGCGATTTTTTGCCATGGCGTTTTGTTCGTCAAGGTCAGCGGTTATCATGAGGCCGTTATGAATTTTGAAGCTTCGCTCCCTCAAGACATCATTTGGCTTGCTCCAATGTGCTTTTGCTTAGGCTGCTACTTGATCACCTTTCTCATTTTCTTTGTTTTGTTCCGTCTCCTTTACCGTCATGCCTCGAACCACAAAGCTCTCGCGGTTATCCTGGATCTTTTGTCCTACCTTTCTTTCGCCTATCTTCTGGGTTTTATCATTTGCTTCCTCTTCAAAGAATCGGCGAGCCAAGCAACTTTTTATACCCAATCGCTCCTCGCCAGCAGGCTTTATCCTGACGATCCGTTAATGATGTGTCTCATTTTCTCAATCATGGGGTAAAGGGTCATGGCAAAAATTGATATTGCATCCACTTCTTACGACGCCCTCTATGACAAGGCCAACCAAGCGATTGCCAGCGGCGATTACAAAAGCGCCCGCGAAGAACTCTATGAGGCTTCCCGGGTTCTTTATCGTTTAGCCCAGCTCGCGAAGAGTCCCTTAAAAGAACGCTGCCTCCAACGGAGCGAGAAGCTTTCGCTCATGGCGGATTGCATCATCTTGACCGACAAGACCCTTTCACAAAGCGAACAGGCGAAAAATTCCCCGCAAAGTGGCACCCAAAGCGATCAGGATGCGAATTCTTTCTTCCCCTGCGAAAGACCGACCACCACGATGGACGATATCGCTGGAGAAGAAGACGTCAAACGCCAGATTAACGATCAATTGGTGAAGCCGAGGGAAAACCCCGAGCTTTACGCCCGCTTCAAAAAGACTTTGGGCTCGGGCATCTTGCTCTATGGCCTTCCGGGCACCGGCAAGACCATGATGGCCAAGGCGATTGCCAACGAACTCAATGGCGCCTTCTTTAGCGTCAAATGCTCCGACATTCTTTCCAAATGGCTCGGCGAAAGCGAGCAAAACATCAAAAATCTTTTTGCCACCGCCCGCCAATACCCCGTCTCCGTCATCTTCTTTGATGAATTCGAAGCGATTGGCGCTTCGCGGGAAGACACCGACAAGACTCAAAAAGACATCGTTCCGGAGATCTTGGCCCAAATGCAAGGCTTCGAAAGCTACGAGAACACCTGCATTTGTATCGCCGCGACCAACCGCCCATGGATGATCGATAGCGCCTTCCTCCGCCCCGGTCGCTTTGGCACCCACTACCGCGTGGATTTGCCCAACAAAGAAGCCCGGCTCCAGCTCTTTAAAATGAAGTTGAAAGATCTTCCGGTTTCCCCCGAGCTCGATTTCGATCATCTCGCCGAAATCACGGACGGCTATAACTGCGCCGATATCGCCGATGGTTTTGTCGAGAAAATGAAGCAATCCGCCATCGACCGTTCCTTGGAGAATCACCAAGAATCCGCGATTGATGAAACCGACGTTGAAGAAGCTGAACGCACAATCAAGTCCACCGTCTCGGAAAGCGATGTCGAAAACATCAAACGCTTTGAGGCGGGGCAGATGGACAAAAACCTCACCGGCTTTGCCCCGGAAGAAAAGCCCAGTGTCACGATGGCCGATGTCGCGGGTCTTGATAACGTCAAAAAGGAAATCGATGAGCAAATCATTCGACCACATCAAAACCCCGAACTCTATGCCAAATTCAATAAGTCGATGGGGACGGGGATCTTGCTCTATGGCCTTCCCGGCACCGGCAAAACGATGGTCGCGAAAGCGATTGCCAACGAACTCGATGCCGCTTTCTTCAGCGTCAAATGCTCCGACATTCTCTCAAAATGGGTCGGCGGCAGCGAGCAAAACGTGAAGAATCTCTTCGATTCCGCCCACAAATA
This sequence comes from Bacillota bacterium, assembly GCA_036822315.1. Taxonomy (GTDB): domain Bacteria; phylum Bacillota_I; class Bacilli_A; order RFN20; family CAG-826; genus UBA4951. The sequence goes on along the minus strand of DAISHV010000026.1, from coordinate 4,498 downwards.
CAAAACCGCGATCATCTTCTTCGATGAATTTGAAGCCATCGGCTCCAAACGTGAAGATGAGGATGCCTCGACGAAAGCTCTCGTGCCAGAAATCTTGGCACAAATGCAAGGCTTCAAAACCAGCAAGAATGAGCTTCTCGTTCTCGCCGCGACCAACCGCCCATGGATGATCGATAGCGCCTTCCTCCGCCCCGGTCGTTTTGGCATTCATATCCGGGTCGATTTACCCGATGAAGCCGCCCGATTGGCGATCTTTAAAAACAAGTTAAGCAAAATCCCCTGCGCTCCTGATTTGAATTTGGAGCACGCCGTGAGCCTCACCGCGGGATATAACGCAGCGGACGTTTCCGATGGCTACATCGAAAAATTGAAGAGTTTGGCGATTGAACGCGCGCTTTCTGGCGCCGGCGATGAGCTGATTTGCAATGCTGATCTCGATAAGGCAGCGGAACTCGTCAAGAGTTCAGTCAGCCCCGAAGATGTCGACAATCTCAAACGTTATGAGGAGGGGGATTACCGCTCATGAGCCCATTATTCACCACCTTATCGGAAGCCGGACGGCCCGATAAGAACGCCACCGCCATCGTCGCGTTTACACCCGAAGGCGTTTTATGCACCTTCAAAGGCAAAAACCTTGACAAAATCCCTTTCGAAAACGTCACTTCTCCCCTCGGTATGGCTTCGTCATTCCCCGATTCGATTGGCGAATTCGTGAGCGAGCCTCAAGGCCTTGACCTCTCCTTTGTTGTCGCTTATACCATGCGCATTCTTTTCCCGAGCGTCTTGGTCCATCAGCTCTTAGAAAAAGGCTATGACGTCAAGGATTTACCTACCCTATCTTACGAAGCCTTCTTCAAAGAAGTCCTCTCGTCTTATTTTTCGGAGGCGATGGTCGAGAGCTTCGCTGAAGAAACGTCTTTCTCTTTCTCCGTCCTTCAATCGCGGATGAAAAAGAGCAGTTTCACGAGCGATTACCTATCGACATTAAACGCTTTGACCGCCTTGCCCTTAGGGGTTTCCTTCTCTTCGCTCCGTTTTGGCGTCGCTGAACGCAGTTCTCTCAAAGCGAAGACTTCGCTGAAGAGCGCCCACAGATTGGCGCAGAAAGCGAGCCGCTAATGGAAAACGAAAATTTACCGCTCCGCTATGCCATAGTCGTCTCCCGAAGCGAACTCTTAGCGACCGCCTTAGTCAATTGCGGGGATTTGAAGCTCATCGCCAAAGACCAGAAGGTTTTCTTTGCCTTGGAAGAAGATATGGGCAAAGTCGATCTCAAGTCGTTAAGCGAAGACAAAGTCAAGTTGTTGGAAGACGTGATCGCGTTATTGGGCGAGAATAATTCTTTCTATGGCGAAGAAGAAAGCGCCATTTTGACTTACATCGCCTATCTCTTCCGCGAAATCATGGTGAAAAACCACGTCCTCAATCCCGCGATTCATCAAAAGCAGCTTCACGATATCGCCGCTTTAGGCGAACGGCAAAAGGATGAGCGGCGCCTCAAAGAAATCGAGAGCCGCCTTCAAAGCCTCGCCAAGAATGCCCCAGCGCCGAGCTCCTATCAATACGGGAGTTACCGCCAAAACGTCGAAGCCTTGGAAAAAGAGAAGAAAGAATTGGCAGCGAAACTCTTTAAAATCTAAGGGGATTTTGCAGGGATTTTTAAGAAAGGGTCTCCCCCTTTCTTTTTCTTTCAATGCCAAAGCGAAAAAAGTTTCGTTGAAAGACCACAATTTTTCCTTAGCGGATTATAATAAGGGGCATGAACGAGCTCCCCTTAAAGAAATATCACCATATCGCCATCCTTCTTTTGGGTGGAACCGGCACCCGTTTTGGTTCGAGCAAACCTAAGCAATTCTTACCCATGGGCGGACAGGCCTTGTGCCTTTATGGCGCCAAAGCTCTCGAGAAAAGTCCCATCGTCGATTTAATCGTCTACGTGATCCCAGCCGGTTACGAAGCGAACTTCCGCCTTCTTTTATCGCGGGCGGGCAATCAAAAAGACGCTTTGATCATCACCGGCGGCGACACGAGGCAAGCTTCGGGTCATTTGGCGGTCAATTATCTTGTTGAACATGGGGCAGATGAAAAAGCCCTGGTGCTCCTTCAAGATGGCGACCGTCCTCGCCTCAAAGAATCCTATATCGAAGACAATTTCAAAAATGCCGAAGCTTTCGGCGCTTCGGTCACCGCGATCCCCGTCAGCGATTCGGTCGCGATCTCCAAATGGGATGGAATTTTAGATGGCTATATTCCCCGGGAAGAAGTCTATCTCCTCCAAACCCCGCAGGCTTTTCAACTCTCTTTGCTTCACGAAGCGATGGAAATCGCTGCAAAATCCCAACGGATTTATACGGATGAAGGTTCCTTGGTCTTGCAGTGCAAAGGCGTTAACCCTCATATTGTGAAGGGCGATAAGAATAATATTAAAATCACAACGAAAGAGGACCAAGCATCCTTTGAGGAGGGCGAACGATGAACCATTCAGCCATTGGCGATATTCTCGAAGGCACCATTGTCCGGGTCTATCCCAAATACGCGATTATGCTTTTCGATGGGGGTGAAACCGGGCTTCTTCACATCTCGGAACTCTCAAATTCGTTTGTCCGTAACTTTACCGGCTACGTTCAAGTCGGTAATATATACAAGGTCAAAGTGATTGCCTACGACGAAAGCAAGAGCTTCATGAAAGTCTCCTTGAAGCAATTGACCAGCGAAGAGAAGCGCGAACCCCTCACGAAAAAGCGGGTTGAACTTAAGGATGTTGATTTCACGGAACTCGAAAAGCGTCTTCCGGATTGGATCAAAGAAGAAAATAACAAGGAGTGACAGGCACATGGTTATTGAAACAAAGACGGAAGGCTTAGTCGACAAGATCGATTTCGCTTCCTATCAAAATCGCGTTAACACAATTAACGAGATGATCGAAAAGAAGACGGGGGCGGGCAATGATTTCCTCGGCTGGGTCGATTGGCCGATCAACTACGATAAGAAAGAACTCGAAGCCATCATCAAAGAGGCCGATTGTGTCCGCAAGAATTACGACATTTTAGTCGTTTGCGGCATCGGCGGTTCTTATTTGGGCGCTCGGGCAGCCATCGAAGCGATCAATGGCGTGCTCCCGAATCAAAAACTCGAGATTCTCTATTTAGGCCAGACTTTTGATCCGACCTATCTCGCGCAACATTTGGACTATCTCAAAGACAAGAAGTTCGCTGTCAACGTCATCTCGAAGAGCGGCACCACGACCGAAACCTCGGTCTCGTTCCGTCTCCTCAAGGAGATGCTCGAAAAGCGCGATGGCGTCGCTGCCGCCCGCAAAGCCATCATCGCCACGACCGATAAGGCCCATGGCGCGCTTTATACCTTAGCCGTCAAAGAAGGCTACGTCCGTTTCGTGGTCCCCGATGATATCGGCGGCCGTTATTCCGTGCAAACCGCGGTCGGTTTATTCCCGATTGCCTGCGCGGGCATCGATCCGCGCGAGATCCTCGCCGGAAGCGCCGCGGCGAGAGAAGATTGCGAAGATCCTTCTTTGGAAACGAATCAAGCTTATCGTTACGCGGTGATTCGCCGCGAAATGTACGCCCACTACCACAAAGCGGTTGAAATGTTCATCACCTACGTTCCGGGCTTCGTTCAGATCGGCGAATGGTGGAAACAACTTTTTGGCGAGTCGGAAGGCAAAGACCACAAGGGCTTATTACCCGATTCAGCGACCTTCACGACCGATTTGCATTCGTTAGGTCAGTTTGTCCAAGAAGGCTCACCGGTCTTCTTTGAGACGACCTTGCATCTCTCCCACCACCGCCATGACGTCAAAGTCCCGCACGATAATGAGGATTTGGATGGACTCAACTATTTGGAAGGCCGGAGCTTAGGCAACATCCAAGACCGGGCTTTCGAAGGCACCTTAGCCGCCCATAGCGAAGTGGCAAAGAATAATAACGTCGTCCTCGAACTCGAGAAGATGGACGCTTGGCATTTAGGCTATCTCTTCTACTTCTTCGAGCGCGCTTGCGCGATGTCGGCTTACCTCAATGAGGTGAACCCCTTCAACCAGCCGGGCGTTGAAGTCTATAAGAAAAACATGTTCCGCCTGCTTGGTAAGCCGGGATTCACGAAGTAAGAAATCGAAAGCGGAGGTCAGTCGACCTCCGTTTTCTTTTCGTCTATTCTCCGAATGTTTAGAGATAACCGCTTAGAAAACGACACCGTCCCTGCCCAGCGCCTCGCTTTGAGGAGCCTCGGGGTCTATCAGGGTTTCATCCGTTTTCTAGCCTTACGAACCCCCGGGGAAGTTTTGCGGGCATCAATCGAAAGTCCATGAGAACTAAAGGCGCTTCTCTTATAGAGAAGCTCGAAAGAGAAAACTCTTCTTTAATTCGATTGACGGTCTTTAACCTCAATGGTATATTTATTACCGCACGTTTAGGCGGCAATCCCTCTGGATGCTTAGCTCAGCGGGAGAGCATCGCCCTTACAAGGCGGGGGTCAGAGG
>DAISHV010000025.1:0-20722 GCA_036822315.1 Bacillota bacterium | reverse complement strand
CGTAACCGCCAGGCTAAGATCGAAGCGCGCATCACCGAGATTGAACACATCAAAGACATCGCGGTGGTGGTTGAAGAGGGCAAGCAGGGCAAGAAAATCTCGCTCGGCAACCTCGTGACCTACAAAGAAATCAAAGCGGGCGACGAAATGACCGTCAAGATCGTGGGCACCGTTGAAGCCGACCCCTTCGCCACTCCTTATCCGCTCGTCAGCAATGAATCCGCCTTAGGCGTTGCCTTATTGGGCCAAAGCGCCGGTGCGCAAATCACAGTCGAGAGCGATGAGCCCTACGAAATCGAAATCGAAAAAGTCGAAGTCGCCAAGTAAACGCTGATTCTCTAACGGCCTTCCTTCCGGAGGCCGTTTTTTTGCTGCTTCTTTTCGAAGATTGAAAAGATTATTTTTCCGTTCTTTTTATTTCACACAAAGAAAATTGAAGGGCAAAAACGCCTCCTTGATGTCTATTAGAAAGTAGGAGGTAAAATTATGTTTAAAACCATTATTGCCATTGTCTTGACCACTGTGGTCGTTCTCATCATTATGGCGGTCGTTGATAAAACGACCTCGAAAATCGTCTCATCGACCCCCGTCAGCTCCCAGGCGAGCACGGCGGATACCCTGCAAGTCACCGTCACGGGCGAAGTAAACCATACGGGAACTTACTTGCTTAAACTCGAGAGCACTCTTCAGGACCTTTTGGATAGTGCGGGAGGAACGACATCGAATGCCGATCCCAAAGCTTATGATGTCAGTGTCGTCTTGGCCAATAAAGATAGTTTTTTTATTGCGCCGATTTATGATAACGGGAATACTTGCGCCGTTACGCCAATCACCAAAGTTTGCATTAATAGTGCCGATAAAACGGCATTAATGAGCATTAGCGCGTTTTCGAGTAGCGTTGCGGCGAACATCGTGACATACCGAGAAGAAAAAGGCAATTTCAAGCGGATTGAAGAACTGAAAAATGTCAATGGAATTGGCAACGCCACATTTGAAAAATGCAAAAACTTCGTCACCTTGACGGACTAGGTTATTTAAGTTTCTTCTATGTCTTAGTCGCTTTCACTCTCGGAGCCCATCTCGCGGTTAATCTTCAAACCCCGATGGCGGTTCTCCTCGTTATCAGCACGCTCCCTTTTCTCTTTTCTTCGGCCAGAAAGGGGAAGGGGAACGTGCTTGTTTTTTTGGCTTCGCTTCTTTTGGGAATCTCGGTGTTTTCGATTCATCTTCCGGTGGAAGAAGGAAAAGGCACTTATCAAGGCTTTGTCATCAAGGCCAAAGCCAACTATTTTCTTTTCTTTGATGAAGGGCGTCGCTATTACGTTTATGAAAAAGACAGCACGAGAGAAAGCGGCGATTATCTCACGATTGAAGGGCGAATCACCCTTTTTGAAAGCACGGAATATGAGAGTCGTTTTTCTTTTGCGGAGGCTTTAAAACAAGAAGGAGTGACGCACCAGATCATTCCTTATCACATCATGACGAAGTTCGAGATGCCGCTTCGCCTTCGAGAAAAAGAAAGGTCTTTTCTTCAAAATTTCTCCTCGGAAGGGCAAGACGTCATCGACGCTTTGCTTTTTGATCACAAAGATTATTCCTCTTCTTTCATCCAGAAAGCCTCTGCTTTGGGCTGTGTTTATTTCCTCTCGCTTTCGGGCGTGCTTTATGGTGGTCTTCTCCGGGGCGTCGAAAAAGTCATCAATTTGAAGTTTAACGAAGAAAAAACTCACCTTATCAGCTGGATCTTGGCTTTATTTCTTTTGCCTTTTGGCTGGTATAAAGTCGGCGTTTGGCGCGTCTTTCTCCTTCGGACAAGCTATCTCATTCTTGAAAAGAAAAAACGGGATCCTCCACCCAAGTTCTTTGTTTTATCTCTCGTTGGCATTGCTACTCTCGTCTTTTCGCCTTATAGCGTTTTCAATAGCGGGTTTCTCCTTGGCTATGGCTTAGCGTTTGCCTTGACGTTGAGCCAGCCGCTTCTCCGGCTCTATCCGGGGAAAAGGAGGAATGTGGCCACCAGTCTTTTCGTGCTCTTTTTCCTTTTTCCGATGCTGGCTTCGAAAAACGCCATTCATTTACTGAGCGGCTTATATTCGCTTTGCCTTTTACCGCTGGTCTATCCCTTTGCCGGGCTTGCTTTCATTTCGTTTTTGAGCGTTCCTCTCGTTAATTTTTTAAATGCTTACGCCCATATTTTCGTTCAAATCGTTGAAGCTCTAGACGGGGTTGATCTGGTCCTGCCTTTAGGAAATTGGAGTGGTGCGTTCGTCGTAGGTTACTACCTTTTCTTCGGTGTCTTCTATTATTTTCGGGATCTCGGCGCGGTGGTTCATCAAGGGGGCTTAGCTTTAGCTCTACTCAGCGTGATTCTTTTGGAAGTCGTTCCGCTTCCAAATGCGATATCCTCTCAAATCTCTTTCATCAACGTCGGGCAAGGCGACGCCATATTGATTCGCGATGGCTTCACTACCGTAATGATCGATACCGGAGGGAATCTTTCGTTTGATCTAGCGCAAGAAGTCGACATTCCCTTTTTGAGGAAAAATCGGATCTATCATCTCGATTATTTGATCGCTAGCCATAGCGATTACGACCATTTCGGGGCTGCGAGTTCATTAGCGAAACATTTCCGGGTCGATCATGTGGTGACGTCGAGCACGGATTTTCCGCTTCAGGCGGGCTCGCTTCTATTTCAAAATTACAACACCTTTTCCTCGGAGGAAGAGAATGAAAAAAGCCTGGTCCTGGGATTATCTTTTATGGGGAAAAAATGGCTCTTCATGGGCGATGCGCCGATCAGCATCGAAAAGAAAATCATCGAGCGTTATCCGGAGATCGATTGCGATATCCTCAAGGTGGGGCACCATGGTTCGGATACCTCGAGTTCTTTGGCTTTTCTTCAAAAAGTAACGCCTGAAGTTGGTATCCTTTCGGTCGGGAAAAAGAATGCTTATGGTCATCCTTCCGCCAGCGTGGTTGAACGTTATGGAACGCTCCGAATTCCCCTCCGAAGTACGGCCGTGGAAGGCACAATTACCTACGAAAGTTATTTCGGGAAAAATCTTCCCCCTCTTTCTACGTGAATGAGCGTCCCGTTTATCCTATAATAAGCCATAATGATTCAGCTTCTATTTTCCCCACAATCTCGGATGGTCAAAGGTGCCCTCAAAAAGCTGATGGCGACTTCTTGTCCCCATCCGGACCCGATGAATTTCGTCTCCTTCGATCTCGGGACGAGCTTGCTTCTGGATGTGGCTAACGAATGCCGAAGTCTTCCTTTGGGTTACGATAAAAAGACAGTGGTGGCAGAGAATTGCTTCTTTTTTGAAAAGGGTCGTAGCAAACCTAAATACCAAAAAGGTGATGACCCCAGCGCTCTATTATCGTACCTTCAAAAGCCCGACGAGTCCGTTGATCTTTATCTTTTGGTTTATAGCGATACGCTCGATGAAAAAAGTGATTTTTTCCAAGCTTTGCTTCAAGATGGCGCTCGGATTAACCCGGTCAGCGAATTCTCGAAAGAGCAGTGGCACGATTATATCGCTCGCTTCTTTCAAAAACGCAACGTGGCGATCGATAATTTAGCCATTAACGAAATCCAAGATCGCATTCAAGGCGATTACGCCCGCTTTTTGAATGAGGGGCAGAAACTTGTGGCTTATTCGGGTGGCGAAGCCATCAGCAAACACGATGTCGAAATCCTCGTAAGCGAGCCCTTAGAAGACGATGCGTTCCACCTTTCCAACGCTCTTTCGCGCGGCGATGTTAAAAATGCTCTAAGAATCTACGATGATCTCAAAGTTTTCTCGGCTGAACCGATTTCTCTCATCCGTCTATTGGCGAATCAGTTCCGCTTTTTAAATGAAGTCCGCTACCTTCAAAGTTCAGGCTTGACCAACTCACAGATTGCCGGAGCGCTGCAATGCTCGCAAATGCGCGTCAATATTTCTCTCGATAATCTTCGGAAAATGAGCGAAGAGAGCCTCAATAACGCACTCGATGGGCTCTATCAATGCGAAAAAAGCATCCTGACGGGACGCGCTGACCCCGATTTGGCGTTCAGTTTGTTTTTGACGAATTTCAGCTTATGAAAATCGTGGTGATTTCGGATACGCATGGCGACCTTTCCGCTTTGAGGAGAGTCGCGTTAATTGAATACGATGCCGATCTTTTTCTTCATGCCGGGGATGTGGAAGCCTCGCCGCTTGATATTTCGCCTTTTGCCGCGGTTAAAGGCAATTGCGATGGGGCGTTTCCCGAATATCCATTTCGTTACGAAACCATCACGCCTTTCGGCAAGCTTCACATGGAACACTACCCCCTTTATTCGACCGCGATGGAACAGGCGTTAAAGCAAGATGGTGTCCGCATTTTTATCCATGGTCACACCCATGAAAGAGAAGAAGAACTTCACGATGGCCTTTGGGTGTTTTGCCCGGGCTCATTGACCTTTCCACACGATAACGAGAAGGGGACTTACCTCGTCCTCCAAGTCGATGAGAAGACGGTTCGCTCGACTTTCAAAGAAATTGTCTATTAACGCAAAAAAGGCTCTCGCGATGAGAGCCTTTGTTTTGTTAAGTAGAGGCGAATTACTTCAAACCAGCAACAATGTGTTGAAGGTGGGCTTTCTTGCGCGAGCAAGAATTGCCAGAGATCGTTCCACGCTGAGCAAGTTGATCAAGAAGCGAAATCGCTTCCTTAAGGGCTTCAGTCGCTTCCGCTTTTTTATTGGCGGCGACTAAGGTTTCAACTTTTTTAATCGCAGTGCGGGCTTCATTCTTCTCTTGGTTGTTCTTTTCCCGAGCGAGCTCGTTGGTTTCGTTGCGTTTGATCTGAGATTTGATGTTAGCCATAAATTTAATGCTTCCTTTTCGTTTTCGCGAGTTAGATTTTAGCCTTTTAGGCTACGCAAAACAACTATTTTTGTTGTTCGCTGCCCTTCTTCGGGGCATGGCGGAGGGACAAGATTTCACCCGCGAAGTCTTTGACACAGGTTAATTTGCCGTATTTTTCGGTCGGAATATCAAGCTGGAATGCGGTGTTTAGGTCATTGACCATCGCGACATAAGACATCGAATCACCGCCGAGATCCGTGGTCCAGATGGCGGTATCGGCAATCTTGAACTCCGGAAGGAGAAGGGTCTTGGAGAAGACCGTCCGGACTTTCGCTAAGACTTCTTTCACTTCGTCGGGGTCATAGCCTTCGAGCGAAACGCTTTCGCGCCGATCCTCGAAACTCGTGAAGTCATCCTTACCATTTTTGAGGGCATCCCGCAAAACGTAGCGTTTCACCTTCATGTTGTTGGCGATCGGCATGCTCTTCTTGTAAATGAGAGTTTTGTTGACCCGCTTCTCGTTCGGAAGCGAGGCGTTGATGTCGTCGATGGCTTTTTTAATGGTGGGGAAGTCGCTCGTTTGAACAATGTTATCCAATTCCAAAATCAAGACAACATCTTCTTTTTCACCATTCTTTTCGCCGACAACGACCGCGTTATTGACGTGGGGGACGTCTTTGAAATAGAACTCGATTTCATCGGGGTAGACATTCTCGCCGTTGCTGGAAATAATCGTGTCTTTGCTCCGACCTTTGATGTAATAACGTCCCGTCGCGTCAACGGCGGCAATATCGCCTGTCGGATAATAACCATCGTCGGAAAGAACAGTAGCCTGGCGGACGCCGCCAATGATTTCTTCTTGGTGAACTGTGGGGGATTTAACCCAAAGTTCGCCCTGTCCTTCGCTAGCTCCGGGTGTCTTGACGATTTTGTAGTTCATCCCATAAAGCGGATGGCCAATCGAGCCTTTAAGCCGGTCTTCCACCCGGGAAGAGAGTTCGACCGAAGTCACGCCGATCTCGGTCATGCCGTAGCCATTATAAAGGGGGTAGCCGATGCCGTTGATGAGATTGAGCGTCTTTTGCGAAAGATAACCGCCACCAGAAATGCAGAATTCGATCTGGGTGCCAAAGACCTTCTTTTGGAAGGAGTGCTTGATGAAGCCCCAACTCGCAAGACCGGCTTCTTGCCGTGAGATTTGGTGATCGTTATAAGCGATGAGATTATCGAGCAATTGTGTCGTTTTATCGCCTTTGAGCGCAGCCGAACGCTGAACTTTTTGGGCGACGGCATCCCAAAACATCGGGACGCTATAAAGATGGGTGACCGGAGCTTTTTTAATCGCTGCGAAGAGATCGCTGGTGCTCATGGTCGTAGGATAGACAAGGGCTTTTCCATAGAAGGTGTACCAAAGGAAGACAGCGGTGAAACCAAAGATATGGTGGAGCGGAATCATCGTGAGAACATTGTTTTTCCCCGCGTGGAGAATATCCAAGGTTTCTTGCGGCATATTGAGGGCGCCGGCGACTTGGTAAGAGAGCGCCTCGCCATCCGTGATCATCATTTTGGCTTCGCCCGTAGTGCCGCTCGAACAAAAAATGACTTGATCGGCCCAATGGGGGGCGAAAGAAGGATTGTCCTCGGCATTTTTAACGTCATTGACGCGGAATGAAGGGATGGCATAAGCCTCTTCTTCATTGACCACAATCGCTTTGGCTTGGCTTTGACGGAGCAAATTCGCTGTATTGTCATGAGGCAATTTGGCGTCGATTAACAAAACCGGATGTCCCACCATCAAAATGGCCCAGAAAAGAAGCGGCCAAGTCGGGCAGTTACGGAGCTTTAAGGCGACGATAGATCCCGCTGGAATTCCACCTAAGGCAATCGAAAGATGACGGGCTAAATAGTAGCAGCGGCTTTTATAATCGGCGTAAGTATAGCTTTGCTTTTTGCCATCCTCATCGAAATAAATGCAAGCTTTCTCATTCGCATGGCGCGAGGTTGAAAGCTCGTAGATGTCGCGAAGGGTACGACTGCTGGAAAGCAAAAGCTTGGCTTGATCCACAAAACGCTGAACATCCCGACGATCTCTTTTTCGACTCATTCTTTGCATCCTCCATTTTTCAAGACATGAACTTCGCCATTAACATAAACAGATTCAGGTGGTACATCGTGGCGCACGACTTCGTTGGCTCCGATTCGGGAACAACGTCCGATCGTGATATTGCCGAGGAGAATGGCTCCCGCTCCGACCATCACGTGATCTTCTAAAGTCGGATGGCGCTTCACTTTTTCAGAAGAAGTGCCCCCGAGGGTGACCCCATGATAAAGGGTGCAATCATCGCCGATAATAGCCGTTTCGCCAATCACCACGCCCGATCCATGATCGATAAAAAGATTCTTGCCAATCGTGCAAGCGGGATGGATTTCAATCCCCGTCCGCCTTTTGCCAACAACCATGATCCATTCGGCCAGGAACTTAAAGTGGTGATTCCAAAGAAAGTGAGCGAGGCGGAAGCGGCGGAGAATCCGGCTCGAAGGATAAAGGAAAAAAATCTCCCAATTATTCCGAGCGGCGGGGTCGCGACGTTTGATTGACTGATAGTAGGATTCGCCTTTATTTGCCATAGATATCCATCGACATGTACTTGATCCCACCATCAGGCGAGATTGCTAATAGTGTAAGCCCAGCACCGGGGTTTTCCGTAGCGATTTTTTCGGCTGCTAAAATCGCGGCGCCACTAGAAATGCCCAAGAAATAGCCTTTCTTCGCAAGAAGATTGACTTTGTTAACAGCGTCATCGCCTTTAATCGATACGACGCGGTCGACCAAAGACTTGTCGTAAAGCGGCGGAATGAAGTTCGCGCCAATCCCTTGGATTTTGTGGGGGCCAGCTTCGCCGCCTTCTAAAAGAGCAGATTCGGCGGGCTCCACGGCCACGCATTGGATATTCGGGTAATGTTTTTTGAGGATTTTGGCATTTCCCATCAGCGTCCCAGCGGTGCCAACGCCGGCGATAAAATAATCGAGTTTTTTCGGGAAATCCGCGATGATTTCTTTCGCGGTGGTCTTTTCGTGAGCCCGAGGGTTGGCTGAATTTTCGAACTGATTAAGGAAAATATAGCCTTCTTTTTCCATCGCGGCAGCCCGCTTTTCTGCCCCTTCCATCCCCAAAGCTTTCGGAGTCAAAACAACGGTGGCTCCATAGGCTTTCATTAAAGCAATCCGTTCGGCCGACATATTCTCTGGCATGACGATGGTGAGGGGGATTCCTTTATTGGCGCAGACCAAGGCCAAGCCGATTCCGGTGTTGCCTGAAGTGCCTTCAACGGCTTTTTGCCCTTCTTTGCCGAGTTTTCCTTCTTTCACGAGCGTGTCAATCATTTCGTAAGCAATCCGGTCTTTGATCGATTGACCCGGATTGAACATTTCCAATTTGACATAAATATCGTTGCCCGAGATTTTTTCGAGATGAACCACGGGGGTATGACCGATGGTATCAAGTACGCTTTCGTAAATCATATTTTGTGTCCTTGCCTTTATAAGCGCTATAATTTAGACACGAAAAAGGTTACAAGTAAAACGATACGATAATGAGTTATCAAAGCAATTCTGATGTCAAAATCCTTTATATGGGAACCCCGGCCATGTCGGCGGAGGTTTTGCAAGCCCTTTTGGACGCGGGTTTCACCGTCGTGGGCCTCGTTTGCCAAGAAGACAAAGAAGTGGGACGGGATAAAGTTGCGGAAGTCGTCAAGACGAAGCAAGTCGCTTTAGCCCATAACATTCCCGTTTTCCAACCGCATAAAATCCGCTTGGATTTTGAATTTGCGAAAAGCTTATCTTTCGATGTTATCGTCACGATGGCCTATGGTCAAATCATCCCGCAAGGTCTTTTGGATTTAGCCAAAGTCGGTTGCTTGAACCTTCATGGTTCGCTCCTTCCGAAATACCGAGGAGCCGCTCCGATCCAGCGAGCAATAATGGCTGGCGAAAAAGAAACCGGCGTCACCTTGATGGAAATGGTGGCGGCGATGGATGCGGGCAAAATGTACGATAAGGAAACTTTCCCGCTCTTAGAAGAAGACAATTACACCTCGGCTTGCCAAAAGATTTCTTTAGCGGCTTCCCACCTAATCGTCAAAGATCTTTTGCCCTACGCCAATGGTGAGCTTTCGGGCGAAGAACAAAAAGAAAAAGACGTGACGATCGCCAATAAAATCAAGCCGGAAGATGAGCATCTGCCGTTGTTTCTTTCTGTTACCGGCACCCTCAATTATATTCGTGCCCTCTCGGAAGAGCCTGGCGCTTATATCCTCTTAAATGATAAGAAGCTCAAAATCTATAAAGCCCACGTTGAAAATCATGATGTGATTCGAGCGGTGGGCGAGCTTGTTCCGGCGAAAAAGAAGCTTTTGGTTCAACTTTATGATGGTCAACTTTCCCTTGATCTTGTCCAATTGGAGGGCAAGAAAAAGATGGATGGCTTGAGTTTCCTCAATGGCGCTCATTTGGGCGACCACGTTTTGCTGAAGTAAAAAATTGCCGTTCGCTTATAATACTCGTATGGCAGAAAAGCCTTATCTTTCTTTATCGGTACACGGTCTGGTCGACTTTCTTTTAAGGCGTGGCGATATCGATAATCGAATCTACAATCAAGAAACGATGCAGATGGGGAGCATTTTGCATGCGGCCTACCAAGAAAAACAAGGTCATGAATATCTTTCCGAATATGCCTTAAAAGAAACGTTTGAGCGCGAGCAAGGCTATATCGCCCTCGAAGGCCGAGCCGATGGCATCATCGTCGGTGGAGATTTCCCGATCATCGATGAAATCAAAAGCACGGTGATTCCGCTTGAGGATTTCTACCTCCAGCAGAAAGACTGGCATTTTGGCCAAGCCGAATGTTATGCCCTCATGTATCTTCATGAAGTGAAGCAAGACCGCTGCGCGATTCGCCTGACTTATCTTTCGCAAAAAAGCGATGAGAAAAAGGTGGTCGAGCGCCTATTTTCTCTCACGGATCTCGAACACGACATTTATGCCCTTATGGACGAATACCTCGATTTTGTTTCGAAGCAATTTGACCATGAAAAGGCCCGTAACATCTCAGCAAAATCCCTCATTTTCCCTTTCAAGGACTTCCGCAAAGGGCAGCGTGAAATGGCGAAGTACGTGTATGCGGTCGCCAAAAACGGGGGGACGTTCTATTGCGAAGCCCCGACGGGCATCGGCAAAACGATGTCCTCCTTATATCCCGCCATCAAAGCTTTCGCCGATACGGATAATCAGAAAATCTTCTACCTGACCGCAAAAGGAAGCGGGCGCGAAAGCGCCTATGAAGCTTTGAGCAAGCTTTACGGTAAAGGCTTTGTGGCACGCGATTCGTTATTGACGGCCAAAGACAAAATCTGTTTTTCCCTCGGAGCCGCCTGCAACCCTGATGAATGCCCCTTCGCCAAAGGCTATTATGACAAAATCAAAAAGGCCATGAGCGAAGCCTGCGAGGAAGGCTATCGTTTCGATTTTGAACACGTCACCTCGCTCGCCAAAAAATACGCGATGTGCCCCTTTGAATTACAACTTGATCTTTCTTTGTGGAGCGACATCATCATCGGCGATTATAACTATTTCTTCGATCCCTTAGTTCATTTGGAGCGTTATTTCGACCCGGAAGTGGATTCGTCGAAGTTTCTTGTCCTCATCGATGAAGCCCATAACCTCATCGAAAGAGGTCGCGATATGTATTCGGCTGAACTGAGCGCCGAGCTTTGCCAAAAAGTGAAGAAGCAGTTGCGGCCCCTTAAAGAGCCGAAAATCAAAAATGCGATTGGCAAACTGGAGAAACTTTTACGGGACTACGATACGACTTCCCGCGATGAAGTCAGCGATTTCGCCGCTTTACCCCCGGAAGTCAGTAAAGTCCTTGATGCCCTGGCCAAAAAAGGTCAGGAACTCAATAAAAAAGACCATCCCAAACTCCCCGAAAGTTATAAAGAGCTTTCGCGCGAAGCCCATCGCTTCGCTTTTTTATGGGAAAATTTTGGGACGTTTGAATCCGTTTATGGAGCCCGGGAAGGGACCGATTACGTTTTGCATCTGACCTGTTTGGATCCTTCGCCGATGTTAGCCTCTTCGCTCAAGATCGTCAAAGGGCGGATTATCTTCTCCGCGACGTTATCCCCGATGGAATACTATCAAGATGCCATCGAAGGAAAACACGATAATCCTTATCTTCTCCTTCCCTCGCCTTTCCCCAAAGAAAACTTTGATCTGATGTTGGCACCGACCATTTCAACGCGCTACAAGGATCGGGAAAAAACGTATCAGGATGTCGCCAACTATCTCCGGGCTTTCATCGGAGGCAAACTCGGCAACTATTTCATTTATTTCCCTTCGTACGAGTATCTCGATAAAGTCATGCCTTATCTTTCTTTCCCTAAAGCCGATGTCTTTTTCCAAGAGCGGGAAATGTCCGACGATGAGAAGGATCTTTTCCTCTCACGTTTTCTTTCTTCGCCCAAAAAGACGACCGTGGGTCTTCTCATTATCGGCGGCAGTTTCAGCGAGGGCATCGATTTGGTCGATGACCGCCTCATCGGGGTCGCCGTGGTGGGGATTGGTCTTCCGCAGATTTGTTATGAACGGGAGCAAATCCGCGCCTATTATGAAAAAAAGAACAATGCGGGATTCGATTATGCTTATCGAAATCCTGGCATGAACAAAGTGATGCAAGCCGTGGGGCGTTTGATCCGGAGCGAACACGACAAAGGCGCCGCTCTCCTGATCGATGATCGCTATATGCAAAACGAATACCGCGATCTTTTCTCCCGTTTATGGACCTCCTACGATGTCGTGACAAGCCCCGAGGATATCAAGACGAATCTTGAAGAATTCTATAAGAAATAAAGCGCCAAAAGCCCATTTTTCTTCGAGCGGTCGCTCTAAGTTATTCGGCGTATTCTTCCTCAGAAGAAGCGTTGACATTATTCTTTTCGGGGATTTTCGATGTTCCTTCCTTTGAGCCGAACAAGAAATAGGCTATAATCGCCTAGGTAATTTATGCCTTTTGATCAATCTCACATTCGCAATTTCTCCGTTATCGCTCACATCGACCATGGTAAGAGCACGCTTTGCGATCGTATTTTGGAAGATACGGGAGCAGTGGAAAAGCGTGATCTTAAAGAGCAAATGCTCGATTCGATGGACTTGGAGCGTGAGCGGGGCATCACGATTAAACTCAACGCCGTCACGGTTTCTTACCAAGCCAAAAATGGTGAGAAATACATTTTTAATTTGATTGACACTCCGGGGCACGTCGACTTTACCTATGAGGTTTCGCGAAGCCTAGCTGCTTGCGAAGGCGCTTTGTTGGTGGTGGATGCCACTCAAGGCGTTCAAGCCCAAACCCTCGCTAACGTCTATTTGGCGGTCGATAACGACCTCATGATCATTCCGGTGATTAACAAAATCGATTTGCCTTCAGCTCAGCCTGAAGTCTGCAAGAAAGAAATCGAAGAGCGGATTGGACTTTCGACCGCAGATTGTTGCCTCGTCAGCGCAAAAACCGGCGTGGGTGTGATGGATATGCTCGAAAAGGTCGTGGAGCTCGTTCCGCCGCCATCGGGCGACCCCGAGGCGCCTTTTCAGGCCCTCATTTTCGATTCCTATTACGATTCCTATCGGGGCGTCGTTGTTTTGATTCGCGTTAAAAATGGCTCCGTCAAAGTGGGGGACGAAATCCTCTTGATGGCAGCTAATAAGAAATACCTCGTCACCGAAGTCGGTATCCGGACACCCAAAGAAATTTCAACCAAGGAACTCGATTGCGGCGAAGTCGGTTATCTGACGGCGACCATCAAAGATATCCACGATGTCTTCCCGGGCGAAACAATCACCTTAGCGAACAACCCCACTTCGGAGCCGTTACCCGGTTACCGCAAGATCATTCCCATGGTTTATTGCGGACTTTATCCTGTTGATTCCGTGGATTATGGTGCGTTAAAAGACGCTTTGGAAAAATTGACTTTGAACGATTCTTCCCTCTCTTATGAGCCCGAAAGTTCCCAAGCTTTGGGCTTTGGTTTCCGCGTCGGCTTCTTGGGTCTTCTTCATATGGACGTGGTGCAGGAGCGGCTGGAACGGGAATACAATTTGAACCTGATTTTGACGGCCCCTTCGGTGAAATACCAAGTCGATTTGACCAATGGGGAAACCCTGATTCTTGATAACCCTTCCGAAATGCCAGACCCTTCGAAAATCAAAGATATCAAAGAGCCGTTCGTGAACGCTTCGATCATGACCCCGAAGGAATTCGTGGGACCCGTCATGCAGATTTGCCAGGATAAACGGGGCGTTTATCAAGATCTTGTTTATTTCGATGACACCCGACAAATCGTCAAATATGATTTGCCGCTTTCGGAAATCATTTTTAACTTTTTCGACAAACTCAAAAGCGCCACCAAAGGCTACGCTTCTCTGGACTACGAATTAGCCGAATATCGTGCGAGCGATCTCGCCAAGATGGATATCTTGCTAAATGGGGATATCATTGACGCCCTTTCAACCGTCGTCTATCGCCCGAGCGCCTACAACCGGGGCATCGCCTTGGTCCGCAAGCTCAAGGAGATCATTCCGAAGCAACAATTCGAAGTGCCAGTCCAAGCCGCCGTCAATGGCAAAGTGGTGGCTCGCGCCGATATTCAAAGCGTTCGTAAAGACGTCTTAGCCAAGTGCTATGGCGGCGATATCTCCCGGAAGAAGAAGCTGCTCGAAAAGCAAAAAGAAGGCAAAAAGCGGATGAAAGCGATCGGTTCGGTCGATGTTCCGCAAGAGGCTTTCATGAGCATGCTCTCCCTCGATGATGATAACTGAGATCTTTTGACAAGATATTTTCTTTTCGTTTAACCAAAAAAACGAATAAATCCCTCTCCCGATCGAAGGAAAGGGATTTTTTTCAGAGAAAGTCATCGCAAATATTAGTAGTTTTTTAGTCCTTTTTCTTGTCTCGTTTCCTCTCATGTTGTATCCTTAAGTCATGAGCGAAAAAGAGTGGGCGGTACTTTATACCGACGAACAATATCTTCTCCGAAGCGAAGTCATCAAGGCGATGAATACCACTTTGATTGATGGCTATTGGTCCGATATTCAAGCCTATCGGCGAAGCAAAGCCATCGCTTTTCCTTTCCGCACGATCACCAATCGACCTTTCTTTTTAACGGCCAGCGATGCGATTAAAGCCAAGATCACCCAATTCGAAGTGGCGAGCGCCCGCTTTGCCAATATTCTCAAGAAAATCAGCGAGCCTCGTGAAAAAGAACTGGCGGAACGCGCTTGCCTTTTGGTTGCTTTGCGCAACTGCTCCACGATTGAAAATGCGCAAATGAGCGAGCTTTCCTTAAAAGCCCTCCTTAATGGCACCTATGCCGAGAGCAATCCTTTCCACGCTCCCGTCATCGCCTATCATTCGGCGTTAATGTATTACCTCCATGAGAAGAACCTCCAAAGTTTGCATCCCAACGAGGATTTTTTAGCGGAAGCTCTCAGCAAATGCCTCGGCGTTTCCGAACTGACATCTTTCTACCGGACCAGCGATTTCGATTCCTATGCCCAAAAAGCGCGCTATCTCTATAACCCGGATTACAATTACGCCCCCTTTGACTTCATTGAGACCTTAATGAATGACTTCCTTTCTTGGGTCAAACATGCCGATGACGTCTCCTATTTTGTCAAAGCTGTGGCGGCTTGTTATTATTTGGATTACGTGATGCCTTTCGCCGAAAGAAACGACGAAATGGGCGCTTTATTGGCCAAAACCGTTTATTCGACCTCCGAGGCTGGACTCGAAAGCTTCGAGCTTCCTTTTGATGCGATTTTGGTGAAGACCCCGCGTTATAAAGCTTTGGCGATCGAGACCCAACGCACGGGCGATTTGACTTATCTTGTCATGTATTCGATCGGCGTTTTGACGCCGTTATTGGATTCGCTAAGCGATGAAATCAAAGCGATCAAGATTGATACCTATCGAAGCGAGTTTACCGCCTTGACTCCTGAAGAAAAAGCGGTGGAACCCTTCAAAGAAGCCCCGGGCAAAAACGCGCAACAGCTTTCGCTTTTCGCCCCCGAAACCAAACCCGTTCCTACTCCGAGTCCCATTGCTCCTCTTTCTACTCCTGCGGCGGCACCGGTAACACCATCGACCCCAGTTTCGAGTCCTAGCGTTGCTCCAGCCCCCGCCCCGAAAAAAGAGACTGCTCCTCAAGAAACTCCGCTTATCGAGACACCAATCCCCGCCGCCACTCCGAGTGCGGCTCCGACCCTTCAAGAACAACCGGTTCCTCTCGTTCTTCCAGAAGCCAAGGCCGAGACTCCTCTTAGCGAGCCGAGCAAAGAAAATACGGAAATCGCACCGACTCTTCCTCAAGAAGAACCCGCTCCCAAGGAAGAGACTGTTCCAGAAACGCCGACCCCCAAAGTCGAAAAACCCGTCGTTACTCCCGAGCGAAAAATTACCCCCGAAGAGATGACGCCGAGCGAAGATGATGGTGAAAGTGCCCTGGAGATCGAACAAAATCCTCTGAGCGACAAAGAAATCAAGGAATACACCCAGTATCTTCTTGAAACGAATCCCGCCCTCAATAAAAACCAAGCTTCGTTCTTGGCTTCCCATTGCACGATGGGTCGTTATTACACGATTCAGCAGTTCAAGAAATTCACCCGCTGCGCCTACGAAACCGCACGCACCTCTATGGATAAGCTTGCCCAAGAGCGGTATTATAGCAAGCTGCAGGTGAAGAATAAGTTCGTCTACACCCCGCGCAAAAAAGGAGAACAAAAATGATTTACGCCGCTGATCTCACCAGTTTATGGTACATCTTAGGCATTGTTGCCATCTTCGGCATCGTCGTTTTGGCCGTCATTTTAATCAAAAAATATTGGAAGCCTTTCCGCAATGAGGAAAAGCCGAAGAGCGATAAAGAAATCGCCGAGGAAGAAGTGAAGCGTCTTGTCGTTGATGTCGATGACGAAAACACCAAAGAAATGGACGAAGCTTCCAAAGAACTCGCTGAAAAATCCAAAGAGAACAAGCCCGAAGAAAAAGAAGTCGTGGCGGAAGAAGTTAATCGTGCCACCCGACCCGTTGAAGACGAAGAAACCGCCAAAGCGATGGCGAAATACGCGGCGGAGCATCCGGAAGAAGCGGAAGCCGTTGCCGAGGAAAAACCCGCCGAAGAGACGAAAAAGTGAAACCCCGTTCGCTCTATATTCACATTCCATTCTGCGCCCATCTTTGTTCGTATTGTGACTTCGCTAAAGTCCTCTACGAGCCTAAATGGGCTTTTTCCTACGTTGAGAAACTTATCGAAGAAGCCCAAGCGCTTCCTCTCACTCCGGTTTCGACCCTCTATATCGGTGGGGGAACACCCAGCGTTCTTGACGAAAAAACCCTCGAACGGCTCTTGTCTTTCTTTGCCCCTTATCTTCTTCCCGGTGGCGAATTCACCATCGAGGCTAACCCCGAAAACTTCACCCTTGAAAAGGCCAAACTCTTCCGCCAGTATGGGGTGAATCGGCTCTCGCTAGGCGTAGAATCCTCGCAAAAGCGTCTTTTAACTTTGATGGGACGGCATCATGATTTTGCGGATGCCCAACGGGCCTTTTCATTAGCAAGAGAAGTAGGATTCGACAATATTTCTCTCGACATGATCTACGCTTTGCCCGACGAAACCATAGCCGAACTCAATCACGATATTGATGCCTTGCTTTCCTTTCATAGCGAGCACCTTTCCACCTATTGCTTGAGCGTCAACCCGGGGACACTTTTCTATAATGAGAAAATTCCCGAGATGGACCAGGCTTTGGCGGCGGAACAATACGAAACGATTTTGCGGCGGTTCCGCGCGGCTTCTTACGAGCGTTACGAAGTGTCGAACTTTGCCCAAAAGGGTAGACAATCTCGGCATAATTTGACCTATTGGCACGATGAAACCTATTACGGGATCGGCTTAGGGGCAGCCGGATATATCGAGGATATCCGCTATAGCAACACCCGGAATCTTCAGCGCTATCTTGCGGGAAAGTACCGGGCGGAAGAAGAAAAAGTCAGCCCAGAAGAAGACCGCAAATACTTTTTCCTCACCAATCTCCGTCTCGCCGAAGGCTTCAGTTTGGAGAGTTACGAAAAACGTTTTCACGAGCGTTTCGAAATCCGCTATCAAGATACGATAAAAAAGCTGGTAGCATCGTCACTTTTAATTTTAACTCCCGAACGGGTTTACCCCACGGATCAAGGAATTCTTCTTTTGGATCGGATCCTTCTTGCGCTATATTAAAGGATATATGAATATCGCACGCTACGAAAAACGGATGCTGGGCTGGTTGATCGATAAGGTGATCTCCCTTTTGGCTTTTGGCGGGATTCTCGCCGTTGAAATCCTCTTTATTCCCCATAATTTTTCTTTGTTTCTCGAAATCTTGATTGCTGGGCTTGGCGGCTACTTTTTCTACGTCCTCAGCGTCAGCCTTTATCTCTTTTTTGGCAATGGCTATACCTTCGGGATGCAACTCCTGGGGATCCGGACTTACCACGCGACGAAGGATCACCTCCGTTTCTCGGAGAGTTTCCTCAAAGCCTTAATGACGGGTTTTACCGCGATGGACCTCGTGAATTCGATCTACATGCTTTCGGAGCATACCGAGCGGAGCGTCTTTGACCGCCTCACCAATACTTTGGTGGTGGATGTCCGAGCGGAACGCTAGATCTTTTTGAAGTTTTTTCTTAGGCCGCTAGGCCTTTTTTTGATTTTTTAGCACTTCGATGTTGACAGTGCTAAATCACTGGTTATAATGGTGCTAGCACCTCGAGAAGGTGACTGCTAAAAGGAGGCCGAAGACTATGACACGTCGCGACGAAATTCTAAAACTGATCGTCGAGCATTTCATCAAAACGGCCGAACCGGTTGGCAGCAAGACTTTGCAAGAAGTCTATCATCTCGATGTCTCGAGTGCGACGATCCGTAACGAAATGAATGCGCTGGAGCAAGATGGCTATCTTGAAAAGACTCATACTTCCTCTGGCCGGGTCCCTTCCGAAAAAGGCTACCAGTACTACGCGGAGCATATCCGGGAGACTGGGGTTGACGAACAAGCCAAGAACGCCTTAGCCAACGTGCTCAGCGAAAAGAGCAAGTCGGTCGAAGAAGTGATGAAGGAAGCTTGTGAGATTCTCTCGCACATGACCAACCTCGCTTCGGTGGTGCTTGGACCTTCGGTGAACGAAGAGAAACTCGTTTCGGTTCAGATCATTCCCTTGGGTGCGAATACCGCCAGCGCGGTCTTCGTTACCGATAAGGGTTACGTGGAGAATAAAACCTTCCTGATCGATCCCTCCCTCAAAACGGATGAGGTCGTCAAAACGGTGCGCTTGCTCAATGACCGCTTGCAAGGCACGCCGATCGGCGAAGTTGTCAACAAAATGGAAGCGATGAAGCCCGCCTTAACCGACTATGTGGTGGGGCAGGAAGTCATCTATGACGCTCTCCTCGAAGCGTTCGCAAAATTTGCGACCGATCGTCTCTCCCTTTACGGGAAAGACGCGCTCTATAATCAGCCCGAGTACGCTAACGATGCCGAAAAATTACGGCAACTCCTTGCTTTATTGGATGATTCTGAGAACCTTAAAAAGGCGCTCAGCGGCGCCAAAGTTGGCAAAGAAGGCGTCAGCGTTCACATCGGTACGGCCAAAGAAGGGCTTGAGGATCTCGCGGTGGTATCCGCTGGACTCTCGATCCCGGGCGATCCGAATTGTTGTCTGACGGTCCTTGGCCCGTCGCGGATGGACTATGAGAAAGTCGTTTCGACTCTCAAGTACTTCGCCGAAGCCCTCGATCGCTATTTCGACCGCAGCACCATCCATGGAGGAGGAGAATCATCATGGCAGAGAATGCAAAAGGCAGTGAGCCCGAAAAGCAAAGTGCCTCCGAAAAAGAAGAAGTGAAAAAAGAAGACGCTAAAGAAGAGATGGTCCCCAAGAAGGACTATGACACGCTCGCCGAACTTTATAAAAAAGCCAACGACGATATGGGCGAATGGAAAAACAAGTATTACCTCGCCTATGCCGATACTCAAAATCTCAGAAAAGATCTTGAAAAAGACCATCAGAGCGCGATTAAGTACCGGGCTGAGGGCTTCCTCGATGCCCTCTTACCGGCTTTGGATAGCTTCTATATCGCCCTCCAAAGTTCGCCGAAAGATGCCGAAGCCAAAGCTTATCAGCAAGGTTTCCAGTATCTCTACAATCAAATCGAGAACGCCCTCTTCGCTGAAGGCGTGAGCGAAATCCTTCCGAAAGTTGGCGATAACTTCGACAGCACCACAATGCACGCGGTCGATGTCAAAGAAGGAAAAGAAGATGGCAAAATCGTTCAGATCTTTGCCAAAGGCTACAAACTGCATGATCGGCTCGTCCGTCCCGCCATGGTCAGTGTCAGCAAGAAGAGTGTCGAGAAGGCGGATGAAAAACAAGATTCTAAGGCTTCTAAAGCCTAAGGAGATAAATTATTATGGCAAAAGAAATTATTGTCGGTATTGACTTAGGAACCACCAATTCGGTTATTTCCTATTTGCAAGCCGATGGCAAAGTTAAAGTCATCCCGAATCCGGAAGGCACCAACACCACGCCGTCTGTCGTCGCTTTTAAAGGAAGCGGCGAAGAAATCGTCGGCAATGCCGCTAAGCGGCAGATGATTACCAATCCGGATACCGTTCGTTCGGCGAAACGCCACATGGGCAGCGCCGATAAATTCCACATCGCTTGTCTCAACAAGGACTTCACGCCGCAGGAAATCTCGGCTAAGGTCCTCGCTTATATGAAGGACTATGCCGAAAAGAGCATTGGCCAACCCGTTAAAAAGGCGGTCATCACCGTTCCGGCTTACTTCAATGACGCTCAGCGTCAGGCGACTAAAGACGCCGGCACGATTGCCGGACTCGATGTCGTCCGTATCATCAACGAACCGACCGCCAGCTGCTTGGCCTATGGTCTCGATACCAAGAAGAGCGAAAAAGTCTTGGTCTTCGACCTTGGCGGTGGCACCCTCGATGTTTCGATTCTCGATATCGGCGATGGCACGTTCCAAGTCTTGGCGACTTCGGGCGATACCCATCTCGGTGGCGATGATTGGGATAAAGCGGTGGCGGATTGGATCCATGCTCAAATTCAAATCGATACGGGCGCGAATTTGACGGATAAGATGGCGCAACAGCGCTTCATCGATGCCGCCGAAAAGGCCAAGATCGAACTTTCTTCGAGCTTACAGACCACGATTTCCCTTCCTTTCATCGGAACCGGAAGCAATGGCCCGATCTCGTGGGAAGGCACTTTGACCCGCGCAAAGTTCCAGGATTTGACCCGGAACTTGCTCGAGCGCTGCAAGATCCCGATGGAGAAGGCTATGGCCGATGCCAAACTTTCTTATAGCGATCTTGGCGATATCCTCATGATCGGCGGCTCGATTCGTATGCCAGCCGTTCAGGAACTCGTGAAGAACGTTTCTTCTCATCCGATTAACCTTTCAGTCAACCCGGATGAAGCTGTCAGCATCGGCGCTGCCATTCAAGGCGGCGTCATCGCTGGCGAAGTCAAGGATGTCGTCCTTCTCGACGTCGGCATTGAAACCCTCGGCGGCGTCATGACTCCGCTCATTCCGCGCAATACGACGATTCCGACCACGAAGAGCCAGGTCTTCTCGACGGCTGAAGATAATCAGCCAGCCGTGGACATCATGGTTTATCAAGGCGAGCGTCCGATGGCGCATGATAACAAGTTGCTCGGCCACTTCACGCTTTCGGGCATCAAACCCGCTCGGCGAGGCCAGCCGCGCAT
>DAISHV010000024.1:11627-22406 GCA_036822315.1 Bacillota bacterium | reverse complement strand
CAGTGTTACTAATGCCACGTATGCTATCGATGGGGCGGCTTCCATCAAAACAAAAAATCTTTTTTCGGAAACCGTTAAAGTCGTCATTGACGGATCCGGGAGCGCCATCGTTAATGCCAGTAAGAGCCTCGATGTCACCATCAACGGAACAGGCAACGTCACCTATTATGGCAATGCAACTCTCACTCAGAGCATCACGGGACTTGGCACGATAAACAAGGGAAACTAAGGCCGTCTTTTTAACGAGAACTCTTTTTCATTTTCTCCTCTTGATTGCTTTGATTCTGGGAATAGGGTATATTTTCCGCAGTTATTCATTGGTTGAAACAAGGAGCCTTTCGAATGAAAAAAGCAGTTCTTGCCGTCCTCTTAGGTCTTTCGCTTATCGCCTGCCCGATACTTTACTTCTACGTCGGCCCGGGGTTAGAGGCGAATCAAATCGAAGTTCTCAAGATTCTTCTTTATATCGCTGGAGGAAGTGCCTTATTTTGCTTTGCTCTTGGCGAAATTAGTCATAACAATTCTCAAATGGATAAACTCTGGAGCCTTTTGCCTGAGGTCTATGTTTGGATTATTGCGGCTAAAGGTGGCATGACCCCTCGACTCGTTACGATGGCCTGTTTAGCGACGTTATGGGGAATCCGTCTAACGTTTAATTTCGCCAGGAAAGGCGCGTACCATCTGAAATTTTGGGAAGGAAAAGAAGATTATCGCTGGCAAGTTTTGCGGGAGAAAAAAGAATTTCAGCCGCATTGGAAATGGCTCATTTTCAATCTTCTCTTTATCTCGATTTACCAAAACCTTCTGGTCTTAATGATCACCTTGCCCGCTTTAGCTGCGATGAATTCCGCCACTTCGTTTGGCTGGATCGATTTCCTCGCCAGCGGCCTTTTGGTGTTTTTCTTGGTCTATGAAACGGTTGCCGATGAACAACAGTGGTCATTTCAAAGCAAGAAATGGTCCTATCTTCGCGAAGGAAAGAAAATGGAGGAACTCCCTCCGCCCTATAACAAAGGCTTCAATACGCTTGGACTATGGGGTCATTCTCGGCATCCCAATTACTTGGGAGAACAAGGCATTTGGCTTTCTTTCTATGTCTTTAGCATCGGGGCTTTGTTAGCCAATGGTGCTCGTTACATTTTTAACTGGAGCATCATCGGATCCCTTCTCCTCATCGTTCTTTTCTTAGGTTCATCGGCTTTTGCTGAGGAAATTTCCTCAGCAAAATATCCTGAATACGCTTCGTATAAGAAAGAAGTATCGAAGTTTTTCCCCTGGAAAAGATATCGGGGATAAGGCTTGGCGAAACTTTTACTTTTTCTGCGCGTCCTTTCGTGGTGTTTTCTCATGGCTGCGATATACTTGACCTCGTTCAGGAGAAAACCCTATGCTTGCATTCTGCAATGACTATTCCGAAGGCTGCCATCCGAAGATTCTTCAGCACCTCATCGATACGAACACCGAAGAATTGCCAGGTTATGGAAAAGACCGCTATTGCGATCTCGCGAAAGCAAAAATTAAACAAGCCTGCGAAGATCCTCAGGCGGATGTTTTCTTCTTGACCGGAGGAACTCAAGCCAACCAGATTGTCATTGCCAGCTTATTGCAGCCATACGAAGCGGCGGTAGCTTGCGACAGTGGTCACATTGCTGTTCATGAGGCTGGGGCGATTGAATCGACTGGCCACAAAGTGCTTACCATTCCGGCGAAAAATGGAAAACTTGTGGCGGAAGATTTGGAACGCTATTTATCGGATTTCTACCAAGGGGCGAGCAAAGACCACATGGTCCAGCCTGGGTTGGTTTATGTTTCGCAGTCGACTGAATATGGCACCATCTATAGCAAAAAAGAGTTAAAAGCAATTCACGAAGTCGCTCTTCGTTATCATCTACCGCTTTTCGTCGATGGGGCTCGTTTAGGCTACGTCCTTGCTACCCCTGAAAACGATATCAGTCTTCCTGATCTAGCCAAGATTTGCGAAGTTTTTTACTTCGGCGGAACAAAAGTTGGTCTCCTCTGCGGAGAGGCTGTTGTCTTTTGCCATGGAGCACCTTCTCATTTCTTCACCTTCGTCAAACAACACGGGGCTCTTGTTGCCAAAGGACGTTTATTAGGCGTCCAATTTGATGCCCTTTTTACCGATGGTCTTTATTTGGAGATTGGTAAACCCGCTCTTGAAGGTGCCATACGTCTTCGGAAAGCCTTAAAAGAAAAAGGTTATACTTTTGCGATTGATTCGCCAACCAATCAGACTTTCGTGGTTTTGAGTAACGATAAAATGGAGCAGTTAGCCAAGAAGGTTTGGTTCGATGTCTGGGAGAAGAAAGATGAACATCACACTGTTATTCGTCTTTGCACATCTTGGGCAACTTCAAAAGAGGCTGTCGATCAACTAATTGCAGCTTTATAAGCCTTTTAACAAACTTTTTCTCATCGCTAATGATTGAAAAACCTTCGGGGTAATTCCGAAGGCTTTTTGTTAAATTGAGCGGGGTTTTGCAGAGTTTTAATTTCGTTTACTTAACACCATTTCTTTGGCGTAATCCAATTGTTTCTCCGTGACATCTCCTCCGGAAATTAGATAAGCCACCTGGCGAATCTTTTCTTCGAGAGTCAGTTCTTTCATGTGGGCGAAGGTTCGATTGCCTTTGACCTCTTTCGCAATGAGGATGTGATGGTCGGATAAGGAAGCCACTTGAGGCATATGAGTGATGGCAATCACTTGACTGGTCAACGAGATCTCATGGATTTTACGTGCGACCGCCTGGGCGGTTTCACCGCTAATGCCGGTATCGATTTCATCAAAGATGACGGTGGAGATTTTATTGGCTTTGATAAAGACCGCTTTGAAAGCGAGCATGATGCGAGAAGCTTCGCCTCCCGAAATGACTTTCGAGAGACTCCTTAAGCCTTCGCCCACGTTGGTTTCAATGAGGAAATCAACTTCATCAAGTCCGTTTTCTTTGAGCACAAGATCACCCGATTGAGGATCAACGGGTAAAAAGGAAACTTGAAACCGGGCTTTGAGAAGCAAATCCTTCATGCTGTTCTCAAGTTCTTTTTCGATGGATTTGGCGATCTTCTTCCGCAAAACGGTTACTTCGCTTCCTTTTTCGTAGCAAGCTTGGAAGGCAAGATCCATTTCTTTCTTCTTTTCCGCAATGCTATTTTCGAAGTCTGAATTTTCGCCCATGAGAGGTTCGAGTTCATCGCGATAGGCAATTAGTTCGGCGATGCTCTTTTTATATTTCCGTTTTAAAGAGGAAAGGTCAGCGTCTCGCTGTTCAAGATCATTGAGGTGGCTGGGGTCATAGTCGATATCTTCGAGATTCTTCTTCAGCTCCGAAAAAGTGTCTTTTAGTTCGTAATAGCGATCATCCAACTTATCGTGGACTTCTTGGTATTGCTTCTGGTATTCAGAGAGTTTCGAAAGAAACTGATTCAACTCGTAAAGTTTGTCCAAGAAATCTTCATGAAGGATTGAATTCGCTTCTTGTGAAAGAGAATAGATTTTATCGTAGTTATGGAGCAAAGAGATTTCCGAAGCGATTTGTTCTTCTTCGCCCTCTTTAAGATCCGCCGCCTTCAGTTCTTTTAATTGGTATTCATAAAAATCACGGCTTTCGTCGATTTTCTTCTTTTTCTCCAAGAGGCTTTCATAGTCAGCCTTTTGAGCCTTATAGGCGATTAATTTGTCGCTGTATTCCTTTTTGTAGGAACTGGTCAGTTCATAAGAAAAACCGTCAATGATTTCCAGGTAATTTTCGGGGTTCAGTATTTTTTCAAAATCGAATTGATTGTGAATGTCAGCCAAATATTTAGCAATCCGGTTTAAGTCGGTAAGCGAAGTTGAGACCCCGTTGACTTTGATTGAAGATTTATTTTTTCCGATCGTGCGCTCGATCATAATGCTTCCATCCGGATCTTCAATCGAAAGTTGGCTGAGAATGGCGTCAAGTTGAGGGTTGTGGAGTTCGAAAAGGCCTCGAATATTAGCCGAATCTTCTCCCGAACGGATGAGCTCGCTCGAAGCTCTTGCTCCCAAAAGCAGCGATAAAGAGTCGATGACTAAGCTTTTGCCAGCCCCTGTTTCACCAGTTAATACTGTGAAGCCTTCACGAAACGTAACGTCAATGTTTTCGATGATGGCTAAATTTGTGATGGTCAGTCGTTTTAACATCTTGTTTATTATAATGCTCTTCGCCCCAAGGCGAAAAGCGCTCATGAAACGATTTTGCCAATTCTCGTGGAAAAATAGTTTTCCGAAACGAGAGTTGCTACGATATTCCCCTCCCTTCACAAGCGAAGGGAAAAACAGCCGATGAACAATCCCATTGTCCCTTACCTTATTGTCGAAGCGTATTGCCTCGTTTACGGAGTGGCGGTGCTATTTCGTCTCAATAGCAGCATCGCTTCTCAACACGAAATTCAGGAGCTTCGAAATGTTATTCTGACTTATTTTGGAATGCTGATTTTTGATATCCTCTCTATTTCGCTTGAGACCTATGTCAAAACGACGCCGATTTGGATCTTGTCCATTTCTAATGGACTGGTATTGATTTTCGTTACCTTCGGATGCTTCTTTTGGTTCGCCTTCATTGCCGCTCGGTTTTATGCCAATGTGAATTTTTCACGGAAGCAAAAGCTTCTTTTCTCGATCCCGATGGTTTTGATTGTGATTTTTGATTGCATTTCTATGGGGACTGGTTGGATTTTCTACATCGATTCTAACGGCTCTTATAGCGTTACCGATTATTTCTGGTTTCAAGTTGGCGTGAATTATTTCTATCTCCTTATCCCAACGGTCATTTCGATTCGGCGTTTATTCACTTGCCGTTCTTCGGAGCGAAAAGAGTGTTTGGTCTATGCCTTATATATGATTGCCCCTCTCACGGCCGGATTGCTTGAAGACTATGTGCCAACCACTCCGCTTTTAGCTCTCAACATCTTTTTGGCGATTCACGTTCTCTTTTAGATGATTCAAGATCAACAGATTTATAACGATGCCTTGACGAACCTCAATAATCGTCGCCATCTGAATCATTTCCTTGAAGAACGTCTTTCCAAAGCTTCTCCTGAACGCCCAGTCACGGTCTATATGATCGATATCAACGGTTTCAAATCAATCAACGATCGCTTCGGCCACGTCGAAGCGACAACGCCTTACGTTTCTTCGCCGATGTTTTCCGTGATGTCGGTAGTCGTTATAATGCTTTTATCGCTCGCTATGGTGGGGATGAATTCAGCCTGGTTTTAGATTCTGCTAGTGTCAAAGCTGAAGCGGTGGTCGAGGCTTTGAATCAAGAGATTGCCGAGAAACAAAAAACGGCTAATGGCGTCTCCCATCAATATGTATTGACCCTGAGCATAGGCTATTACGCCTCGACTTCGAACGAGATGAGTAGCGACGAGGCTTTTGCTTGCGCGGACAAAGGATTTTATCTTCAGAAAAAAGCTTGGCACAAACAAAACGATGTCCTCTTATCCTCGTGTCGAAATCCTCATCTGATCTGGCGTATAATATTAAGGTTATGGAACAGACTTCTCTTTTAGAAAAAGAAACCTCGAAACCTTTGGCGGAAAGACTCCGGCCAACAAGTCTAGACGAATTCGTCGGTCAACAGCATTTATTGGGTGAAGGCAAAGTCCTGCGCAATCTGATTGAGAACGACTTGATTTCTTCGATGATTTTCTGGGGACCACCCGGGGTTGGGAAAACTACTTTAGCTGAAATTATCGCCCGCAAAACCCAAGCGAAATTCATTCATTTTTCTGCCGTGACGAGCGGAATCAATGAGATAAAAACGGTGATGGCCCAAGCGGAAGAAAACCGCAAAATGGGCGGAAGGACGATTCTTTTCGTTGATGAAATTCATCGCTTTAATAAAGCCCAGCAAGATGCCTTCTTGCCCTATGTCGAAATGGGAAGCATCGTTCTTATTGGCGCGACGACCGAAAATCCTTCTTTTGAAGTGAATGGCGCTCTTTTGTCTCGCTGCAAAGTCTTTGTTTTGCAATCTTTGAGCACGGATGATCTGGTGGTTCTTCTAAAAAGAGCCTTAAAAGACCCGCGCGGTTTCGGCGATCTTCACGTCAAAATCAAACCGGAGATGTTAGAAGCGGTCGCGCTCTTTGCAAATGGCGATGCTCGCAACGCTCTCTCGACTTTGGAAATGTTGGTTCTCAACGGGGAACGAAAAGGAAAAGACGTCACCATCACCAAAGAAAGTTTGGAGCAATGCACTTCGCACAAATCGCTGCTTTATGATAAAAAAGGCGAAGAGCACTATAACCTGATTTCTGCCCTCCATAAATCGATGCGAAATTCGGATCCGGATGCCGCCGTTTATTGGCTTGCTCGAATGTTGGAAGCGGGAGAAGATCCGATTTATATTGCCCGCCGAGTTACCCGGTTTGCCGCTGAAGATGTGGGCCTGGCCGATCCGCACGCTCTCGAAATCGCGGTCGCGGCTTTCCAAGCTTGCCAATACATCGGAATGCCAGAATGCAATGTCCATTTGACCGAAGCGGTTATTTATCTTTCGATGGCACCTAAATCCAACGCCTGTGAAGTCGCTTACGATAACGCCAAAAAAGATGCCGTCGAACAGCTCGATGAGCCTGTTCCTTTAGTGATTCGGAATGCTCCGACCAAATTAATGGAAGATCTGGATTATGGCAAAGGTTATCAATACGCCCACGACAACCCGGACAAATTAACGAATATGGTTTGTCTTCCAGACAAGCTCAAAGGTCGCGAATACTATGTTCCCACCGATCAAGGCGTTGAAGTTAAATTCAAGGCTCGGCTCGAGCAAATTAAAGCTTGGAAGAAAGCCCATCGTTAATTTTAAAGGGGTTTTGAAAGAATTGCTGGCTCTTGCTGGGATAATATGTATAAGAATTAAGCGGAGAATCAACTGAGAACATCGTGTCTTTGAATTTTAGATAAGGTGAAGTTAAAATGCTTATAGGAGTAAAAAGTTGAAAAACTTAGAGCACCCAGGCTTTTGGAGCAAGCTTATCGAGCGGCCTTTATTTTATACTTGGATTTCTTCCCGTCAGCACGTTACCCCGAGCGAAAACAAAGCGGTAATGGATGTTTTGGCCGTCAAGCAGACGAACCACATGGTTTTCATCGCTTATTTTCTTTTGCCCCTCAGCCTGGTTTATATGTTGATGTATTACGGTCTTGGCCTACACCCGGACGATGAGTTTTTCAGTGTGATTGCCATGTTTCTTCTTTTTGGTTCATCGTTGCTTACAATCCTCATCATGCTGTTTTCTTTTTTAAAAAAAGCGTTCGGCCCTTTGACGTCTCGTCTTGTTCTCGATTTTTATTATCTTTGCCTTCTGGTGGTTATGGGACTTTATTTTTGGGCCGCTGCGACCAATCCCAATAACCGTGGATCTTTTTGCCCTAGTTTTTTATATCTTTTGATTTTTGGTCTCGTTTCTTCGCCATTTCTTTTGGAAGGTTTCCTTTATTTCGCTGGTGGACTTACCATCATTGTGACGATTTCTCTCATCGGGCAAGACACGACGGTTCTCACGCTTCAATATTGTCTGATCGGCTTGATTCTCTTCGGCGGGATGGTTTATTTAGCGACTTGGAATTATATTGGTGAAGTCAAAGCGTTTCGTCTCAACAAAGCCAATAACGAATTAGGTTTCCTCTCAACCCACGATCAGCTTACCTGCGCCAATAACCGCCATTCTCTCCATACCTATTTAGCCGAAACCTCGGAAGATTTCATCGCCAAGAAAACTCCGGTCGCTTTTATTATGTTCGATGTCGATTCTTTTAAGAGCTATAACGATAATCTTTCTCACATGGAGGGCGACGAAGCGCTGAAAAGCATCGTCAATTCCGTCAAGGAAGCTCATCTTTTTCCTGATGAATCCTTTTTCCGCTTTGGCGGCGATGAGTTCCTCATCGTTTTACCTAATTGCGATTCCGACAAAGTTCGTTCGGTTGGTCGAGCGGTCGTACAAGCGGTTTATGCTGCAAAGATTCCTTCCGCTCCCGATGCTCCGTTCCCGTATCTCTCAATCAGTGCTGGCGCTTTTTTAGGTGTTTTGGAAAAAGATAAGAATCTCGATGATTATCTTGCTGAAGCCGATAAAGAACTTTATCTTGCTAAAAATAACGGGCACAACCGTTGCTATTTCTTAGACGAAGAAATTCGTTAACCTTTTTCGCTTTTTCCTTATTTTTCAAAAGGATAAACGATGCCCATTTGCTTTCGCATTCCATCCATAATGTCCATCACATCAATGGTGGTTTGGTGGGGAACAAAAGGCGATTCGAGAAGATGTTTTTTTAAACAACGGTCGCATTCTTTGATTTGATATTCGTAGCCATTGATTTCTTCGCTGATCGGAACGCTCTTTACGAGGGCGTGGTTGGCATCATAGACGTCGAGACGCTCAGGGTTATTGCAATTAATAACTTCCAAGTAGCCTTTGGAACCATAAACATAGCCATTGCGGTCGCTTGGTCCTGCCATCGAGGTAAAGAGAACGGCTTGCTGCCCCTCCTTAAAAGTGAGCAGCATCGTCGTGGCCTCATCGACCCCGGTTTCGCTCTTCTTGCATTGAGCTAAAAATGAGGTTGGGAGTTCTTGATAAACCATCAAAGCGAACGTCAGAGGATAGATGCCCATATCGAGCAAAGCCCCACCCGCTAAAGAAGGATCATTGAGTCGAGTGTGAGACTTATTGGGATAACAAAGATTGGCGCTGACGAGATAGGGTGTTCCGATGACCCCGCTATCAAGAAGAGCGTTGATGAGCGCTCGGGAGGGGAGGTAACGGGTCCAAATCGCTTCAGTTAAGAAGACTTTTTCTTTTTCGAAGCGGGCGATGATATCCCGAGCTTCTTTGGCGTTCGAAGTGAAGGCTTTTTCACAAAGAACAGGCTTGTGGTAGGTTAAGGCGAGAAGCATGTTGCGGTAATGCTCGCTATGGGGAGTGGCAATATAAACAAGGTCGACCAAAGGATCCTTCATGAGTTCTTCGTAAGACCCATAAGCTTTTTCAAAATGATGCTCTCCCTTAAAGGCCTCGGCTTTCTCCAAACTACGGGAAGCGATGGCGTAATTGCTGACCCCTTCCATTTGAGCGATGGTCGTGGCTAATTTAGCGGCAATGCCACCAGCGCCTATCATTCCAATTCTCATTGTGTTTTTTCCTCTTTTTAAGGATAAGTCTTTTTCTATATGAAGAATAGGGGAGCGATTTTAGGGTTGTTTCTTTGCTGAGGCAGGTGCTTCATTCGAAGATCAATGAAAATCCTTTGTGGAGCGTTATCCTCTTCAAACCCCACTTATCTCTTATAATGTTATTGAAAATGATTTCCATTAAGCAGACAAGGCAAACCTTTCAAAAGCGTTTCGTCGAGGAGTATCTCGCATCTCATTTCGACCACCCGACGGCCGAAGAGATTTATCTTGCTGGTAAAGAGCAAAACCTACGATTAGGGTTAACGACTGTTTACCGGATCCTCGATGCTTTTGCTCATGAAGGAAAAGCTATCGTCATCAAGGCGGGCGGCGTCGTCCATTATGACTTCGTCCGTGATGATCATTACCATTTTGTTTGCGATGTCTGTGGGAAAATCATTGACCTGCGCGGTGACCGGGAGATTATTAACCGATTGGCCGTGCGGCATGATTTCGTTCTTCCCACTCTTCAAGGCGTGGTCATTCATGGATTTTGCCTTGATTGTGCGAAGGAACATCATGTGGAGAAATTGCCAAAGGAGGAATAAACAATGGCAAAAGAAGTGAAGCATCGGCTGACCAATGAATCTGGCCGCGCGATCCCCGACAATTAGGATGCGATTACCGCGGGCCCTCGTGGACCCGTGCTCATGAGCGATGTTTGGCTTCTTGAGAAGATGGCTCATTTTAACCGCGAGGTCATCCCGGAGCGGCGGATGCACGCTAAGGGCTGGGGCGCTTATGGTTATTTGCAAATCATGAAAGACATCAGCAAGTACACTTACGCTTCCGTGTTACAAAAGGGCGAATAAACAGAATGCTTTGTCCGTCTTTCGACGGTCGCCGGTGAGCGCGGTGCTGCCGATACCGAACGCGATATTCGGGGCTGCGCCATCAAGCTCTATACCAAAGAAGGCAATTGGGACATCGTTGGCAACAACACCCCGGTCTTCTTCTTGCGCGATGTCCATAATTTCGTTGGTCTAAATCGGGCGGTAAAACGCGATCCGGCCACGGGACTTCACGACGCGAACAACACTTGGGATTTCTGGACGATGCTTCCTGAGGCGTTCCATCAGATCGCCATCACGATGTCTGATCGTGGAATTCCGGCTGCTTTACGGAATATGGATATGTTTGGCGAGAACACGTTCTCCTTAATTAACAAAGAAGGAAAACGGGTTTGGGTCAAATTCCACTTCAAGACCGAGCAAGGCATCAAATGCCTTAGCGATCAAGAAGCCGAGAAGATTGCTGGAACGGACCGCGACTACCATGGCCGCGACCTCCACGACGCCATTGCCCGCGGTGACTTCCCGAAGTGGAAGTTCTACATTCAGGTGATGAGCGAAGAACAAGCGGAAAAACTTCCGTACAATCCTTTCGATATCACCAAGGTTTGGTACCATAAAGACTTCCCGCTTATCGAAGTGGGCGAATTGGTGCTTAACCGCAATCCGGAAAACTACTTCGCGGAAGTGGAACAATCTGGTTTTACTCCAGCCCACATTGTGCCGGGAATTGGTTTCTCGCCGGATAAGTTCTTACAAGGACG
>DAISHV010000024.1:3064-11527 GCA_036822315.1 Bacillota bacterium | reverse complement strand
CGCTTAATGGATGAAGCCCATAAGGAAATCCTTATTGGCAACACGGCCAGAGCGATGACTGGAGTCCGCGAGAACATCAAGTATCGTCATGCCACCCATTGCTATTTGGCGGATGAAGATTATGGCAAACGCATCAGCAAGGCCTTAGGTCTCGATCTAGCGAAGGTGAAAGTCTACGCCAAACTCTCGAATAACGAGCTGAACCGCGCGACTGCCGATACGTTATAAAAACTAAGAGGCTTCTTCTTCGGAAGAGGCCTCTTTTTCAATCCGATGGCTTTTTGCAGCTATTTTTCGTTTTCTTTGTTCCTTTAACCAGCTGATAGCTTTCCTCGATAAGATCGCTGAGATGCGAAAAATCTAGCGTCTCATCAAGGAGAACCGTGATCCAATATTTCTTATTCATATGGTAGGCCGGGAATACATGGATATGGTCGATAATCCTCTCCATATCCTCAGGTTTCTCTTTGAGATTGACGATTTGAATTTCTTCGCTACTCGGGAAACCCATGGACTTGGCAGGAACACCCATGAAGAGGGCATACCATTTTCCTTGGGGGCCGACCCGAAGGACGCTCGAAGCAGCATAGGGGTCTTCGTCGAAAGGATGTTCTTCTTTTGAACCGTATTTTTCTTCGCAATAGGCGATGGTCTTTTTTCGAAGATCGTTTTGGTCAAAATCCTTAGCCAATAATTCGTTGACCCACGCATTGACTTGCTCTTTTAAACCTGCGACCAAAGGACTTTGAACGCTCTTAAGGGTGAAAGGAATGTATTCTTCATCAAAAGAAGTCTCGTAAACCTTAATGTCGAAGATGTCTTGGTTTAGCCGAATAATTCCGTAAAAATTCAGATCGGCGAAGGCGCGCTTCTTTTGATAGGTTCCTTCGGTGAGAGCAAAGCCATCTTGAGTTAATGCTTGGAGATTGAGGCGGTGGTGTTCGAGGAGAAAAGAAAAATCCATGTCCTTATTATATAGGGCATGGACTTCCTTGAGAAAAGCTTAATGAGTTTGAAGTTTCGCCCAAGCGCCAATCGCTTGTTCGCCCTCAATCTTCTTGAGTTCACCGTTTTCAGGAATAAGTAAGACGGGAACTGCCTTGATGCCTAAGGCGTCGAAGGTGGCATCATTCTCAGCGTTACTCCAATTGAGTTCGTCGTAAGTCACGCCGTATTTCTTCAAGAAGATCTCCGCGGTTTTGCAATGAGGGCATCCCGTGAGCATCGCTAAGGTCAAAGTTTTGATTTCTTTGATCTCCTTTTTCGGAGCGGCCTCCGCCTGGCCCAATAAGGCGACGATGTCTTTTTCGAAATCTTCAGGCTTCGTGGCGGGTGCGTAACGGTTTACCACATTGCCTTTGCTATCGATAAGGAACTTCGTGAAGTTCCAAGCGATTCGGCCAGGCTTCACGCTCTTGAGATAGGTATAAAGCGGGTTTTCGTTTTTGCCATTGACCTCGATTTTTTGAAAGCGGGGGAACGTGGTGCCATATTCGATGGTGGCGAAATGGTTGATTTCTTCATCGCTTCCCGGCGCCTGATGGAAGAATTGATTGCAGGGGAAGTCGAGGATGAGGAAACCTTTGCTTTGGTATTTCTCATAGAGGGCTTCGAGAGCTTTATATTGGGGAGTGAAACCACATTTCGTTGCGGTGTTCACAATCAAAAGGGTTTTACCCTGATAAGCGGAAAGGGCGATATCTTTGCCCTGGTTGTCGACGACATGATAATCATAAATGGACATGGATTTTTACCTCCGATAACACCTTAAACGATAGCAGCAAGAAACGGAAGGAAGATGCTCAAAAGAAGCGTATGATGAAACCATGTGCACCAGTATCGTCGTAAATCAGAAGAAGACCATTGTGGGTTTTAACTTCGACAACCCGGGTTGGAAATATCATATTGTCACCAAGAATAAGGCTTTCTACGTTTCTCTTTTGATCAATGACCGGCTTTGGCAACCTTGTTTTGGCTGCAATGCCCGAGGAGACTTCGTTAATCTTCCGGCGATGAACCCGGGGGTAGTTGAAAGCCAGTATCCAGGCGAAAATAAAGCCTACCATTACCTGGATCGGGAAAACCTTCGGCTTTTGTTAAAACAAATCACGTTTTCCGAATTGATCTCTTTAGTCAAAGCCAATCCTTTTTATAACGAGAAGGACAATTCTCTCCAAGCACAAGATAGTGATAAAGAGGGCAATGTCCTGCAGATTTTTCCGGGTTTAGGCTATAAAATCCTTGCAAAACCCGCCTATTCCGTCCTGACCAACTTTCAACTCATGAAAGAAGAAAGCACGCATCATCCTTGGGCGGGAGTTGACCGCTACGAGAAAGCGAATGCTCTCTTAAAAGAGGCGAAACCTGAGTTTGATGTCAAAGACATGTTCGACGTTTTGAAAGCCGTTGCTCAAGAAGATGGTGGCGCTCCGACTGCGGTTAGCATCGTCTTCGATTCGAAGGCGAATAAAGTTTTTTGGTGCCAAAACCGGAAATGGGATGACATCGATACTTGGGAGTTTGATCCCGAGAATTAACGAGCGGCGAAGTGAATGACTTGGCAATCGTCCGCTTCCTTGAATTGTTTTTGAACGCGCTGGAGCAAAATGGAACGTTTGATTTCGGCATAGAGACCTAGAAGCTGAATGACCACGAGCGGCATTGCCGAGACCATTGCGATGGTGCCAAAGGCATATTCATAGATATAATCCGCTCCGCTATCGGCCAAGGTATAGCCGACGACAAAAGGCATCACGAAGGAAGCCGCCATCGGTCCTGAAGCAATGCTGCCGGAATCGAAGGCGATGTTCGCGTAGATTTTCGGCACAACGAAGGATAGGGCTAACGCTAAAGCGTATAGCGGAACGAAATAATAGAGAATGCTGAAGTGGAAATGGGCCCGCACCATATGCATGGCCATGCCTGCCCCGACGGAGACTGCCATGATAAAGAGAATCTGTTTTGACTTGATCGCGCCTTCACTGACAGCTTCGATTTGCTTGCCCAAAACGTGGACTGCTGGTTCAGCATAAACGCCGAAGAGTCCGAAGAGACCTCCCAAGAGGACGGCCCAGGGGAAGAGCGAACTTTTTGAGCCTAAACCATAGCCCAATTTTTGAGCTACGGGTAAGAAACCAGTGCTGACCGCGCTAAGGAAGAACCAAAGCCCGAGAACGCTATAAAGAAGACCGATTAATATTTTGACCCGTTGTTTTGCCTTCTGTTTTAAGAAGAGAAGATCGTAGAGGAAAAAGAAGATCGCTATTGGCGATATCGCCAGCAAAATCCCCTTGCCTTGACTAACGAGATTCGTCCCCATGCTCTTACCGAACGTCGGCCAAAACTCTGTCCACGTTGTGACTTGGGAGAGCGCAGAGGGCGTCGTGGAATAATTGAGTTCATTGGGATCGGCGAATAACGAGAGAATCATCACCGAGACAATCGGCCCGGCCGTGGCTAAGGCGGTTAAACCGAAGGCGTCTTCGCCGCTAGCACTATTGCGGGAAAGGGCGATTCCGGCGCCGAAAGAAAGAATGAAAGGAATGGTTAAAGGCCCGGTAACGACGGCGCCGCTATCAAAAGAGAGCGGCAAGAATTTGGGATTGATGAGCCCGGTTAATGCGAAGATAAAACCATAGAACGCAAGGAACATGACTTGCAGGTTCTTTTTGAAGATGATTCGCAAAACACCAACAAGGAAAAAGACACCGACGCCGATCGAGACAACGCTGATGAGCAAAGGTTCTTTCCAGCCCGTTTGCGAGGCCATGATTCGTAAATCGGGTTCGGCGACGGTGATCATCACGCCCATGATGAGAGCCATGATGGAGATAAAAAAGAGATTGTGGTAGCGGAAGAGCGAAGTTCCTAATAATGTACCCATCCGCGAAATGGAATTGTCGACGCCCAAGGAGAAGAGCCATAGGCCAAAGCCAATCAAGAAAGAGCAAAAGAGGAAAGCCACATAATCTTGAATGGTGAAATCGGGCAAAAGATGGACGAAATAGATGACGGTCGTGACCGCCAGAATGGGCAAGATGCTCAGATAACTTTCAAAAACCTTTCGCCAACGTTGGAAAAAAGGTGATTCTTTAATCCGCATAAATAGCCTCCTTCTTATTGGGGCCCATCCCGTCGACTTGGCCCGCTCGAATAAGCGCTTCCTTGGTCAAGAAAGCTCCGATGATGTTGTAAAGGATCGTCGTGGATAAAATCGCACAAACAACAATGGCACCATAGGTATAGCCTCCAGCGAAATTGCCAGTGAGTTGTTCACCGCTCGTCGTGGCCAAACCGATGGCAACGCCAGCCTGAGGCAAAAGCATAAAACCCAGATATTTACGAATGCGGGGATCGCAATTCTTTTCGCTGAAAGAGCCAACATAAGCGCCGGTCCATTTGCCTAAAGAACGCATGAAGAAATAAATGACGGCGAGAGGCAAGAACATCCCAAGGAGGGTGAGATCCTTGTAATAAATTGAGACATCGAGCTGGGCGCCGGAAATGATAAAGAACATCATGAAGAGCGGTGGCGTGAAATAATCGACGCGCTCAATGACGGCGGCAGCTTGTTTTTCTTGGTTGCAGTAAACCGCGCCAACCATCATGGACGCTAATAAGGGTGAGATTTGGAATTCGGATAGCGGTGTATTTTGGAACAGGTGGAGGGAAGAAACACCGGCGATGGCAAGCAAAATCGCCAAGACAAAAATCAAACGATTGTTCCGACTTTTGAAGAAATGGTTCATCCCGATGAGAAACCACCCCAGCCCATAACCTAAAGCCAGGGATAAACCAATATCGAGCAATGGGGTAACCAGTAAGGAATAGATATCGAGCGTTCCGCCGGAAATGGCTTTCGCAATCGAGAAGAAAATGGCAAAGAGAATAAGGGCGATGGCATCGTCGAGGGCCACGACTGGAAGGAGCGTATCAACCACCTTACCATGGGCGCGATATTGTCGAATAACGAGAACCGTTGCCGCTGGGGCGGTAGCCGAAGCAATTGCCGATAAGGTCAGAATGATGGGCCAGGGGAAACTCTCTGGCGCGATAAAATGGGCGATCATTAATCCCAAGAAAACAAAGAGGGATCCGCCAAGGGCTTCAGTAAAAGCAGTAACCAGGATCCGCTTTCCCGTCAGTCGGAGGGCTTGCTTATCAAAGGACTGACCAATCGTAAAAGCAATAAAGGACAAAGCGACCGAAGAAAGCCAGCTGATATCAAGAGTAGGAATAAGAGGATTGGCGTTAGTGAGTGGCGATCCGAAAAGTGCATGCAAACCTAAATAATCGGGGATTTGCAGAGATTTTTCGATAATGGCGCCCAGAACATAGGGTCCAAAAAGGATGCCTGTTAAGAGATAGCCGGTCACGTTGGGGAAGTGAATCAGCTTCATCAGTCTTGAGGATAAGAGACCGAGAAGGAGAAAACCCGCAACGTAAATGAGCGTAAAGGGCAAAGCGCTCATTTAGAAAGAGCCTTCAAAAAAGCTTAGAGGCCACATGAAGATGCCTCCGCGAATCTTTTTGAAGTTATCGGTATAATCCTCAATCATTTTTTTCACCATCTCGAACTGACCTTCTTTGAGTACAAGGAAAAAGGTGGCATTGCTGCCTTTTCCTAATGACATGGCATTCCGCAAAGAAATGACCGAAGGTTCGTCTTCGTTAAGAGTCGAATTAAATAAGGTATTAATTGAAGCGCCGTTTAGGTATGTTCCGTTGAAGCCTTTTTGATGAAGGGTGATAAAAAGATCATCAAGCTTGGCTCCGGATTCAAAAACGGCATAGAGAACATAATTCATCGTCCTTGTTCCTTTCTTGGTTTTTGCACGGATGTAAGCAAAAAGAAGGAATTAAGGGACAACGAAAAAGATAAGAAAAGGCCAAGGCAATAGATTGCAACTTCCCAAATTAATCGCTTTGGTTAATGTGCGGTTTTTCGAGGCCATTTCTTTCATGACCTTATTAAGGCATAATCCTTTTAAACATTCAAGACGGTACGGGATTTTGTTTAGCGAATGAGAAATCTTTTCTTTCCTAAGGCAAAACTCATGCTAAGATGAAGTCGTGAAGGAAAAATTGACCTATGTTCTCATAGGGGCATCCGGTCACTTAGGTGGGACCTTAATTTCCTTGTTGCTTGCCGCGGGAAATCCTATTCGAGCTTTTGATTTTAAATTTCCGAAAGAAAAAATCGAATCGCCTTTGCTCCACTATTATCTTGGCGACGTGACGAAACCTGAGACCTTGACAGAAACCTTTTCTGGTCTTGAGCCCCATTCGTTTTGTGTCATTCATTTGGCCGCCCTGATCAGCATTCAAGCAAACCGTGCTAATCCAGCGATGCTAAGTGTCAACGTTGAAGGGGTCAAAAACGTCTTCCACGAATTCGAAGAAAAACAAGGCGCTCGGTTCATCTACGTTTCCTCGGTTGATGCCTTCCTTCAAACTCGCTCTTTAGTGAATGAAGCTTCACCGTTAGTGAGTGATTTTGAACATGCGGCAGGCTATCCGGCGACAAAAGCCATGGCGACGGACTTCATCAAAGAAAAAATCCAATCCGGCGCCGATGCTGTGGTGGTCTATCCTGCGGGGATTATCGGTCCGGGCGATGATGGGCATAACCATTTGGTTCAATTGCTCCGCGATTATGTCTTGGGCAAAATTCCAGGCGTCGTGCCTCAGGGCTACGACATCGTCGATGTTCGTGATGTCGCGAATGCGATGATTACCTTGGCGGAAGGAGAAAGAAAAGGCGATAGTTTTATTCTTTCTGGTCACGAGATTTCCTTGAAAGATTTCTTGCTTCTTGCCAAAAAGTGGAATGGGGGCAAAGGCCGCCACGTTACCGTTTTTCCATTCTTTTTAGCCTACCTTGGCCTGCCTTTCATCAAATTGAGCGCCAAAATTACGCACACGAGGCCCCTTTATACTCGTTTTGCGATATCGGTGATTCGCCATGCGAATCGTTTTGATCGAACCGCGGCCAAAAAAGCTTTTGATTACGAACCTCGGAGTCTTGAAGAAAGTGTCAAAGACACTTTGGATTATCTCCGCGAGAATAAACTGGTTTAACCCCCAAAAAGAAAATCTTTATTGTCGGGTCGTTTTTGTTAAAATACTCAGTAAAGGAAGTTTTTACCAATGGCAAAAATCATGATTTTGGGTGGGACGGGATTTTTAGGGTATTACACCGCTCTCGCCGCTCTAAAGAAGGGCTATGAAGTCGGTTCCATTTCGGTCGATGATATTAATCTCAAAGGCTGGTTTCCTAGCGAAATCAAAACTCAATTCGGTGATCTTTTTTCTTTAGATGAAGATAAACTTGCCGAGATGATGAAAGGCTATGACTACATGGTTTATAGCGTTGGACCTGACGATCGGGTGACTCCGCCTGCCCCGGCCAAGGCTTTCTTCTTTGATCGGTTGGTGACTGCCTGCGCCAAGTGCTTCCGGGCTGCCGAAAAAGCCGGTGTCAAAAAAGCGGTCGTTTATAATTCCTATTTCAACTATTTCAATACCCTTTATCCCGATGCCCATTTGGCGGAGAACCACGTCTATGTTGCCGCCCGGGTTGCCCAAGGCAAGATTCTTAACGAGCAAAAGAAAAATATGGAAGTGGTGGTTCTTGAGCTTCCCTACATTTTCGGATCCATGCCCGAACGCATGCCTTTGTGGAAAGGCGTCTTCCTCGATCGGTTTGCCTATAACAAAAAAATCATTTTCTTCCCGAAAGGTTCGACCTCGATGATCGCGGTCGAGCACGTCGGCGAAGCTGGTGTTGGTGCAATTGAATACGGCAAAGATGGCGCTTATTATCCTGTCGCTGATGAAAATCACACCTTCAATTGGATGCTGGATGAAATGATGATTGGCGCGATGGGCAAAAAGCGCAAGATTATCAATCCGGCGGGTTGGGTTTGTGGTCTTGGAGCTAAATCCATCATTAACAAGGATAAGAAGGAAGGCAAAGAAGCGGGACTTAATCTTCAGAAGGTCAT
Source organism: Bacillota bacterium (assembly GCA_036822315.1). Lineage (GTDB taxonomy): Bacteria > Bacillota_I > Bacilli_A > RFN20 > CAG-826 > UBA4951. Next base: position 3,521 of record DAISHV010000024.1, on the reverse strand, counting down.
GACGGATATCATGAGTAAAGACATGGTGATTCCCCAAGAAGAAATCGACCGGGTTTGCAATGAGCTTCACATTGGTCGCGGTGGATTAGCCGAGTCGATTCATACGATGGTGCAGCGTTGCTATCCGAATCATTCGTTTAAGTGATATCACAGGGTTCTCCACCATGAAAAAAGCTCTTCTCTTTTATTTTTCCGGTACGGGCGGCACCGCCTTATGTGCTTCATTTTTTGCGAAGCATCTTTCGGAAGAAGGCTACAGCGTTGATCTCTATGAAATGAGTCTTCCCTTAAAGCCCGTTCCCGATGTCGAAGGCTACGATCTTTTGGGGTTTGGCTATCCGATTCATGCCTTCAACACGCCGTTAACTTTTATTAACTTCGTTCGGAAAAATATCAAAAAAGCCTGCAAACCCTACTTCTTTTTCAAAGTTTCAGGTGAGCCCTTCCATTTTAATGA
>DAISHV010000024.1:0-2964 GCA_036822315.1 Bacillota bacterium | reverse complement strand
TGGCTTTTAAGAATTGAATGGATTGCTCCTCAAGTCAATTCCTGGTTCACCTATACGAAGAAAAAGAAGTGCATCCATTGCAACCTCTGTCTTAAGAACTGCCCAAATCAGGCGGTTTATCTCAATAAAAAAGGACAGATTCGCATCAATAACAAATGTTCGCTTTGCATGCGCTGCGTGGTCAATTGCCCCGTTGATGCCTTTCATTTTGGTTTCCTCAATAATTGGAAAGTCGTCGGGGGATTTAACTATCCCAAGCTTTTAAATGATCCCACGATTTCGAACTATCACGTTTATTGGGGCGTCAAAGATTATTTCCGGCATTTCCGGAAGTATTTCGATGCCCAAGATGCTTATTTGGCGAAATATGGCATTGCCATTCCGGTCAAATATCCGGAAAAGCCTGTTGAGAAATAAGATTTTTTCTGTTCTTTTTTAACTGCTTTTGTATCAGAAGCACAAATAGGCTTTTCGCGCCTTTATCGACGTAATGAAGATGATAAAATACTGGCGAGAAGGTTTACAAATTATGGAAATGTCAGATTTTCGTCTCGATGGCAAAGTTGCTTGGGTTACCGGTGCCTCCTATGGTATTGGCTTCGCCATTGCCACGGCTTTAGCCAAAGCGGGCGCGAAGATTATTTTCAACGATCTTAATCCGGAAAAATGCGAGATGGGCCGCAAAGCGTATGAAGCCGTTGGCATTGATGCTTATGGCGAAGTTTGCGACGTCACCAAAGAAGAACAAGTGGTGGAGTTTTTAAAAACTATCGTCGCCAAATTTGGTCACATTGATATCTTGGTCAATAACGCGGGCATCATCAAACGGATCCCGATGACCGAAATGTCGACGGCGGATTTCCGGGCGGTGGTTGATGTCGATTTGGTCGCTCCGTTTATCGTTTCGAAAGCCGTGATTCCTTACATGATCAAAGAAGGGCATGGCAAGATCATCAACATCTGTTCGATGATGTCGGAACTTGGTCGTGAGACCGTGTCCGCTTATGCCGCCGCCAAAGGTGGTTTGAAGATGCTTACCCGTAATATCTGCTCCGAATATGGTGGTGCCAACATCCAATGCAATGGTATCGGCCCGGGCTATATCGAGACGCCGCAAACCGCGCCGTTAAGAGTGAGACAACCCGATGGCTCACGCCATCCGTTCGATGCCTTCATCGTCGCCAAGACTCCGGCGGGTCGTTGGGGCAAACCCGAGGACCTTCAAGGCCCGGCAGTTTTCTTAGCTTCGGATGCTTCGAACTTCGTTAATGGCCACATCCTTTACGTGGATGGTGGCATCTTAGCCTACATTGGCAAACAACCGGGAAATGACTAAATGAAAAAGCAAAATCTCTGCAAAACCCTTCTTCTTGGCCTTTTGGCACTCCCATTATTAAGCGGCTGCAGCCAAGGAACCGCTACCGGAACCTGCTATTGGACCAACACCGGATCCGATTTCGGAAACTACGTTTTCTCTGCCCAAGTCGTCTTGAATAAAGGAACGGTGACTTCCGCGACTATTTCGGAGACTTACTTGCCAGCGATGTGGGCTCGGATCAACGTTGATGAATTTAGCGACAGTTCAATCGAATACCTCACGGTCGACGATGGAACTCTCCTTGATGGAACTCAAGGCAAAATCAATTTCGCTAAACACATCAAGGTGGGGGACTATACCTTTACAGGGACTCTCCGTGACAGCGCCAACGACGATGATGTCCCTTATATCAACCATGGCGATTATGTTTGCTACCGCAACGATAGCATTGATGCGAGCGACACGGCTTCGGCTTGGACCGATTTGAATCGTTATTTAGCTCAACAGGATTCTGGCACCTACAAATTAGGCGGTAACTGCGGCTGGTATTTCTCTTGTGTTCAAAATAAGCAGATTCATGCCTATGGCTCAAAAAAGGGCAGCAGTACTCGGGATGTTGATTACACTTTGACTTTCCCTGAGAACAAAATGTTCCGTGAGGAAGCCGCAACGACTTGGGCCGATTGGCTGAGTTCTGAAAAAGCCCTTTGCACGTACCTTAATGGCAAAAAGATCAATTATGTCTATTCCACGACCGACACGAATGGTGATATCCATAAGTGCATCAAGGTTTCGACGGAAGATAAAAAAACGTACCTCTATAATCCCGGCTACGCCAATGGCGTTTTCTCCGATGATAATTGGGAAACGATCACGGGTTGCGTCAAAGCGGGAATGTCGCTTGACGCCATCAAAGCTTATTTCACCGCGTTCAATGTCGCTTTCGCTTCGGTTGAATATAGTTCGATGCTCTGATTTTTTCGGAAAGGAGGGAGCATGAATTTCACCCTCTTATACCCCAACTTCAAAAGCAAAGCCGTAACTTTCTCTTATGACGACGGTGTGATTCAAGACCGCCGGCTTATTGCTATTTTAAAAGAGCATCACCTTCGCGGAACGTTCAATCTGAACTATGGTCAGAGCGGCCAAGCGAAATTTCGTAACACCATCGATTGCTCCCATGTGAATCTTGAACAGGAACGTGCGCTTTACGAGGGAATGGAAGTGGCGAATCATACGTATTCCCATCCCCATCTCGAAGATCTTCCCTATGAAGTTCAGTTAAACGAATACGAGAAGAATAAAGAAAAACTGGAGCGGGTTTTCGGGATTTCTTGTTTCGGAAGCGCCTATCCTTATGGCACGTATAATGCCAAAACCCTTCAAGCCCTAACGGATCTTAAAATCCATTACGCTAGGACGACGGCATCTACCTACGCCTTTCACCGACCCTACAATTGGCTCTTGTGGGCTCCGACCATTCATCATAACGATCCGCTCCTGCAAGAAACCCTTCAGCGGTTTTATCAAAGCGATGAGGAATTGGCTCTGTTCTATCTATGGGGTCACGCCTACGAATTCGCTCTTCAAGATAATTTCGCCCTCTTCGACCATTTTTGTGCCGATATCTCCCGTCATGAAGAGAT
>DAISHV010000023.1:19775-22746 GCA_036822315.1 Bacillota bacterium | reverse complement strand
CGATCGAGCGCTTAGGCAATTCAGTAGGTTTCCCCGCTGGATGGCATTATTAAAACATAGGTCGAAAAACTGTCAATTATTATTTTTTAGTAAGGAGACGAAAGAAAGATTTCATCGCACTATTTTTTCTAAAAAGATCAAATTTCAAAGAAAAAGCCCTCTCGCGAGGGCTAAGAATCAAATCGAGGAATCGTTTACTCTTTGGCAAGGAAGGTTTTGAAGCCAACGCCAAGGCTCAAGACACCAGAAACCGCGCTAGCAATCGCCGCACCGAGGAAGCCCCAGCTCAAGGTCAAACCAATTTGGGCGTTGCCATTGAGGTAGTTGCCAACAAGCGACTTGGCTAAGAAGAAGAGGATAGCGGTCGTAACGAAGCAAAGACCAGCGACAATGTCCATGAAACCAACGAACTTTTTGCCGCCCTGCCCGAAGCTGAAGATGAGAGCGATAATTTGGAAAAGCCCACCAACACAGCCTAAGACAAACGCGGTGATGAGACCGCCATACGGCCCGCCTTGCTCCGGATTGATCCGAGCAGAGCTGTTGCCGAAGACAAAGTCATAGCCAATGATATTGTCGCCTTGGGCAGTGACGAAGCCCGTTCCGAGCGGCAAGAGCATCGCCGCGATGCTCACGAGAATGATGACCATTCCCAGCAAGACTAACATTCCATTATTCTTTTTCATGTGGTAAAAATCCTTTTCGATGAAACGAAACTATCTTACTAGGATATTGTCTCTTCTTCAAGAAGAGAGAACGGAGAAATTTAAGCAAGCGTAATCGTAATTTTCGCCCCAGCGTTAGTTTGTTCGCCGAAGTGAATCGCATAAGGGAAGGCCGTAGCATCGTTCATTGTGGTTTTCTTCGGGAACGAAGCGGAATAGGCGTCAAAGGTGAAAGAATCGCCATTTTGGAAAAGCGAAGAGTTGTCAGCGACGATGGATCCACCATTCTCACTCCCGGTATCGAAATTCCGTTTCTTGGTGCAATCGAGCTCCTGAATCAAGCGGAAATCGATGTTGGTCACGTTGTAAGCGTTGCTGTTCGAGTGGGCTGTCACAGTGAAATAAGAGTCATCCGAAACGATGTCATTAGTATAAGAAACGAAATTGCTCGAAGAATTCATTTTCGCCATTCTAGCGTCGACGTGATAAATACGAATCCCGTTCTCGCTAAAACCTTGGATTCCATTGCCAGGGTAGGCGCTCGCCGAGTCTTTTTCATTCAAATCGGTCGGGGTGTAATACTCGAGGAGCAAATATTCGTCAAAGGCGCTGCCATTCCATCCATCCGAAGTCGGAAGGAGAATGGAATCGCCTGTTTTTGAGGCAGGATTTAGCGTGATTTCGCAAGCACCCGAAACGACATAAGGACTTTCCCAGCCAAACACGAACTTGCTGTAGGCATTATGATCAATGATGTTGTAATCCATCATGTCGATGCCGCCCATCGGCCCGTAATTCTTGGTGCCATCTTTGCTGGAGGCCACGTAATAATCGTCGAGCCCCATCAAATGACCCGTTTCATGAATATACGTGTGGGCATCCACTCCGTTAGCCCCATAGCCTTCGTTCATGAAATTATACGAAGCCCAGCAATAGTTGCCCGCAACGGGATTCGCCGCGGTCGGGTTAGTCGCTAAAGCATCGTAATCCCAATAGGTATATGCCCAGAAGGTGTCACCTAAGCCGTTAGTTTCAGAATAGTACGGCGCGCTATAGACGAGCCAAACACCGTCAAGAATTCCATCTTTGTTGTTATCGTAATCCGCGATATCGGTGTTGTTCTGTTTGTACCAAGCCACCGCTTTCTCAAGAATCGTCCACGTCGGATCGTAATAGGAAGCATTCTCACCCGACCCCGTAAGAGCCTTAATTTGAGTCGTGGAATAACCACAATCGAACCAATCCGTAACTTTCCCGGTGATGTTCAATGCACCATAGGAGGACTTGTTGTAATACGAAGCGAGGCTCTCCCAAGACGTTTCTTCGCTCTTGCCAAAGAAGGTTGTCTTTAAACGGGCGAGATTCGCGGCTGTGGCATTCGCAGCGTAGTTGCTGATTTTGACGGGGATGACCAAAAGCTTTTGATTGCCTTTGGAAGGGAGAACCGGGGTGCCCGAAGCAGCCGAAAGCTGTTCTTGGCTATACCGAGAACTCTGTTTTTCATAAGCTGGAGCATCCGAGACGACCACATCCACGCTTTGAGCGAGTTCAGCTCCACTGGAAGTGTCTTGAGCAGCGATTTTCACTGAAATCTTTGCAGAACCCACCTTAATTCCCGTAACTAAGCCCGTCGAAGAGACACTGACGGCATCGGGATTGGAAGAAACGAAACTCGGAACAACATCGTTCCGGAGAGGCGAAGTCGTAACATTCAATTGTTGGCTTGCTCCAACGCCAAGACGGGCGATCGAACTCGGAGAGACCGTAAAAGATTTGACCTTACTGGCATTAACCGCAGCGCTCGGGCCGTAAAAGCCGATTGAAGAAACCACCGTTTGGAAGCTCTTGGGAACCGTCAAAGAGAAACTGGAGACTTTTCCAGAAGAATAGGTAAAAGGATAATCCTGGAAGTCCGAAGTGATTGTCGCACTACGCTCGGAGGAATCCGCGTCGGTTTTGAAAGAAACCGTAGGGGTTTTGGTAGAAGAATAGGATTTTAAAGTTAAAATAATCGAATTGACGATAAGTGCTTTAGGAAAGGTGATCTTGAGCGTACCATCACTCTTGCTCGAGCCCATCTTTAAGGAACCGTTATTGCTATAACAATAACTGCCAGATAAACTCGCCCCGCCCACGCCTTCTTCAGTGAAAACGCCGCTAAAATTAGCGAGAGCCGTGCTGGAAGCGCCCGTGGTTTTAAACGTAATCAGTTCATAGGAATCGCTTTCGACAAGGGTCGAACTCGAAGAAGAGCTCGAAGAAGAGCTCGAAGAAGACGAACTCGAGGAGGAAGAACTGGAGGAGGA
>DAISHV010000023.1:0-19675 GCA_036822315.1 Bacillota bacterium | reverse complement strand
AGAAGATGATGTCGTCGTGCTTGAACTGCTCGAAGAGGAAGCGTCAGTTGAAGAGGAAGACGTTTCACTCGTCGAAGAAGTGCCATCTGCACTCGAAGCGGCACTGTTAGTAGAAGAAGAACTGTTTAAAAGAGAAGAACTTGTGTTATTGACGCAAGAAGCCAAAAAGGCTGACGTCAATAAGAAAATGGGAAGAAGGCGTTTCTTAATCATCTGAGGTCCCCTTTCAATCGGACCTTAGATGATAGCAAAAGCCAAGTTGTTTTCATACAAAAGAATGAAGATTAAAGCGAAATCGTCACCATCGCCGATTCTGACGAGATACCCGACACCGCAACTTTATAGGGGAAAGAATTGCCGTCATTCATCGTACTCTTGGGGAAACTGTGAGAATAATTGGCGAAGGAGAAAGAGTCTCCGTTTTGGAACAAACTCGTGTCATCCGCAACATCCGGAAGAAGAGTTTGTTTGCCGTTTTTCGTGACAATCAAAGGATCGGTATCGAAATTCCGTTTGCTCTTGCAATCCATTTCTTGAACCAGGCGGTAGCTCAAAGTCGTTCCCGTGTTTTTGTTATAAGCGCTAGAATTCCCGTGAGCCATGATGGTATAAGCCGTATCATTCGCTACCAGGCTGTCGCTATAAGTAGCAACGCCATTGCTGATCGCAACCAAGCGAGCATCAACGTGATACATGCGAATGCCGTTGACCGTGAAACCGCGTTGCTCATTGTCCGGATAGGCGCTATCGGAATCCTTTTTATTCAAAAGGGTCGGCGTATAGAACTCCAATAACATATATTCATCGAAGGCGCTGCCATTCCAGCCATTGGTGCTCGTCGGAAGGAGAATGGCTTGCCCGCTCGTCGCAGAAGGCTTAAGGGTGATGGTCGTCGCCCCTGTCACGACATAAGGCTTAATCCAACCCAAAGCATATTTACTATAGGCATTATGGTCGATGATGTTGAAATCCATCATGTCGATACGCCCCATGGGGCCATAGTTGGTCGTGTAGGAGGAGGCGGTATCGGTCACATAATAGTCATCAAGGCCCATTAAGTGGCCAGTTTCATGGATGAAGGTATGCGCATCGATGCCGGTCGTCCCATAGCCCGCGTACAAGAAATCGTAGGAAGCCCAGCTATAGCGGAAAGGAATGCAGGTTGAAGTCGAACCCACCTTAACGGCTTTTTCATAAGGAAGAAGATCCGAATAGGTATAGGCCCAGAAATCCGTCGAATCCAAAGAAGTATCTTTTTGGGCATCGGGAGCGCTATAGACAAGCCAAACGGCATCGATCACGGAATTGCCATCGCTATCAAATTCTGAACAATCGGTTCGATAGTTGCTTTGATACCAAGCCACTGCGTTCTCCAAAATCGTCCATGTCGGTTCATAAGCGCTCCGATAGGACGATGTGCCCGTATAAGTTAATTCGGAGATCTGTTTGCTCGTATAACCGCAATCGTACCAAGGGCTGACGGTACCATTGAGAAGCAATTGACCATAAGAAGATTTGTAATAGAAAGAGGCCAAACTCTCCCACGAAGTCTCGGCAGGGTCGCCAAAGAAAGCGGAATTGATATCATTCCGGACTTTTTCGGTGGCGTTTGCTTTAAAATCATCGACGATGACTGGAATCACGAGGATATTGAGTTTCCCCGTTGATGGCATCATAAACCCAGAGCCGGAAGATTCGACCTTGCTCTGTGTAAAAGCGGTTGACTTGGGAGAGTAGTTCGTCCCGGAGTCATAAGACGTTTTAGGCGCGCCGTAAGACGTGCCATCTTTCGACGTTATGGCCAAACCTGAGGTGACCATACTCTTGCTGCCGTTAACGGTGCTCCAAAAATTAAAAGTGCAGGAAGACAAAACACCCAGCGCTATCGCGCCGAGAGGAAGAATGATAAATTTTTGAAAAATTCTTTTTTTCATAAAGTTACTTGAAGGGGGTGCCCCTTTCCTTCTATTAACATTCTAACCTTTTTGTCTATTGGGTAAAAGTAATCCACATGAGAAAAAACCAAGTCAAATTAAAAGACCGCTAAATTGCATCAAAGAGCAAACACGGTCATGAAATCAGAAACAGCAGGATGATGGGAAACCCATAGGATGTCGCCGAAATCAACTTGCAAAAAGCACGAGAAACCAAATATAAAATCTACGAATCTTTTTTAGGAGTAGCCTGAACCTTTTTTTGGTCAATGGGGTTGCCAAACTCGTCTAATTGAATTGGATTCGGATCATAGTCCGATTTGACCGAAACGATCGTTGCAACAATAAAACCATACAAAACAATGCGACTGCCAAAAAGCGAAATCCAAAAGACGGAATTGCCCTTATAGGTGTATGTCTCAAAAAACGAATATTGACCAATCATCGCAAAATAAAGAAAAACAAAAGTCAGACCGAAGACCAGGAAATAACGGAAATTTGCATCGCCATCTAAACCTTTCAAGATGTAGAAATAAATCATAAAAGCGGCACCAATCAACGAAAGCGAGTAGAAAAGGATGGAGTTAATATAGGAGCTTTTGAAGGAGATAGCCAAAGTGATGATTTTAATCAGGGCGTAAAGAAAGAGTAAACCTCCAAAGCTTAAGACATAACCGATATGAGAAACGTTTTTATGATAAAGAAGCGAGATAAAAAGGGCGATAAAGAGGAAGAAAAACAGCACCACAAAAGAAAAATTCAAAAGCGAGTCCGTAGTGAAGGGCGTAGCAAAAGGCGAAGTCGCTGGCAATGTCGCGGCCGAAAAGAGCGGGCCACGAAAAGTAGAAATGAGAAAATGCAACGAAGAGGGCTGCGCGCTCGAGGATGCCGCTTGAGGAGCAATATAGTTCACGTTAAGGTTGAGAAAAAATGAAAGAAAATAAAGAGCGCAGGCGATGATTCCCGCTAAAGGGGCAACGCAAAGACCATCAAAACTAGCTTTTGCTTTTGTTTTTACCTTGGTTGTCATTTCTTTACGCCTCCAACTTTTGCCGATTCTTCATCAAGTTTTTTAATTTCGGATAAATAAGCTTGGAATTCCGGTTCATTGCACAAAACAAAATGGCCGGGGACGATCTCACGGAATGTCGGTTTTTCCTTTGAATAGTCATGAACTTTCGAAGGATTGTAGATTTTCCGAATTCTGTTCTTTTCGCTCAAAGGATCGGGCTTCGGGATTGCGGAAAGCAATGCCTTTGTGTACGGATGGAGCGGATGGCGGAAGAGTTCTTCCGAAGTCGCAAGTTCAACCATATTGCCAAAATACATAACGGCAATCCGATCACAGAAATATTTGACGACCGAAAGATCGTGGGCAATGAACATCAAGGTCAATCCCATCGAGTTCTTAACATCGTTAAGTAAATTAAGAATTTGAGCACGAATCGAAACATCAAGCGCCGAAATTGGTTCGTCACAAATCAAAAGTTTGGGGTTCATAATCAAAGCGCGAGCAATACCAATTCGCTGGCGTTGGCCACCAGAAAATTCATGGGGGTAACGAGAGGCATAATCCGGAATCAAGCCAACTTTTTGAAGCATGCTAATGCATTTTTGATGGTTTTCGGCCTTGTTGTAATGATGCTGAATATGTAGGCCTTCTTGAATAATGTCTTCGACCGTCATCCGGGGGTCAAGAGAATCAACGGGGTCCTGGAAGATCATTTGAATTTCATTCATCACGGTGTGACTCGCGATTTTCGGTTGAATTAAATGGCCGTCTTCATAACGGGCGGGTTGGCTCTCTTTCATATCGACAAGCCGGATGTTTCCGATGTGCTTGTTATCATAACGAATTTGACGAATAATCGCCTTTTGTTCCTCAACGTGAAGTTTCTCGCCGGCTTTTAACTCGGCGATTTTATCTTCATAGAACTGGCGAATCTGATTATACTGTTCGCTTTCGCTGCCTTTGGCCGCGTTGAGAAGCATCGTATATTCTTCTCGTTCTTTCTGGTAGTTCGCTTTGATACCAGCAACGATAACATCGTTGTCATCGTTCGTCGGATCATTCTTTTCTTTAAGTTCTTCGCTCTCACGGCGATCGAGATCGGCGATTTTGTTGACCCACTCCGTCGATTGGAGCGGTATCGAAGAAATCTCTTCCGATTCCTTGTTTCGAAGCAAGGCAATCTTTTCTTTGCTATGAATGCGACTCCACTTGATTTCTTTCTCATTCCAGCGCGAACCGCTGTTAATGCGGTAACCCTTATAATAAATAGAGCCCGAAGTGATATCATAAAGACGCAAAATGCAACGTCCTGTCGTCGTTTTCCCGCAACCAGACTCCCCGACGAGTCCAAAGCATTCCCCTTGATGAATTTGAAAAGAGATATCATGGACAGCTTTCGTCTTGTAATCTCCACCCATGGTGAAGAACTGCTTCAGATGTTCCACCGAAAGCAAAACGTTATCTTTTTGAAACTCGGGGTGGTAAGAAATCGCGGAGCAAGACAGTTCAAACTTTAGTTCTTGAATTGTCACGGCGTGCTTAGTGCAAACAGGAAGATAAGCGGCCACTTTTTGGTCAAAATCCGCTTTAAGTTTAACTTGGGAATTCGGATTAGCTTCTTTGTATTCTTTTTCGGCTTTTGCGAAATCTTCGGAATCTTTTTTAGCCGCAGCACGTTCGAGCGCTAAGGCTTTCTTCAAAGAGGCGCGACGGGCAACGAAAAGGGCTTTCTGCTTTTGAATTGGCGAAAGTTCAGAAAAAGCATCTCTATCGGGAGCGGCATTTTTATTCGTTGAATCAGACATCTTTAACACCAGCCTTCCTTAAAGAGTTCGCAATACGAGTCGAAACGATTTTCGGCATAACGGCTTCCGGAGCCCGTTCATCGAGAATCCAAGCTGCCGCATAATGCGTTGCCGAAAGCTTATACATCGGCGGCTCCTTCTTAAAGTCGATGCCAAGAGCATAGCGACTCCGAAGGGCAAAAGCATCTCCCTCGGGCGGGAAAAGCATATTCGGAGGAGTTCCTGGGATGGCCTCAAGGCGCTCCCTGCTATCAATATCCGGAATGGATGAAAGCAAGGCCCAAGTATACGGATGAGCGGGATGATAGAAAACCTCGTTAACTTTGCCGTATTCCACAATTTTTCCGGCATACATCACCGCCACCCGGTCCGCCATGTTGGCAACAACACCAAGATCGTGTGTGATGAAGATGACAGACATATGACGGGCGGCCTTAAGTTTATTGATTAATTCGAGTATTTGGGCCTGAATCGTGACATCCAAGGCTGTGGTCGGCTCATCACAAATCAAAATATCGGGGTCAGCAGTCAAAGCAATGGCGATAACGATACGCTGACGCATACCGCCAGAGAATTCAAAAGGGTACTGATTAAAACGACGCTCAGGCTCAGCAATACCGACTTCTTGCATAATTCTAAGCGCCCGCATCTTCGCCTCTTTGTGAGTGACACGGAGCTCGGAAACATAACGACGACGTTCGCTAATAAAATCCGCATAGTCCGTTGAGATATTTTTGAAAGTCAAAAGTCGTTTAAGGATAGGCCCGCGCAACGTTTTGTGCCGTCCAACAATCTCTTTCTTCATCTCGGCTACCTTAATTTTTGCCGATTTTTTAGCCTTGATCAATTGTTCCTTGTCTTCTTTAATGATTGGGACCATCTCGACTTTTTTGCCTTCAAAATTAGCTTTAGCCTTGGCTAAATCCTCTTTAGAAACCTTATTCTTTTTCCGTTTGGCAAAGCGATATTCATCGTGAGCGATTTCTAAAAGACGTTCATCGTTCTTATATTTGATGAGTTCGCTCGAGATTAAATCATCGTAAGCGTGCTTTAAGTGATCTCCGTTAATGATCATGACCTCGGTGATTTGCTTGCCAATACGCATAATCGGGTTAAGAGATGAAAGCGGATCCTGGAAAATCATTCCAATTTTGGTTCCACGAATCCGATGGAATTCATCTTCAGCAATTTTGGTCAAATCTTCACCTTCATAAGTAATCGAGCCGCTATCGATGTGAGCGGTCGCCGGCAAAATTCCCATGATGGTTTTATTGGTGACCGATTTGCCTGACCCTGACTCACCGACGATGCAAAGGGTCTCCCCTTTATAAAGATCAAACGAAACGCCCCGAACAGCACGAACAAAGCCTTCATCGGTCGCAAAAGAAATGGCCAAATTGCGAACAGAAAGAACCGTCTGAGCGCCCTCGGGGGCTTCCCCGACGGTGTAAGGATAATCGATTGTTGTATATTTCTGCTTTTGTTCCATTAGTTTTCGGATCCTTTCAAAGAGGGGTTGAAGGCATCGCGCAAGCCGTTGCCGAACAAGTTAAATGAAATCATAAGGAAAACCATGACGATTGAGGCACTGATAATCATGTAGGGATATTGGTTGATATTCGATTGAGCTTGAGAAAGGGTGACGCCGAAACTCTTATTGGCAGAAAGTGCCAAAGTGCTCGGTAACAAATAAGAAATGGAAGCTTCCGAGAAAATAACGCCCGGAATCATGAAAGCTGCTGAAGTAATAATGGTTCCGATACCATTGGGCAGAATGTGACGGAATATCAAACGGGCGTCACTGGCTCCTAACGTCCGCGAAGCCAAAACGTATTCCCTTCCCTTAAAGCGGTAGAATTGCTCACGCGTTCCTGAGGCCATGCCCATCCACCCGGTCAAGCAAAGAGCCAAAAGGAAGGTATTGAAATTCGAGCCAAGAAGCAAAACGATCAAAGTGAACATGACAATCCAAGGCATGCCACCAAGAATCTCGGTGAAACGTTCCATCAGGATGTCGGTCCAGCCTCCAAAATAACCGGAAATAGAACCCCAAATCAAACCGATGGTGAAGTTGATGACTGCCGTCAATAATCCGAGGAGAAGCGAGGTTCCAAGACCGCTAAAGACAATCTTAAAGAAGTCCTGTCCATTGCCATTCGTACCAAAGATATATTGCGGATAGGCACATTTGCTGATGAGACCTTTGTAATAGTCATAGCGATAAAGGGAGCGAGTGCCAACGATGCTTCTCCCGGTGATTTGGCCGCGGAAAGCCGTAATTCTTTCCTTGCTCACCGCCTGAAGAGGGCAATAAGTTTTGCCTAATTCGGTTAAGGTAAATTCGCCCGGATCATAATCGCCCGTAACTTTGTGAGTGCCCCAAGTATAAGTCATATAACCTTTTTTAACAAAATCGTTGATAGTATCGATATCGAAAATGTACTCATCATCGCCAAAAGCGGCTTCATAATAGTCATAGCGGAAATCGCCAAGGATAACCGCGGATTGATAAATATCCAGAGTGGCCGAACCATAAATCGAATAAGGGTTACTAGAAGCCATCATCGCCGTCGCATCAGTAAAAGCCATTAATTGTTGATCTTCGTTCACCGTCCCCGTAAGCGAAACCGAATTAATGAACAAGGCCGGATAATTTGATCCGCTGGTAGAAGTTTTAACCTCAACCATCAAATAGGCAGGGAAAGCACTAGGAGAACCCGCCGCAACATAATCAGCCGAACTCTTAACGGCAGAAGTGACATTGGTTAAAGTGAAATCGGAATAATCTTGCGAATAATCTTTAAGTAAAACAGGAACCAAAGTCCCATCGTTCTTAAAATCGCAAACCAAACCGGCGGCATATTCAGGCGAAAAAGCCATGTCCGAGGAACAATATTGTTGGTTGAGATTAACGGTCACCGAGAAATCGTTCGAGGTTGAAAGCGTGAATTTCGGCGAAATAACGCCACCATTTTGTTTAGTCGAATCCGTCCGAAAGACCATGCTACCTCCACGGCCATATTTCTTCACTGAGCTGGAAAGAATGTTGTAATAGGCTGTGTGATAAGTGATGCCTTTTGTACCGCCAACAATAGCGCGCCCCGCATAGAAGGAATCGTCGGGCGTCGTCATCGTCGTCGGGTCAATTACCGTATTCTCAACCTTGCCTGTGCCATCAAGAAACCCTTTGTCGTTGACGCCCCACCATTTGGGCGGAAGGAATGACGAAATGGAAACGGCTGTATCGATATCGTTCGTGTCCGCTAGCGGGACAATGATGGCCATGCCAATGATGATCATCAAAATGATAGATGCCACAACGGAAGAGCGATTTTTTGCAAATCGTTTCATTGCATCTTTGAAGAAAGTCGTAGGCTTGGTTTGAAATTTAGTTTCGTGAATTGAAGAATCAAGTTGAACGTATTCAAAATCAGAAAACGTTTTATTCAAATTGACGTCGTTGTCCTTTGCTTCCGGGCGAGTCATTTCGTTTTTGTCTTGTTTTTTCATAAAACTATCTCACCGCCCCATACGGATGCGCGGATCAACCACGCCATAAGATAAATCGATTAATAAAGTCGCAAAAAGACCGATAAAAGTATAAACGGCACTATCGACCATAACCACAGCATAATCTTTGTTGGTCAAGGCATCGACATAAAGCCGGCCAACGCCAGGAATGGCGTAAAGTTGTTCCAAAATCATTGAGCCAGAAAGAATGCCGATAAATTCACCGATAATCATCGGAACGATAGGAACCATGGAATTTCGGAGGGCATGGCGGACAACCGATTGTGACTTGGTCAAACCTTTGGTTCGAGCAAGCAAAAGGAACTCGCTCGACATCACTTCGCAAAGTTCGGCCCGCGTATAACGAGCGAAAGATGCAACAGAGCCAAAGCAAAGGGCACTAACCGGAATCACGTAAGCGCGGAAGGCCAAAGAAGGATTGGCTTCGGCTTCGGCGGTTGAAGGCCAAATAACCGGCAAGACTTTGGAATCATAAGCAAGCCAAATCAAAAGGAACGAAATCATAACGAAAGATGGAACGGAGATGAAAATCATAATGACAGTCGAAATCGTATTATCAACCCAAGTGTTCTTTTTGAGAGCGGCCCATACCCCGAGGCCAATGCCAAGCGGAACTGAGATTAAAATCGAGAAAATATTCAACTTCGCCGATACGGGCAAACGTGAAAGTTCGATCTCCATCGCGGAAGTGCCCACAGAAATGCTATTTGAAGTGCCCCAATCCCACCGCGTGAAAATATTCGAAAGCCAGGTCCCATAACGAGCCATAACAGGATAAGACTTAAAGAAAGCTTCTTGGCCCAGCGCGGAATCAGAAATGTGGACATCGTATTGGCCAAGGGAGATTTCAAGTTTATTGGTCACCTCGTAATAATAACCGAGGGCACACTGATGCCGCCAATAGGAGAACTGGGCAGCATAATCTCCGCTGGGCGCTTGAATCGGAAGCAATTGCAAAAGAATATAAGTAACGGAAATAATAATAAACGCTGTAATCAAAATTAAAAGGATACGTTCGATAATATAACCCGTCATCCCTCGAGAAAGGGATTCAAAAAAATGACTAATTCCTGAGCCTACTTTGGAGAAAAAACGTTTGATTGCGGAAGAGAAACGCGAGAAAAAAGAATTTTGAGGTCCTTTGGGGAAATTCGGCTTTTGAGGATTGGTCGAAGCCGCACCCTCTTTCGTCTCATTTTTCTGTTCTACTTTTTCCATGTTTTGCCCAGCGATATTTTGAAATAATTAGAATTTTTCAGCTTCGTCATTTGGCCCCTATACCGTCAAGAGCCGTCTAATAATATTGCCACAGTGACGATGATAAGTTAAGAGGTTTAACAAAACCTTTAGACACAATAAGTGTCGCCGGGGATAAACCGGCGACACTTATGAAGCACAAAGTCGACAAACGAATCAAATATTACTCAACAGTGCAACCGACATCAGTGATCCCGAGGATCCAGCCATGGTAGCCACTTCCCGAGGCGATCGTGGAGCCGTTGAGATAGTACTTGTAGTCCAACGAAACATACAACTTGGTGTATCCCGTTGTTCCAGCGGCAGCCGAGGTGTGAATGATCGCTTGGATCGAAGCCTGCTTAACAACCATGTTAAGTTTCGTTCCATCGACCACGACATCAACGTCCGCATCCGTTAATTGATAGTAATCGCCGCCAGCACTTTCGGCATCATTGAGAACCTGAATGCCAGCGCCACTGCCACCAATGCCACCATTAAGCTTGTAAGAGATCAAGTCTTTGCCAGCATCATCCTTCAAACCCGGAATAACGTAAGTGAAGGTCGTGGTTTTGGCTGTGGTGTCAACAACCGGCTCAGCCACATATCCCGAGACGACCGGAACGTTAAGTCCATTTTGGACAATCGCGGTTCCAACCGAGGCGGTGTAGAGAGCATCGAAGCTCCAAGACTTGCCGTCATAGACCAACGGGTCATTTTCATTAACGAGGTCGGTACGAATACCATAGTTAAGGTGGAAGCCGTTGTTCAAAGTCGAATCAGACGAATAAACCGAGAGGAAGGACAAGGCATCCAAAGTGGATCCACTAATTGAACCCATCATGGCGTCATAGTCACCAGTCTTCACCTTGTTATAAGTGATGTTATAGTCAACATCGCCATAGGCAACGTTCTGCATAACCAACTTATATTTCGGGCAAGCCGAATTGAAGGCGTCTTCGATGTAGGCCTTATAGTCACCACCCATTTGGTTAATGATGGTGGTATACATCCAATCCATCGTGAAGTCGATTTCAGTCGGCTCCGCTTCAGTGCCAGGAGTAAGGGTGCCATTAGCTTCCAAGCGAGCAACAGCCGACTGGAAGAGGGTCTTCGCCGTGGCAAGATCGTAACCATAAGGATTGACGGAAGTGTAATCAGCGATAGCAGCTTTGCCGGCTTCGGTGTTGCGGTAAGAAAGTCCGCTTTCACCATCAACAGCATAAGCATCGGAGAGCGGCGACATACCGGCGGTACGGCCAGTCTTCTTTTCCATCGTCTGACGGTCGATCGAGAAATAAACGCCATCCAAGAAATCCGGATCGGAGAGCAAAGGCTTCAAGGCCCAATAATCCTTCTTGTCGTGCTTAGCAACAACGCCGTTCTCGCCGAAGTAATAATCCCATTCGGCTTCGTCGCAACTGTTGAAGTTCATGCACCAGACGCTGTCGCCAGCGGTCTTCAAGGTGTTGGCATCGTTCTTGTGGGTTGGAACCTGAGACGACGGGATGCCAACGACATCAAGACGGTTATCCAAGAACATATTGAACGTAACGGTGCCGTATTCGGTGCCAGAGATGATATCTTCGACCGTGCCGTTAAAGTTGATTTCCGAAGCATAGACGTAGTTCGGATTCTTCTTCATGACAAGGCGTTTATCTTTCTCCCAGTACTCCGGAACATACGGACCAACGGAGATAATGTTATCAAGGGTGTGGTAGTTATCCGAACCCGAGACGATCTTGCCCCAAGCGGAAACGCCACTCTTGCGCTTTGCCGCATTATCAGCACCGCTGCCGATCGCGAGGAAGAAATCTTCAGGGGTCGGCGAATACATATTGTTATTCAAGCCATACATCGCCTGGAATTGAGTGCGCGGGGTAAGGAACTCGAAGTCGATTGATCCTTCAGTCGCATTGAGTTGAATACCAACCTTGCTCCAGTCACCACTACCAAACTTGGAAGCTTGAGCCGAAGTGTAAGCGGAAACGCCGACAAGGCCATAAGAACCGGCGCCTAAATCGGCGGCGCGCTTCAAGTTGTAATCGCACATCGCCTTAAATGGCGTCAAATAGTCTTCCAAAACGACCTTACGGCCGTTGAATGCGGCCTGGCCGCTGGTTGCCGGAACATTATAAACAATTCCGTCATCGCCGGTCTTCACTTTGACACGCCAATATTTGCTCGTGACACCAGCGGTGTAATCGACTGCGGTTCCACCGGCTTTATCAAGCATAATAGGACGATCAGTCTTAGAGAGAAGTTGTCTCCAAATATAACCATCCTTGGTGCCGTTCATGTGCGTATCGAAATAGGTCGCTGCGATTGAACTGTTGCGGTCAGACTCGGCCGAACCAGAAGAATCCCAAGCGTTGAACGTACCAGCATCCGCAGTGTTGGCGCTATGGAAATAGCTCTTCCAAGCATCGACGGACTCGTTGATCGTCCCGTTATACATCGTGCCCGTAGCGTCCAAACTTGCATTTCCGGTACCGAAACCATAGTTTGCAATGTACTTACGAGTCGGAAGGGTGATACGAGAGGAGAACTCCTCAAGACCGCCGCTATCAAACATCGGAATGCCAGCGACGTGATTTCTTAATAACCAGGACTCTTCCTGAGCAAGAAGTTGAGTTCTTTCCTCAGTAGTAGCGCCTTGGTAAGAAAGAATGCCCGAGGCCGGTTTCACTTCCGCCGTCGAGGAAGATGAAGCAATCGACGAACTGGCCGGAGTCGACGCAGACGAGTTCGATCCGGACGAAGCGGCAGCAGACGAAGTAGACGTGCTTGCAGCGCTGGATAAACCAGCGGAACTACTTGCTTTCGGTGAGCAAGCAGCCAAGCCAATAATCATACATACGGCAAATGGGATTAGGCTTTTTTTATTCATAAATAGTCTCCTTTCACGGTAAAACCCATGTGCCATTACTAAACAACAGTGGAAGAAAATGTCAATAATTATTTCGGGCGCACAAATTGGGCGTTCCCAAAGAAAGCGCTTTCATAATTTTTGAAGAAAAAATCTACCTCGCGCCTTGAGATGCAAAAAGAAAACCTAAAGCAAAAACCAAAGACATCAAGCCTAAAACCAAATAAGGCCAGACCAACACTCTGTTGCTTTTGCGTTTGATTTTTCGTTCATTGGAATAGTCGTTAAACGTGTCCCACCGTTTCCCCATCGGCCCGGGGCGAAAACTTTCGAATAGACGATAAAGGCCATAGTGAATGGCGTCAAAAGTTCCGAAGCGCTCGACGTAAGTTAGTACTAAGAAAGCAATTTCGACTACCCCAGAAAAAAAGAAAGCATCGGAATACCCCTGGTAGGAATAATCCCGGCGTAAGCAAAGAACCAAAAGGAAGCAAAGCAAAAACATGACAATGGCGATAATCCAACTAATCCAAAGATTTTTTCCGCTGTCTTGCATCGGCTTGAGTGTAATCGGTTAAACTTAAAAAAACAACGAGAAAGAAATGGCTAGCAATTCCCGCATTAAGTTGGGCTGACTTAAGCCTTTAATTTTTCTTAATGTTAGTCGGTCCGGAGATAATTGAAGACCGTTTGTGGTGATGCTTTCCGATTTGAAACCGAAAACGTTAAAAATACAAGAGGCAAAAGAAGATTTAAGATCTTCCGCCTCCCAAAGATAAGAATATAAGGATATAAGGAGGGGAAACATAATCATTGAAGAATTAAGAAAAAGGTTTATTTTCTATTTAGCCTTTTTACTTATTGGGAGGAAATTTATGAAAGCAAATGGCCGGCGCAAAAAACAATTAATGATTCTTTCGGTTCTTGGACTTTTCACTCTCGTCTCTTGCCAAACTCAAGCTCTGAGTTCGTCGATGGCGGCCTCTTCGTCTGCAACAACCTCTTCATCTACCGGTGGTTCATCGTCTGGTGGCTCATCTCAAGGAGGCTCGTCTTCAACATCGTCCTCGGCCGCAGCCTCTTCGTCTGCTGTCGCAAGTTCGTCCGTTTCCGTCCTTCACAAATCTTTAACATTAACTTTAAGCAAAACTACGATCGCTTCGGGCACCACTTTTTATGATGGTTGCAACCCCATCGTTACCTTCAATGATGGAATTAAAGATATTGATCTATCAGGTTATTCGATCATTACTTGGGCGATTTCGAAGACAGGATCCACTAGCACCTATAACCCTGGCGATGTTTTGACCAGTGGCAGTTATACCGCTACCGCCCGTTATTCCAAATATAGTCTTTCAGCCAAAGCGAGTTTCACCGTCAAAGCGGTCGCAATTGCAACCGGCTCGGAAGGTGCTGGTTACAAACAAGCGGATTTCGCAACTGCTGAGAATAACCAAATTTTAGGCAAACAATATGGCACCGGCGCCTTAGGTTACGGAAAACTTCCTAGCATTGGATCGCCAAAACTTCTTGTTGTCCCTGTGACGTTTAGCGATGCGACGAGTTTTAGCGCAAGCGATATTACCAAGATCGATAACGCTTTTTTTGGCGAAGCCACATCAACCGGTTGGCAATCGCTTAAATCCTATTATGCCACTTCAAGTTATGGAAAATTACAGATTTCCGGAACTGTTTTAAGCACGGCTTATGTGTATCCAGGAACTTCATTAGAATTCGAAAATGCCTATTCTTCATCTGGCTCCGCCACCGATGCCTTGGTCAACCTCGTAACGGCTTGGCTTCCGAGTCAAGGAATAAATTCCAAAAACTTCGACAGCAATTCCGATGGTTATATTGATGGGGTCGAACTGGTCTACAATACGTCCCGACCCAACAAGCAGCAAGACAGTTCAACCTCGCTCTGGTGGAATTACACCAGTGTCGTCGAAGATAACACCCCGAATGTTACGCAGCCAGTTGGATATCGTTATTTCTGGTCCTTATATTCCTATATATCCAATAACTACTATACCCCGAACCTTGATTGCCATACTTTAATCCACGAAAGCGGACACATGCTTGGACTCGACGATTACTATAGTTACGACAACAATGAATACCCAGCAGGTTGCGTTGATATGATGGATTTGAACGTCGGGGACCACAACGCTTATAGCAAATATATGCTTGGATGGACCGCACCGATGGTCATCGATGGCTCATCTAGCAACTTCTCGCTCAAACTGAATTCTTTCACCGATACTGGCGAGTGGATTCTTTTGCGCAATACGACGACGGATCCCTGGAATGGAACCCCATACGATGAATACCTCGCACTCCAGTATTACACACCGACTGGAATGAACGAAACCGATTCAACAGGTTATCCAGAGTGGGCCAAGATGGGCCACGGAGGAACCTACGCCAAGGCAGGGCTTCAGGTTTTCCACGTCGACAGCCGCCTCTGCCACACTTACGGTACCTACGACGTTACAACCAAAAATAACGCCAAAAAGACAATTACCTCTGCCCATATCGCTTATTCGGATGACATTATCGATGATGACGAGTACAAAGATGATGGCACATTCGCCACCGCTTCATTTACTCCTGCCAGCAACACCGGCACTCGATCGCTCGATGTTAAAGCGACGGAAGAGGGCCAAAATTCCGTCTACAATAGTTCCTTCCGCCTTCTTAAAGCAATTACGGCCTCGGGCGATGACCTCTTTAGCGGGGCAAGCTCTTATTCTTCCTTTGGCGTTCAAACCAACTTGTTTGGGATTTCGGATTATGGCGCGGGAAGAACAACTTATTCCACTTATGCAATGAGCGCTAATTACGCCAAAGGATTGACCTTCAATGATGGTTCAACCTTGAACTGGACCTTCACGGTGACACGTCAAAGCGATTCCAGTTGCTCGATCCATTTCATTGAAAACTGAGAAGGGAGGAAAAGCCAGGAACAACCGTATTTTTAAGAGGCACCGACGCAAAAAGCCAGTTTAGAAGATGTAAGCGTTTACAAGGCTTAAAACAGCGGTGCCTCCGAATGTTTCCATTCAAGAAAGCCTCAAAAAATTCGTAGTTTAAAAAATAATCATTTACATTAAAAAAAGTGCAGTTATATTAAAATAGACTTGCAATAAACGGAGGTTTATTTATGAAATCCAAAGCCAAATTAACCCTGATTTCTCTGGCCGCTTTAGCGGCAGTAGGACTTCTTGGTTGCTCGCCGAAATCAGCGAGTTCGTCTGTTTTGTCTAGTCCGGCTGCTAGTAGCGCTGCCACTAGTAGTAATCCGGCAAGTAGTTCGGCTGCTAGCTCCACCAGCTCTTCGGAAGTAGTGAAGTATGGCGTTAAGCTGGGCTACAACGAGATTAGCAAAGATGATGTTTCTTTTAGTGTCGAAAGCGCTCCAGCTGGAACTGAGGTTACGGTCATCGTCATTTTACGGGATGCCGTGAGCAATCAAGTTACCGAAATCGCTGTCAACGAAACGAAGATCGCCTTCGCGGCTGATTCCAAGCTCCCGAACCGCGTTACGGGAACGTTTGCGATGCCGGAAAAAGATGCCACGGTTGATGTTTACGTTGGTGGCATCACGAAACAAATTGAATTGACAGTTTCACAGGCTGTCGAAGGAACCGATGACGCCGCAGTCACTTTCTGGGCTGGCAATAAATCGGGCAGTAGCAAATATCAAAATCTTCCTTATTATATCGCCGGCACCACAGTCTATTGGACCATCGCTCCGATTCACGACCGCGTTGTTAAGAAAGTCACTTACGGCTCGACGGCCGTTTATCCAGATGCCAATGGCTTCTATGGCGCTTTATTAAGAACGGATATCACTTCGATCAACGTGACTTGCACTCTTGCCTTCGAAGTTCAGGCTAATGGTGATGATGGAACCGATAAGGGCTCAGGCATCACTTATACGAACCTCTCTTCGAATTATGCTGATGGTGCAACCGTTTCGTTCACTCCGACATTAGCTAATGGTCTTCGCTTAGAGAAGATCGATATCAGCTATGTCGATGACGATAAAAAGACGAACGCTATCACTCCGGAAATTTCCGCGGCTGGCATTTATACCTTTGAAATGCCGGCTTATGATGTCAGCATCGTTGGCACTACGGCTTCGATCCCGCCAGCAAGCATGACTCTTGCTCCGACCAATAAGGCTGATGCCGATAAAGAAGTTGTCGTTGGCAAGACTTTCGCTCTTACGACCGCTTATAATCCGACTCGTGCCACCGCTGGTGCGACTTACAAGAGCAGTGATGAGACGATCGCCACTGTCGATGATAAAGGTGTTGTTACCGGCGTTAAAGCTGGCAAAGCCACGATCACCGCTACTTCAACAGCTGCAACTGGCGTTGATGCCACAATTGATTTGACCGTTGTTGATACAATCAAAGCAAAGAACTTGATTGCTGGCAAAGCCACTGACGATGCCGTCACCCTGACCGAAGCCAAGATTATCTCCAATTCGGCGGATACGTATTCGCTCATTGTTGCTCGTCCGGAAGGCACTGCCGTCATCGACTACTACCCGACTGGGGCTGCTGGTGCTGATGGCAATCCGACTTACACGGATCTTGAGACTGCGATGTCGACAGCAAAAGTCGGCGATTACTACACGCTCACTGGTTCAGCCTATGTCGATGTCACAAGCAAAGGTTATTGCTTAGTAACCAGCGTCACGGCATTCGCCAAAGTCGAAAAGCCGACTTACTTCTCCACCAAAGCGCTCGAACAAGCCACGACCGTGGACTTCTCTGATCATGCGACTCCGCTCGCTTGGTTCCGTAGCTTAATGACGATGGATGCGACGAGCCTTGAGAACTTGATCGGCACCCAAATCACCTTCAAGAACGTTTGGTTCTATGGCGGATATGCTGCTGATTATGGCCTTGCCATCATGGGCGACCAAGGCAACAAAATTTCTTGGGCTAAAGGCGATGCCAGCACCGATAAGTACTTCCAATTCCAAATCCCAGTCGGCTTAATGCCAACGGATTGGGATGCAACGAAGAACAGCAACCCTGCCACGAAAACCAGTTACGATGTTGTAGTTACCCTGTCCGATCTTGGTGCAAAGAAATTGTCTGATTTGACCGCCGTTAGTGTTCCGTCTGTTGCGGTTCTTGCTGCTACTCCTGTTGCCTAATTCGATTCAATTCTCCTAAGGCGCGTCGTAAGGCGCGCCTTTTCTAGTTCCAACAAAAACAACGACTCGATCGTTAATAAGGTGAAATGGGCAACAGGAGGCCCATAACCTAAAGAGCTGCGTAGTAGAACCCCCCTTGCGCAGCTCTTTTCTTAATGTCGGAACCTGATTTGACCTTTTGGTAGTGAGCGTAACTCGTCCTAATATATAAGGAAAAGGCCAGGAGGACAAAACTTCCTGGCCTTAACGTTTACTTCTTCGGCGACAACTCTTTGATCTTCGCTTCGATTTTGCTCGTTCTCCAGAGCAAGTCCTTTTGCTGGGCTAACTTGAAGCGGCGAAGCTTACCTTTTTGCGCCTGGAGATCGGAGATCTTCTGGTTCACTGGGTAATTCGGGTTATTGATCTTGGCGTTGAGGTTTTTATCCTCTTTCAAGATCGCGGCCATATCGGCTTCCGGAACATCATTGGCAATGGGCTTGGTGCCTTTCGCCACAATCTTCGGAGCTCTAGTAGCTGGCGCCTTCGATGGACGACGGCCTTTGTTCGGATTCGGAACCGCCGAGAGGGTGGTCGTATCTTCGCGGCGAGCCCGCCGTTCGATGAAACCGCGCTTATCATCATTGGTCGGAACCCCCACTAAGAGGGTCGCACCACTCGGAACCGCTGTATTCACGTCTTGGGCCGTCACGCTCGGTTCGGATGAAACCGTCTTACTCGCTGGAATGACGGATTTTCGGGTCGTTTTGCTCACAGGCTTGGCTACCGGTTTACTTTCGGGGGCTTTGACCTCCGAGACTTTCGCACCTGGCTTGGCACTCGGTGAACGGCGCGGGCGTTTGACTTCGGCTTTCGGGGCCGGGGCTTCGACTTTCGGGGCCGGGGCTTCGACTTTCGGAGCAACTTTCTCTTCGGCTTTCGGCGCTTGGTTCTCCGCTAAAGGAGCGGGGTTTTGCAAAGGCTTTTCGACCATCGGAGCGGTTTTTGCAGGGATTTCGATCGTGGCTTTATAATCTTTTTCCGTCTTTTCGATGTGGGCGGTCAAAGACCCTAAAGGCAGATCTTTCTTCTCGCCGGTTTTCAGCACTCCGACTTGAGCGGCAACCTGATCAAGGTCTTTGCTGGTCAAATCATAAGGGCCATGAACCATCGGGAAATACGGCACAGAAGCATCGCGGAAAATAATGCCATAGTGGGCGCCAGTCCGAGTTAAGGCTTCCTGCACGCTTGAGCCAAACTCAAACCACAGATGCTGCGGGCGGCTCGGAGCAAGAGGCTTGGCCTCAACGCTCGAAGTGGCTTTCGGCGCCACAACGGCTTCTTTCTTCGGCTCGACCGGTTGGGCCACGGTTTTTAATTCCGGGGCCTTCCGTTCCGGCAAAGGCAGTTCGCCATGGGCGACGGCCGTCGCGTGCTGACTCGGATTCAAACCCGCGGAATCTTTCGGGGCGAGTTTGTTCCGCTCTTCGATCAATTCGTCATAGGTATAAGCCAACGAAAGTTTGCTCTTCTCATCAGAAGACAAAGCATCGATCGCGGCGATTTGTTCGGCAATATCGGACAGCTTTCTTTCGGTAGGATAATTCGGATTGTTGAGATTGGCCATGAGACGTTTATCGGCGCTCACAATCGGCGAATCTTGCACCGGTTTCTCCTCCACCGGCTCTTTTTCTTTCACAGGGCGATCCTTATGAAAGAATCCACCACGAAAATGATGATCACTCGTATTCGACGTACTCCGCGGAGCGGAGCTGTAATTCCTTGCTTGATAGACGCCATTCTCGCCCGGATTTTCTTCCAAATCCCCTTGTTGATTCAAGCGATAGACCAGCACATAGCGGCCGCGCTGCGAATCAAGGGAATTGAGTTTTTTCAAATCCGTGGCAAGAGTCTTATCCTGGGTAATGATCAGAACCTTATTTTGGATCCTGAGACTAGAAACGGCAGTATAGATGGCATTGTCTGCAAATCCATAATTGGTATTGGATTTGGTGACTTCGAGGATTTTGTGGAACCATTTGTCATGGTGCAGAATCTTCAAGGCTCTTTTGGCTTCGATGCGGGCTTCTTGGTTATCTTTGCTCGCAGCATGCTTTTTGAGTTCTTCAACGC
>DAISHV010000022.1:0-22814 GCA_036822315.1 Bacillota bacterium | reverse complement strand
GAAAAGGAAATTTCTTCCTTCCTAAGGAAGGAGCTTTTGAGTCAAAAATGAATTTTTGCCTTGTATGCGCCCTCGCGTATGCGCTAGAATGAACCTCGCTTACTAGCGCCTTTTTTTGAGGTGTAGGGTAGTGGGAGGAAGTTTATGCGACGTAAATTAGCGTATTTGCTCTTGTCGGGTGCCATTCTCTTCGGGGCCGCCGCCACGATTGGCACGACCATCACGTCCTTGGATACCGATGTGACCTATGGTTATGGCAAAGAGTTTTACTTCAAGATTTCGAATTATTCGACCGATGTCTACACCGGCACGAAAACCGCGAACTATGTGACGGAAGCCGATGGCGACACCGCCATCAACGCCGTCGCGAGTGAAATGCAAGCCCGTTTAAAGGCTTGGGATGCCAATGGCACGGTCACCAAGATCGGCTATGACACCGTCAAAGTCACGATCCGGGCTCAGAAAGCTGATGCGACCGAATATACCTATCTTCAAAGCTACCTTCCCTTCTCTGGTGGCGATTTGACCGTCACTGCTGGCTGCAGCGATACGACGATTCAAAAGAAAGCCGACGATACCTACCTCGCCGATGCTTATACCAATAACAAAATGTTCGAGGGCCAAACCGCGAGCATCACTTACATCACGAACAATAACGTTTCGATTCCGGTCGTCACCATCGCCGTCAACTCTCCGAATAAAGGCGAGGCTATGGATGATTTGATCGAGTTCTGCAAAACCAATACCACCGGTGCCGATAGCGAAAAAGGCACGAGCGCCGTCAATTGCTACCTCGTTCTTTGGGCCAACCGTCAGACGGGCGATAACTATGCCGATGCTTCATCGAGCTCGAGCAAAGATTATGACGTCAACATGTCCAAACGCTTGATTTTCGGCGAAAATGCCGCCAATGCCTGGTACGATGCCAAGGATGATGATAATGACTATAAGCGGCTTCAACTCGTCCCGAACTCGGAAGCTTTAACCGAAAACGGCTACGATTCCAGCAAATCCGATGCCGCCTATAAAGCCGCCAAGTATTATGTCAACATGCTGAACGCCAAAACCTATCATTCCGCCAGCTTCGGAAGCGCGGCTGGTGTCGAAGTCAGTTTTGCTTATTCGAACGATATCTCGGCTTCGGTCGAAGAACTCGTTTCCGCTGGCGATTGGCATCTTTCGCCCGCCTTCAATTACACGATGATCGCCTCGTTAGTCGTCCTCGCCTTCGCCGCGGTAATCCTTGCGCTTTATTATCGACTTGGAGCGGTGGCCATCCTTTCTAACGTGGCCGTCAGCGTTCTTGGCACGATGCTCTTAATGGTCTATTTCTCGACCCAGTTTGGCATTGGCGTCTTACTGGGCTTACTCCTCGTTAGCCTCGTCACGGGCTTCGGCGGGGTCTATTATTTCGCCAAAGTCAAAGAAGAACTCTATTCGGGTCGAACCCCGAAAAAGGCTCACCAAGAAGCGATCAAGAAAGCTTTAGGGCCGACGATTGATGCCGGCATTGCTTCGATTGTGATTGGTCTTTGCGTCTATGGCTTATTGCCAGATGTCGTCGGAAAACTCGGCTTGGTCCTGGTCTTCGGCGGAGCGCTTGGCGCGATTAGCAACATCTTGCTCCTTCGTTTGGAAGGCTGGCTCCTAGCTAACGATAACACCGTCGAAAGTCAGCTCTCTCGGAGCTATGGCGTCGATGAGAGCAAACTCGTCAATCCGCTTAAAGATGAAAAACAGACGTATTTCGGTCCCTATGCTGAAACCGATTTCCAGAAGGGCAAGAAAACCATCGCGATCGTCGCTGGCGTGCTCGCCATCGCTTCGGTCGCTGGCATCGCCGTCTTTAGCGCTAAAAATGGCGTCGCGTATAACTACGCTTCCGCCTATAACGATTCGACCGCCATTTCGCTTGAATATCGTGTCAAAAAAGGCTCGAACGCTAATAAACTTTTGAACGATGCTCAGGTCAAGAACGACTTCTTAGCCAAATATAGTCTCACGGTTGACGGGAAAGTCACGACGCTTGATCAACTCGCTGGCACCATCACGGCCGAGACCGGTGAGATTTACGATACCGACAACAAGACAACGTATACCGCTTATTACTATAACGTTCCGCTCACCAGCGCTCTTTCGACCACGACCGATTATGCGGTGAGTTCGACCTTCTCAGGCATTTCTCAGACTTATAGCAGCTTATCGGATGCGATGGACTCGGCTTCGACGAGTTTTGATGCCTCGCTTTATGCTCGTGCCGATATCGTGAGCGTTCAGGCTGGCACTCCGACCTTAGGCAACGTTTATCTTGCGGTTGGCGTTTCCTTAATTACCTTATTGATTTACTTCGTGATTCGTTATCGGCCATCGCGCGGAATCGCCATCAGCTTGTTGGCGGGTGTTTCCGGCGTTTGCGTCGCGGGGTTCTTCGCTCTCAGCCGTCTCGCGGTCACGCCGCTAGCCTCAATGGGTATCATCGCGGTGACGTTATTGGCCTACGTTATCGGTCTCTTCCTCCTTGAAAAAGAGAAAGAACTTACCAAAGAAAGCCGTGAGCGCGACAAGACGACATTGGCCTTCCGCTCTACCACCTTGCTTACTGCGAATAAACAAGGAGCGGGGGATTTGGTTCTTTATAGCTTATTAGCCTCGGTTTCCTTCATCATTTTCGCTGGTATTCTCCCGTCGATTTGGCGTTTGGACTACCTCGGCGTTCTCTTAGGTTTCGTCATCGCCTTGGTCCTCGTCTTGGTCTTATTGGCTCCTTTGTCGATTTTGCTGGATAAGCTCTTCGCCCAGATCCACCTGAACTTCCATCCGATCAAGAAAGAAACGCCGACAGCCGCCGGACCCCGCAAAAAGGGCGCCGAACCGGAAGAAGCGATTTTCATCGGTATCAACGATTAATGGATTTCTTAGCCAAACTCCTTTCTTACTATGGCTTTTCCGAGGCGGATTACGAAAAGAGGGTTTTAGCGCCCTCTTTTTCTTCGCTCCCGAGAATTGACCAAGAAGCGGAAACGCAAAAAGCCCTCCTTTTCCTTAAAGAGGCAAAAGCGAAGGGGCAAAAGGTCCTCGTCTATGGCGATTACGACACCGACGGCATTATGTCCTGCTCGATTTTGGTTCGGGCGCTAAAAGAGTATGGTCTTACCTGCGAAGGCTATCTTCCCTCTCGCTATAAAGATGGCTATGGTTTAAGCATTGAAAACGTCGATAAAATCGCAGCGAAAGGCTTTGATATCATTTTCACCTGCGACAATGGGGTCACTGCTTTCCCCGCGATTGAAGAATGCGGGAAAAAAGGCGTGTCCCTCTTGATTCTCGATCACCATGAGCGGAATGGCGATATTCCTTCTTGCGTCGCTCTTCTCCATCCTGACACCCTCCATTATGGTCCGACTCCGGTTTCGGCCGGTTATCTCGCTTTTATCTTTTCCGTGGCTTTATTGGGGAAAAAGGATGATTATCTTCTGACGCTCGGGGCTTTGTCGACCCTCAGCGATCTGATGCCTTTAAAAGACTATAACCGCGAGATCGTCCGCTTGGGTCTTTCCGCGATCGCTGAGCATCATTATCCTGAAATTACGTCCTTGACGGAAAAGACTCAAATCGATGAAACGGTTCTCCAAATGGAAATCATTCCGAAACTGAATGCGGTCGGACGCCTTTTGGAAGGTTATGAAACCAATCGCTTACTGAAATACTTCGTCAATGAGCCTTTTGCGGGCAAAGAGGCGGTGGTGACGTGGCTTAATGAGGTGAACGAAGAACGGAAGAGCAAAACAAAAGCCGCCGAAAGCACCCTCGTTTTCGATCCGAACGAAGAAGCTCTCGTCGTTCAAGCCGACATCCCCGAAGGTCTCAATGGCCTCCTCGCCAATCGTCTTTTGCAAGAATACGATAAACCGGTCGCGGTATTTTCACCTTCGAAGAAAGACCCGTCTTTATTAGTTGGTAGCATTCGAAGCAAGGAAGGTTTCAACGTCCTTAAGGCCCTCGAAAATATGGATAGTCCCGTGAGCAAAGGCGGTCACGCTTTTGCCGGAGGCGTTTCGATCAAAAAAGAAGATTTTGCTTCTTTTAAGAAAGATTTCCTTTTTGCCGCTTTAAAACATAAACTCACGGTCAAGGAAGAACCTTTGATCCCGTTGAGTGTCGAAGAAGCGACCCTGCAAAACTATGAGATTCTCCGTTCTTTCGGCCCTTTTGGACAAGAGTGGAAAGCCCCCGAATTCCTTTTGAAGGATCTCGATACTGCCTCCTTCACGTATCTGAGCGGCGGCAAATACCTTTCGACGCCCTTAAATCCTTCCTGCCGCCTCTTTTCCTTTGCTCTTGGCGAGAATGCCTTTCAAGAAAAAAGCAAGGTTTCCCTCAAAGTCCACTTTGCCCGAAATGAATATCGGGGACGTCTCACGATTGACCTCTATGCCGAAAGTCTCTGACTTCGCCCTCAAAGTGTGGCTATTTTCGCCGCGAGTGGCTTATAATACTCCCGTATGAACGAGCCTGAAAAAATCGAAGAAAAAGTCAAAAAAGCGCCCTTGCTTCCCAATGGCGGCTACCCGATGCACTCTTTTGAGCAGTTGCGGGAGCTTTTCTATACCTATATCAAAAACCCTGACGACCGCAAAATGGTCGAGGATGCTTATCGTCTCGCGGATCAGAAACATGCCGGGGTTCTCCGCAAAAGCGGTGAGCCTTACATCCATCACCCGATTGAAGTCGCTTATATTTTGGCCGAGCTTCAAAGCGGACCCGAGACCTTAGCTGCCGGTCTTCTTCACGATACCGTCGAAGACACCGATCTCACGATTGAAGAGGTGAGGAAGCAATTCGGCGATGATGTGGCGATGATCGTTGATTCGCTCACCAAAATCCAGCGAATGAAGCTTTCGCATCGGACGGAACAAGATTTCGAAGCAGAAGACCACCGAAAAATCTTCCTTGGCATGGCCAAAGATGTCCGGGTTATTTTGGTTAAATTAGCCGACCGTCTCCATAATATGCGAACTTTGGAAGCCTTGAAGCCCGATCGGCAACAAGCCCTCGCCAAAGAAACCTTGGAAGTGTTCACCCCGATCGCTCACCGACTCGGCATTTATACGATTCAGTCAGAACTCGAGGATCTTTCCCTCAAATATCTTGAGCCGGCGAAATATAACGAGATTCTCGATTTGCTTAATAAAAAAGAAGCGAACCGCCAAGAATCCCTCAACAACCTCAAGAAGCGCATCGCCGATATGCTTTTCGAGAAGCAGATTCCTTTCAAAATCGAATCGCGGGTCAAATCGATTTATTCGATTTACCGCAAAATGTACCTCAAAAACTACAATTTCGATGAGATTTACGATGTTTTGGCTGTCCGAATCATCACCAAGAGCGAAATGAACTGCTATGAGATCCTCGGCATCATCCATGCGACGTACAAGCCAATTCCTGGTCGCTTCAAAGACTATATCGCCATGCCGAAACCGAACATGTACCAATCGCTCCATACCTCGATTATCTCGGGCGATGGCAATATTTACGAAGTTCAAATCCGCACCGAGGAGATGGATGAGGTGGCCGAAACGGGCATCGCCGCCCATTGGCGTTACAAGGAAGGCGAACACTATAACGCCAAAGAAGAGCAGCGCGACATCGAAGAACGGCTTCATTGGTTCCGCGATTTCGTCAGTATGTCCGGCGAAAACGAGAACGAAGAAGCCAAGGACTACATGGCGGCTCTCTCGAACGATATTTTCAATGCCAACGTCTACGTTTTTACCCCCTTAGGTAAGGTCATCGATCTTCCAACGGGTGCGACAACCCTCGATTTTGCCTATAAAATCCACACGAAAGTCGGCGATGCCGCCGTCGGAGCCATCGTCAACGGCACTCTGGTGCCGCTTAACACCGTTCTCAAGACTGGGGATGTTTGCGAAATTCGGACGTCGAAAACCGCCAGCGGGCCGAATTTAGGCTGGCTTGATATTGCCAAGACGGCGAGCGCCAAAGCTCACATCAAAAAAGCAATCCAAAAGAAAAACGCGGATTTGACCCTCGAAGAAAACATCCAGCGCGGTCATGATGCCGCGGTGGAAAGTTTTGCCGCTCAGGATATTGGCGAAGGCGAGATGAGCAAATTGCTCGATCAAGCGAAAGTCTTCGACCAATACGGGGTGAAAAGCCTCGATGAACTCTATGCGGCCTTCGACCGAAAGAATCCCTCGCCGCTCACCGTCATCGACTTCTTGAACGTGCGAAAGAAGAAAGACGATTTCAAGCTTGATCACCATAATGACTCCAATGATGACAAGAATCCGGTTTTCATCAAAAATGCTGGCAACGCCAAGATTGAATTAGCCCATTGCTGCACGCCGATTCCTGGCGATGACATCGTTGGCTATGTGACCAAAGGCAAGGGGATCACCGTCCACCGGGCGAATTGCCCCAACGTCCAAAAAGCCGGCAGTCGGCTTCTGAGCGTCGAATGGAAAAAAGAACTGGGTATCTCCACTTATCCCGTCGATATCGAGATTTTTGCGAATGATCGCACCGGATTGTTGGCGGATCTCCTGGCTCACCTTTCAGGGCAGGGGGTCGCCGTCAATGACCTCAAAGCCAAAGTGATCCAAGCGACGATGAATGACATTGTCGATATGAAGATTTATGTTTCCGATTCGAAAACGCTCGATGATGTCTTCGCCGATCTCAAATCGGTTAAAGGCGTCTACGAAGTCAAGCGCATTATTCATTGACAAGGAGAAAAGAAAGCGATTCACTAATCGGTTCGCTGAGGAAGGAAAAAAGATATGGATTACGTGAGTGTTAAAGGAATGCATGATGTCTATGGCCAAGAAGCCGCGGGGATGAGCTATATCGCCTCGGTTTTGAAGGCAACCGCCGAGCTTTATGCCTATACAGAGATTGTGCCACCGGTCCTGGAATATACCGAGGTTTTTTCAAGAGGGACTGGCGAAAGTAGCGACATCGTCCGCAAAGAGATGTACACCTTTAACGATAAAGGCGAGCGCTCCGTCACCCTCCGTCCGGAATTCACGGCGGGGGTCGTAAGAGCCGTGGTGTCGAATAAACTTTATGCCACCGAAGAAATGCCTCTCAAACTCTTCTATTGCGGTCCGGCTTTCCGCTATGAACGTCCCCAATTAGGACGCTATCGGCAGTTCAACCAGTTCGGTGTTGAAGAAATCGGTCAGGATTCTTCGCGAGTCGATGCCGAGTGCATCATCATGGCGATGCAAGGTCTTTATATGCTGGGCTTCCAAAAATTATCGCTCAAGATCAATACGATCGGCGATGATGCGACCCGCAAAGCCTATCGCGAAGCGCTGAAGAGTTATTTTGCTCTTCACATCGATGAAATGTGCGAGGATTGCCACGAACGGCTTCAACTCAATCCGATGCGGATTCTCGATTGCAAGGTTGAAAACGATCAAAAGATTGCCGCTGGGGCACCAAAAATTAAAGATTACCTTTCCGAAGCAAGCGAGAAACGCTTCTACGAGACGCTATCGATTCTCAACGACCTTGGCGTCGAATATGAACTCGATGATTCCTTAGTTCGCGGATTGGATTATTATTCCGAAGTTGTCTTCGAAATCCACGCGATCGCTCAAGATGGTACCGATGTCGGCGCCCTCGGCGGTGGCGGCCACTATGGCGGTCTCGTCAAGGAACTCGGCGGACCCGATCTTCCGGGCGTTGGCTTTGCGATGGGACTCGAACGGGTCTATTCCTTGATGGAGAAAGACGGCTTATTGAAGAATCTGGAAACCGGAATCGACCTCTATGTGATGCCAGTCGGTGAGAACGTCCTCAATGATGTCTTCGTTTTGACGGAGGAAGTCCGTCAGCTTGGCTATAGCGCGGATACGCCCTTAGCCGCCCTCAAAATGGGCGCAATGTTCAAAAAAGCTGAGAAGCGGGGCGCGAAATTCGCCTTGATCCTCGGAGAAGATGAACGCGATAAAGGCGTGGCGCAGTTAAAGAATCTCAAGACAAAAGAGCAAAGTGAGATTTCGCTAGAACATCTCGCCGATGAACTCGATAGCGCCTTCCATAAAGCCTTCCCCGATGAAGAGGAAGAAGCGGAAGGCCATGACGAAAGCTGTTCGTGCGGATGTGGACATGACGGGCATTGTTCGTGCGGAGACGCCGAGAAAACGGATGAAAAAGCCGATGATTCCGACGCCGACCTTGTTAAAGAAGGCTGCGCTTGCTCCGATGCGGACTACGATCCCGAGGAAAAGAAGGAAGAAGGAATGAAGTAAACTATGGAACGGACGAATTACAATGGCGAGTTGCGTCTTCAAGACGTTGGCAAAAAAGTCAAGTTGGTGGGCTGGGTTTCGACACGGCGTAACCTCGGAGCGATCGAGTTTATCGATCTCCGCGATAACACCGGATTAGTTCAGCTCACGATTCAAGATTCGAGCAAAGTCCCCGATGTGCGAAACGAATATGTGATCGCCGTCGAAGGCGTCGTGGCGAAAAAGGAACAGCCGAACCCGAAACTCGCCAGTGGCGAAGTCGAAGTGCTGGTCTCATCCTTAAC
Organism: Bacillota bacterium; assembly: GCA_036822315.1. Classification (GTDB taxonomy): domain Bacteria; phylum Bacillota_I; class Bacilli_A; order RFN20; family CAG-826; genus UBA4951. Next base: position 14,251 of record DAISHV010000022.1, on the reverse strand, counting down.
GATTGTGAACAAAGCGGAGAATCCGCCGTTTATTATTGCTGATAAGACCGATGCGCTCGAAGATACGCGGCTTCAATATCGCTATCTTGATTTGCGCCGCCCGGTGATGCTCAATAATCTCCGGACCCGAGCCAAAATCGTCAAATTGACCCACGAATATCTCGATGCCAACCGCTTCTTGGAAGTGGAGACACCGATTCTGAATATCGCAACCCCCGAAGGCGCCAGAGATTATCTCGTCCCTTCGAGACTTCATCATGGTTCTTTCTACGCTTTGCCCCAATCGCCTCAGCTCTTCAAACAGCTTCTGATGATCGGCGGCATCGAACGGTATTACCAGATCGCGCGTTGCTTCCGCGATGAAGACCTCCGGGCCGACCGCCAGCCGGAATTCACCCAGATCGATGTCGAGACTTCCTTCATGGACCAAGATCAGGTTTTAAGCTTGGCCGAAGGCATGATTGCGAAGTATTTCAAAGAAATCGTCGGCTATGAGGTCACTCTTCCGCTCCGGCGCATGAACTATTGGGACGCCATGGATAATTATGGAAGCGATAAGCCAGATACCCGTTACGAGCTTTACCTCCACGATTTGAAGGCCGTTCTCGAGAAATCGAGTTTTGAAGGCTTCAAAGGCGCCCGTTACATCAAGGGTTTGGTCATTCCTGGCTACGCCGAGAAAACCTCTCGCAAAGCCTTGGATGAGTTGCAGCTCGAAGCTAAAAAGTTCAATCTCAAAGGCGTTTTATCCTTAAAATTCGTTAATGGGGCTCTAGAAGGCTCGTTTACGAAGTTCTTGGACGAAGAGACGCAAAAGGCTCTCATCGCGTCCCTTGGGCTTAAAAACGGGGATTTATTGCTCTTTGCGTCCTCGCCTTACCGCCGGGATATCGATTTTGGCTTAGGAGCTCTCCGAATCCGCTACGCCAAAGAAATGGGTCTCGTGAAGCCAGGGACATACGATCTTCTCTGGGTCGTTAACTTCCCGATGTTCGATAAAATCGAAGGAACCGAGAATCAATACACCGCCGAACACCATCCGTTTACACGTCCGCGCGATGAAGATTTGCCGAAATTGGATAGCGATCCGGAATCGGTTTTGGCTTACGCTTACGATATCATCATCAATGGTTACGAAGCCGGCGGGGGCACCCTCCGCATTTACGATCACGATACTCAGTGGAAGATCTTCAGGCTTTTGGGCTTAAGTGAAGAAGAAGTCGCCCATAAGTTCGGCTGGTTCATCGATGCCTTCAAATATGGCGTTCCGCCCCATGCGGGATTTGCTCTCGGACTCGATCGAGTCGCGATGATTCTCTGCGGCACCGACAACATTCGTGACGTCGAAGCCTTCCCAAAGAATCTCCAAGCCGTCGATCCGATGTCCCATGCACCGACCCCCGTCACCGAAGAAGCGATGGACCAAGTTGGCATCGAATTGAAGAAGGAGTAGAAATACTACTTTAGTAGTATAGTTTACTTGAAATCGACTAATTAAATACCAAGAGGTTAACAAAACATGGAATCCAAGAATAGCGAAGAGACGATGGATAAGTTAAGCGTTAGCGCCTTGCGCGCCCTCGTCATCGATGAGACCAATCACGCTAAAAGCGGCCACCCGGGGATGGCTCTTGATATTGCCCCGACTCTCTACGTTCTTTTCCAAAAACACCTCGTGGCGGATCCTGAACATCCGGAATGGGTCTCTCGGGACCGTTTCGTCCTCTCGAGCGGCCACAATTCCGCTCTCCTTTATGCGATGCTCCATTTAGCCGGATATGGCGTTTCTTTAGATGATCTCAAAGGTTTTAGAAGCTTGAATTCGATTACTCCTGGACATCCGGAAGTCGGTCTCACCCCTGGGGTTGATGCGACTGCTGGTCCTTTAGGACAGGGCATCGCTCAAGCCGTCGGCATGGCTGTGGCCGAAGAAGCTGTGGCCGCTTCTTATCCTGAGGGCAAGAGCGTCATGTCGCACTATACCTATTGTTTGTGCGGTGACGGCTGCCTTGAAGAGGGCCTTTCTCAAGAAGCCATCTCCTTTGCCGGGCATCAGAAACTCAACAAATTAATCCTTTTCTACGATCAAAACACCTCGACCCTCGATGGGCCGACTTCCAATACGATGACTGAAGACGTGAAAGGTCGTTTTATTTCGGCCGAATGGGCGGTTCTCGAGGTCAAGGATGGCAATGATCTTGCAGCGATTGATCACGCAATCAAAGAAGCCAAGAAAGAAATGAACCGTCCGACGATGATCCTGATTCACACGATCATCGGTTATGGCTCGCTTCTCCAAGGATCTCATAAGACCCACGGCGAACCTTTAGGGGTCGAAGATGGCGAGCATTGCAAGGAAGTCTATGGCTATCATTATCCCGAATTCACCGTGCCAGCTGAGGTTTATGAGAATTTCAAAACCCATTTCGCTGCCCGGGGAAAGAAAGCTTATGAAGAGTGGTCGCTCCGCCTCAACTCTTTTCAAAAGTCTCACCCGAAGGAAGCCAAGGTTTTTGCCGACGCTTTCGCTCGGAATGTGACGCCCTATCTCCCGAAAATGCCGACTTTTGATCCCTCGACTTTGGAGGCGACCCGCGTTTCCAGCGGTCATATTGTGAGTGCGCTCCCCAGCGTGATGCCGTTTACCTTAGGAGGTTCGGCTGACGTGGCGGGCAGTTTGAAGACCGCGATTCCGAATGACCCGGGATTTTCCAAAGAGCATCCGGAGGCCAAAAACGTTTTCTTTGGCATCCGCGAATTCGCGATGGCATCGATTCAAAATGGTATTCTTCTCCATGGTGGACTTGTCACTTATATCGGCTCGTTCTTGATTTTCACTGACTACATGAAAGCCGCCGTGAGAATGTCTTGCCTCGAGAAAGTCCCGGCTATCTATCTTTTCAGTCATGACTCGATCGCCATCGGCGAAGACGGCCCGACGCATGAACCGGTTGAACAAATCACCGGTTTCCGCGCCATGCCGAATTTGCGGCTCTATCGGCCTTGCGATGCTAGGGAAACCTATGCCGCTTGGCGCCAGGCTCTCCTTTCGAAAACCACTCCGACGTTACTCATTTTAACCAGACAAAATCTGCCTTTGCTCGCCCATTCTTCCGAAAAAGGCGTCGAAAAAGGCGCTTATGTCCTCGAAGAGAATCCGGCGAAGAAGATTCAACTTTTAGCCACCGGCAGCGAAGTGTCCCTTTGCCTTAATGTGGCCAAGATCCTTCATGCTCAAGGCGTTGAAGCCGAAGTGGTGTCGATGCCTTGCCTGGAAGTCTTCGATGAACAGGATGAAAGCTATCAAAAGAGCGTCCTTTCTCTACCGAAAGCCCAACGCTATAGCTTTGAGATGGGTTCAGGCTTAGGCTGGTACAAATACGCCGATCATGTCTTCTCCGTTGAAGAATTTGGTCGTTCCGCTCCCGGGGCCGATGTCCTGAAAGCGATGGGCTGGACCGCCGAAGATATGGCGAAAAAAGTCCTCGAGACCTTGCATTAACATTGCCTTTTTCTCCGAGTCCTCTAAAATAAGGATATGAAACGCGATTATTATTACCTCAACAATTACACCAACGGCGGCGAAATGGGCATTTCCCGTCACGCTTTTGAGTCGATTGCAACGATGGCCGCGAATGAAGTCGAAGGGGCAAGCGTTTCAAAAAGGAAGACCCGCCTTTTCGATTTGGAGCATCCGGTCAAAGCGAGTTTTCGCAAGGATGGCAAAGTTGAACTTCAACTCGATGTCACCTTGCAAAAGAACGCGGCGATCAAAGATATCTGTCTCCAGATCCAAGAAGGTGTCGCCAGCGCGATTACGATGATGTGCGAGACGGTTCCCTTCTCGATTGAAATCAAGGTGATCTCCGTCCGCTGACGGAGATTTTTTTATGAAAGCGAATGCCCGAGAGGATTTTGAGCGAGACCTTCGAAAGTATCAGCGATTGACGCTGACGCTTTTTTATCCGCCTTTGCTTTCGCTTTTTGCCTGCATTAGCGGCTATTTTATAGCCAATTACGAGTATTTCTTTGCTTATGCTTCCAGCCGTTATTTCATGATAGCCTTTGTCGAAAGCGTTCGGGGACAATATTCACTGCTTTATTTCCTTCCGCTCATTTATTCTCTTTGCCTTGCCGGGCTCTACGTTTTTCTGGCCTTGCAATCCACCAAAGGAAAACTCTATCCTTTAGTGGTGGGAAGCGTTCTTTATTTAGCCGATGGCATCTACGGAAGTCTTCTTTATGGGACTTCGCTATATGGTCAAATGAACCTGCGCGAATATCTCTTGCAGCTTCTGATCCATGTCGCTTTTATCGTTCTTTATGGCTTTGCCATCGCCAAATATGTTAAACTATCGCAGTCCCTTAGGAAGGGCAATGATCTATGACAAATGAAGAGCTGAGCCGCAATCAGGCCCAAGAAAAAACTTTAGCCGCCCTTTATGGTGGTTTGACTTACCTTGATATGAAGAGCGAAATTGATGTTGAAGGCCTCGTCAGCGGCATTTACTCCCTTCCTTACGCGGAATGCCCGAGTTTCACCAAAGCCATTCTCATTTCGGCTCTGAAAAACCTCAACGATATCATTCCCGTTTATAACGCGCATATGAATAAATGGACGTTTGATCGACTCAATCGGGTCGAACAAGCAATTCTTTTGCTGTCTTATACCCAATATTTTTATGTCGAAAAAGACGTGGATAAAGCCGCACTCATCAATGTCGCAGTCATTCTCGCGAAGAAATATCTTGATGCTCAAGATTACAAATTCGTGAATGCCATTTTGGATAAGGTCCTTGTCCGTGAATAGCGATTATCTTTCCGTCAGTGCGTTGAACCGGCTTCTCAAAGCCAAATTTGAAGCGGATGACGATTTGCATAACCTTTTCGTAGAAGGCGAGATTTCATCGTGGAAAACCTATCCGAATGCCACCTATTTTGATTTGAAGGATGCGACTTCGGTTCTTTCCTGTATTTTGTGGGGTACCAGCTCACTTTATCTTCCCTTTGAGCCGAAAATCGGCGATGAGGTGCTGGTCCGGGGCGATTTGAGCGTTTATCCGCCGCGCGGACGCTATTCGCTCATGTGTAACTCCATCCAACTCGCTGGTGTGGGCAAAGAACTCTTGGCTCTTGAAGCCTTGAAGAAAAAGCTTCAAGCTGAAGGCTTATTTGCCGAATCCCGTAAGCGGAGTATTGTGAGATTCCCACGTGCCATCGGCATTATTGTCGGTAAGGGGAGCGCAGCAGAAGCCGATTTATTGAAGAATCTCAATCGGCGATGGCCTTTGGCCGATCTTTATTTCTTTCCTTCGCTTGTTCAAGGCAAGGAGGCGCCAAAAGACCTTTTAAGGGCTTTAAGCCTCGCCCAAAGTTATCCGCTCGATACTTTGATCATTGCCCGCGGTGGCGGAAGCAACGAAGATCTTTCTGCGTTTAATGATGAAGCCTTGGTTCGCTCTATTGCGTCCTCCCGTATCCCGACAATCTCGGCTGTTGGTCACGAAAGTGATACGACTTTAGTCGATTATGTCTCAGATTTACGGGTTTCAACGCCAACTGGCGCCGCCGAAGCCGCTACCCCCAATGTCAGCGATGTCATCGTCACGATTCTCGACGAAGAAGCCCGTTTGCATAATGCCTTAAATGGGCAATTACGTCATCTTCAGGAGAAACTTGCCCTTCTTTCAGGCCGGCCATTTTTCAAGAATCCGGCTGCCCCCTACGAAGAAAAAGAAGAAGAAGTTGAGGATTTATCGCATCGTTTGAGCTTAGCCATGTCCCGAAATATCGAAACTAAGCGAGCCGCGGTGGAAGCGGATAGTCTCCGTCTACGGGCTCTAAATCCGGAAAAGGTCCTTTCCCGGGGCTATTCCATCACCCGGAATCATTCGGGAAAAGTAATTTCTTCGACGAAAGACGTTCATTCAGGAGAAGAAGTCGAGACGAAGCTGAAAGATGGTATAATTCAATCCATAGTGAAATAGCAGGAGGGGATAAAGATGGCTGAAAAAAAGGAAAAGACTTTCGAGGAGAAACTTTCGCGTCTCAACGAGATCGTCGACAAGGTCGAAAACGAAACGCTTCCTATCGAGGAATCGATGAAGCTGTATGAGGAGGGGAACGCCCTTATTAAGGAACTAGAGACCACTCTCAAAGAAGCCGAAAAGAAGATCGGGACTCTCAATGAAGTCAAAAAGTAGTAAAGTAGTTAATTAGTAGTTATTAGGTTGTTCCACGATGTCTAATAAAATAGAAAGAATCGACATAAAGTCCATCAAGGACCCCACAATCGTCAAAAGCATGAATTATGCTTCTTTGACCTTGCTTTGCCATGATATCCGCAAAGAAATCATTACGGCCACTTCTCTTTATGGCGGCCATTTGGCTTCTAACCTCGGCGTCGTGGAATTGACGGTTGCCCTCTACCGAAATTTTGATTTCCCAAAAGACAAATTGATCTTCGATGTTGGCCATCAATGCTATACCCATAAGATTTTAAGCGGTCGGAGCCTTGATCATCTTCGTCAAAGCTCGGGCGTGAGCGGTTTCGAAAGGCGAAGCGAGTCTGTCTATGATTGCTACGAAGCCGGTCATAGCGGAACTTCTCTCTCTGCCGCTGAAGGTTTTGTCATCGCTCGGGATTTGAAACAGGAAAAGTATGATGTTGTCGTGGTTATTGGCGATTCCTCTATGGTCAATGGGCTTTCGTTTGAAGCCTTAAATAACATTGGGAGCCGCAAAGATAAAGTCATTATCATTCTCAACGATAACGATATGTCGATTTCCCGTCCGGTTGGCGGATTGGGGAACTTTTTCCGGAAGATTTCAGTCGATCGACTCTATAATCGGGCCAAAAAAGCTTATCAACATGCGATGCTACGTGGCCGTTTGGGCCGTCGTATCTACAACATGAACTACAATTTAAAGAACGATATCAAGGCGGCTCTTGTCCCGACGACGATGTTCGACAACATGGGTTTCACTTATATCGGTCCGGTCGATGGCCATAATTTAAAATTGCTTGATAAAGCCCTCAAACAAGCTAAAAACGCGACAAAATCGGTTGTTTTGCATATTTATACGCAAAAAGGAAAAGGCTATAAACCGGCCGAAGATGATCGCTCTGGATATTGGCATGGCGTCACGCCGTTCGAAATCGAAACGGGCGATGCTAAAATTCAGCACCCCGGTCTCATGAGCTGGTCCCATTATTTTGGCTCTTTGACTGTCGAAATGATGAATAAGCATCCCGATACTTTGCTCGTTTGCCCAGCGATGATCAAAGGAAGTCATCTTGAAGAAGCCTTCCAGAAATTCCCTGAGCGGAGTTTCGACGTTGGCATCAACGAAGAGCATGCTTTGACGATGGCAGGGGCGCTTTCTCTCAATGGATTCCATCCGATTGTTTCGATTTATTCGACCTTTTTGCAACGAGCCTATGACCAACTTTCCCATGATTGTGCCCGCATGAACACCGATTTGACCCTTCTGGTCGACCGTGCAGGTTTTGTCGGCGCCGATGGCTCAACCCACATGGGGCTTTATGATGAAGCTTTCTTGAAGAGCATCCCGAATGTTACCTTAACCATGCCTTCTTCTTTTGCTGAAGCTCGTTATCTTTATGCGACTTCTTTAGAAAAAGGGCATGGGGTATTCGCAATCCGCTATCCTCACACTTTATCGAATCTTTTAGCTCCAACGCCGGAACTTAAATTACCCTATGGGAAGTGGCGGACGCTCAGCCCGGTTCAAGCGGGGAAGCCTGCCGTTCTCGCCCTCGGTCCTTTCGGGCTCGATCTTTATGAGCAACTCTCATCCCGTCATTTTCAGGGCTCGTTTATCAATCCGCTTTTCCTCTTCCCGCTCGACGAAGACGGAATCGCGAGTTTGTTAACGGCTTCGTTCGTTTACGTCTACGATCCTTACGGAACTTGCGAAGGTTTTGGCGAATCCTTAGCGGCTGCCTTAGCTTTAAAACATTATCAAGGCCAGGTTTTAATCAAGGCTGCTCCGAATGTTTTTGTGCATCACGACAGCGTTGACGGGCAAATCGCTTCCTATCATCTTTCCGTGAATGACGCCTTAGGTGAGATCCTCGCTTTGAATTCGAAGTAACTTAACATAATCTTTTGTTCTACAATAAGGCCATGGGCCAAATCATCATGCACGTTGACCTCAACGCTTTCTTCGCTCGCGCGGAGATTTTGCGTCATCCCGAATATGTTGGAAAGCCCGTGATTGTTGCTGGCTTAGGACCAAGAGGTGTTGTTTCGACTGCCTCCTACGAAGCTCGGAAATTTGGGGTTCATTCCGCGATGCCGACCTATCAAGCCCGCGAAGCGTGTCCGCAAGGAATCTTCCTTCAAGGCGATTACGCTTATTACGAGGTCTTGAGTCAATCTTTCTTTGCCTACCTCAAACACTTTTCCTCTTTATTAGAGGAGGCTTCGATCGATGAATGTTACGTGGATATGAGCAAGCCTTTATCCTCGTCTAAAGATCCGTTTCATTATCTTCAGACTATTCAAAATGGCTTATTGGAGCAGATCGGTCTTCAATGTTCGATTGGGGTGGCTCCGACGAAATTTCTCGCCAAAATGGCTTCGGAAATGAAAAAGCCGATGGGAATCACGATTCTCCGGAGGAAGGACCTTGAAGAAAAACTGTATCCGCTTCCGATAGAATCCTTTTATGGTATCGGAAAAAAGACGGCGCCTCGTCTCCGCGAGATGGGCATTCAGACAATCGGCGATCTCAAGAAGAAAACGGATGTCGATTCTCCTGAGCTGATCGAGCAATTGGGAAAATTCTATTACGTGATTAAAGACTGGGTTAATGGCTATGGGGATAATCATGTCGATCCAACGCCGTCTGATCCAAAAAGCATTGGCCATAGCGAGACTTTCCCTTATGACACTTCCGAAAGGGAGATGATTGTGACGAAGCTTCATGAGCTTGCCTTAGAGACGGCTCATGGCGCCGAAGCGGCCCATAAAAAAGGAAAGACCATCCAGCTGGTCATCAAAGATAAAAACTTTAAAAGCCACGATAAATCTGTCTCTTTTAAAGAGGCAATCTCCGATGGAGAATCGATTTATGAGAAGGCTTTGGCTCTTTATGAAGCCAATTTCTTGGGTCAGGAGATTCGCCTCGTTGGCGTGACGCTTCAAAACTTAGTTGACCCGAAAAAGGAAACCGTTCAGATGACATTCGATAACTACGAAACCTACGAGACGATGGATGAAACCAAACTCTTGGTGAATGAATTGAACCGCAAGATGAAGAAGCCAGCCCTGGTGGTGGCTTCTGAGGTCAAAAAACATGGAAATCGCTGAGGCAGAATCGCTCTTTTATTCTTACCTTACCGTTGAAAAAGGAGTGGGGAAAGAAACCTTGATCGATTACAAAGAAGACCTGAAACTGTTTTTTCAAGCCTTCCCGGATAAGAAAGAAGTTGCGGATCTCCATGTGCGCGATTTGCATGATTTCATGGTTCTTGAGGCGGAAAACAACCGTTCTTCCTCAACCATTTTGCGTCGGCTTTCCTCGACTCGCCATTTCTATTCTTTTCTCGCGAGTGAAGGCTATTTGGAAGAAGACGTTCCTAAAATCGAGGGGCCAGAACTAGCCCGAAAGTTGCCGGTTGTCCTGAGCAGTGAAGAAGTCGACCGTCTTTTGGCGGAACCCGATCTCAGCAAAGATAGTGGTTCGCGCGACAAAGCTATGTTGGAGACCATGTATGCAACGGGGCTACGCGTCTCCGAACTCGTTGGGCTAAAACTTTCCGATGTTTCCTCGGTAAATCACGTTATTACGATCATCGGAAAAGGCAATAAGCAACGAAGCGTTCCCATTTCCGATTTCGCTTTGGATTACCTGGAGAAATATCTTCGGGGTCCCCGGGCAAGAAATCCGGGTCATGCCAGCCCTTATGTCTTTTTGAATCAACGAGGCAGGCCTTTGAGCCGGCAATATTTCTTCATGCAAGTCAAAAAGTATGCCGCTCAGGCTGGAATCAGCCAAACCATTTCGCCTCATACCCTTCGGCACTGTTTCGCCACCCATCTTTTGGATAATGGTGCTTCGCTTCGGGCGGTTCAAGAAATGCTGGGGCATAGCAAGATCGCGACGACCCAAATCTACACTCAGGTCTCTTCTCAACGCATCATGAGCGCTTATGATTTGTATAGCAAACGAAAATAAACTAAACTAGTGAGCGGATTATTTCCGCAAAGGATATTCAAGAATATGAAACAATTTAAGCGTGTCTTTCTCATCGTCGCAGATTCGGCGGGCATTGGCGAAGAACCGGATGCAGCCAAATTTGATGATGTGGGGACGAATACTTGGGTCCACGCGGCCCAATCGGTCGGCGGAATCCATGTTCCAGTCATGGAAAGTTTCGGCATTGGCGAATTGGCGGATATCCCTGGAGTGAAGCCGCTTCATGATCATCCCCATGCTTTCGCGCTTCGCCTTCGCGAAGCCTCGAATGGCAAGGACACGATGACCGGACATTGGGAGATGATGGGTGTTCTAACGACGAAACCTTTCCAGACTTTCACGGATACGGGTTTCCCCGAGAGCCTCATCACGCTTCTCGAGAAAGAAACGGGTCACAAAATCATCGGCAATTACGCCTCGTCTGGCACGGAGATTCTCAAGGTGCTTGGCGAAGAGCAGATGAAAGAAAACTCCCTGATTGTCTATACTTCAGCAGACTCGGTTCTCCAAATTGCTGCCCACGAGGGCGTCACGGGGAAAGAAGAGCTCTATCGCTGCTGTGAAATCGCTCGGAAAACCTGCATGGCACCGGAATATTTCGTCGGTCGGGTCATTGCAAGACCTTATGTCGGTACCAATAAAGATGATTTCAAACGAATCGTTGGTGACCGCCGCGATTACGCCGTTCCGCCTTCGGGAACAACGGCAATGGATCTTTTGATGAAGCATCATTTGATGACATCTTGCATTGGCAAAATCAGCGATATTTTCGATGATGTTGGCGTTACGAAGACTGTTCATACCGTCAGCAATGAAGATGGAATGGACAAGACGATTGCCGCCGTCAAGAGCGACGATTTCAAGGGTCTTTGCTTTGTCAATCTTGTGGAATTCGATTCCGAATACGGACACCGTCGCAATCCGGTCGGTTATGCCAGGGCATTAGAAGCCTTCGACAAGCGTTTGGCAGAATTGCTTCCTTTATTAAAAGAAGACGATTTGCTGATGATCACGGCTGACCATGGTAACGATCCGACGTATAAAGGAACCGACCATACCCGCGAGAAAGTTCCGCTTCTCGTCTATTCGCCTTCGATTACGAACGGAAAGATGCTTGAAGAACGTTCTTCTTTTGCCGATATTGGTGCGACGATATTGGATAATTACGCGATTGAAAAAGCCCCGAAGATGATCGGCGAAAGCATCCGCGAAATTCTCGATTAAACCGCCATTTCGATAATTCGTTCCCGATTGGAGTCACTTTGCTTGTGACCTTGTTTTCTCTAGGCTATGATGGACGCGCCTAAAGAACGACTTTTAGGATAATTGATTAGGAGGTTCTATCTTTATATGAATAAACATTCATTCTTCATTCTTCCCTTGGCGGCGGCCGCTTTGGCCTCTTGCTCGTCTCTTCCTTCGAGTTCGTCCTCGGGGAAATCGATTTCTTCTGAAACGAAATCTTCTTCGATTGCACAATCCTCATCCTCAACAGAGGTTTCATCTTCTTCAACAAAGAATTCGTCTTCCTCGAAAGAGGCTTCATCCTCTTCGAGCGTTTCCTCAAACTCTTCCTCGAATTCTTCCTCGAGTGTCGATGTCTCCGATCTCAAATGGATTACGCCAACCGGCGCGCCGACCTTAGCTTTTTATGACCAGGGGAGCAACACGGCCAATTGGACATCGTCTTCTAGCCCAACGACCGGCGTGGTTCCGGCGTTTGGGACTTCCGATTACGACATGATCGTTTTCGATGGGACGAGTGGGCTCGGAGTTATCGCGAAGAATAGCTACAATTATCAGCTGGCGCAGTGGATTAGTGGGGGCAATTTCTATGTTGTCAGCACGAAGCACACCTCAATCAGCGAATTCCAAGCCGGTCAGACCATCGATGGCTTTGTCAAAACCGGGAATGCCTCTAAAAGCTTCCTTAAACTCTCTAAAGACATCTGGAAATGGGATTATTCGGATACGGAGATTGCTTTCGAAGATGGCGTTGCCCAGGTCAAAACCAATTTGACCGCCAATCCCTCGGGTCATGACTATTACATCATTGCTCAACCCGTCTTAGCTGCGGCGAAGAAAGCCTTGGCCTCGCAAACCCCAGCGGTTACTTTGAATGTGGTGGCGAATCTCCAAAGCGAATGGAAGAAAGCCTATAACCAAGCGACGATCCCAGCGGCTGCGCTTTTCGTCAATAAGTCCTCTTATGAGAAGAAAAAAGACAAAATCGATGCCTTTATGGCGATTACGCAATCCCGTCAAGATGATGCGGTTAATGCGATCGACAAAGTCACGAGCGCTCTTAACGCTTATGGTGATGATACCGCAGTTACGGCTCGATTCGGCTTTACGAGCGCGCTCGTTAGCGCCTTGCAGCCGACCAATCAGTTTGGAATCTTGAAGAGCGGAGATATCACCGATAAAAAAGCCTTCGCCAATGATTTCCAAACCACGCTTGGCGCCAGCGCATTTGCTGATTCCCTTTTCCTCTAATTCGATTTAAAATTGTTAAGGTTAAAAGAGAACCCTTTCCCGAAATGTAAAGATGTCGAAAGAACACAAAAGTCACCTCATCAAAATCATTTGCGGGATCCTCGGGTTCTTTTTTCTTCTCTTCATTTGGTGGTTGGTTTCTTATCTTCTTCATCAAAATGACAATCGGCTTTTGCCTTATCCCCATGAAGTTTTCCAGAAACTGGGCGAGATCCTCTTTTCCCCAAGTTACGCTCAAACCACATGGGAAGCCATGGGCTGGAGTCTGCTCCGTTTAGTGATTGGCTTTGTAATCTCCTTTCTTTTCGGGGGAGTTTTGGGAACGTTAGGGGGGCTTTACCCGAAATTCGCCTCCTTTATGGGACCTTATATCTCCTTTTCGAAAACGATGCCAACGGCCGCTTTTGTCCTCATCTTGGTTGGAATCTTCTATTCTTACCGGGGTTTAGCACCTTATATTCCCTGTTTCTTAGTCTTCATGGTCGCCTTCCCTGTGATTTATGAGGCCTTCAAAAGCGGAATTCAAAATGAGAGCAAGGATACTCAAGACGCGCTTGATCTCGATTGCGGACGTCGGAGTTGGTCAGCCATTCGGGAGGTTCTTTTGCCAGACGCTCAAAACTACATCGCTCTTGCTCTCGTTCAAAGTCTCGGACTTTCAATGAAGGTTTCCGTCATGAGCGAAATCTTGACCAACTCATCCGATTCCCGAGGAGGCTTAGGCGGTTTGATTCAGAACGCATCCCTTTGGGGCGGAATGCAAGAAGTTTTAGCTTATAGCTTATTGGCGGTTTTGATTATCTTGGCCATCGATATTCCTTTATTCTTGTTAAAGAAACAATTAAAGGTTGGACTTGATTAGAAGTTAAAGCCAACATAAGACTTTGTAAAGGGAAAATATTTTTTAAGTATTCTATTAATTTAATAGATTATTGGAAATATATTAATCTGTTTTTGTATGGAAGAAAATGGCACGCTGTTGAGAACGTTCCCTTTATGATCGGATCCGAATGATTAAATATAATCGTCTCAAAACGATTCTCCAAAAAGGAAAACGTTCAAAATTCCCAGAAGGGGTCAAAAAGTCATTTAGGAAATAATTAGTAGTTTTAAAAAGTGTGGAAAACTCGTCATTTTTGGGGATAATATTTCTATTGTTTAAAATATTATGTCTTATTTTAAATCGAATAAACCTATGATTTCTTATCGTCTTATTAACATAATGGCTATTATGCGAAGTTATTGTTTTCTGAGGTATAATAAGCTGTGCCAAAACCCTTCATTTGCAAACTACTAGGTGCCCCTTCCGGTCTTTTTCTTCTTTTTGATGCCTTCCAACCGTCAAGTTATCAACCTTGGGCTTTTGCATCCTCTTTCTTTTTTTCGTCTGAAAGAATCGCATTCTTTCCCTGAGCAAAAATCCCTTTAAATTTAAAATTTATCAATTAAAACAACTTAAAATTATTCTTGCTTTATTTATCATTATTATATTTTCAAAGATATAAAATGTTGGTCTTTTAATTTTATA
>DAISHV010000021.1:0-23000 GCA_036822315.1 Bacillota bacterium | reverse complement strand
TGGCGCGAGGCTTAGCAAAGCCCAACTCCAAATTAGCGTGAGCCACCCAATTACTTTCCTATTCACAATTTTCCTTAAATAGCAGCAATGGCGGCGCTTATTCCTTAAAAGAGGCCCAGGGGATCAAGGTGGTGGACGGGCGGGACGATTTAAGCCGTCTGACCTCATTTTCTTTCATCGCGGAGCTCTCCTCGAAGCTCATTCAAGACGATGAAGCGGTCGAAAGCTATCCTTGGCTTGAGGCCACGCTAGCTGCTTTAGACAAGGGCTTTGACGCCTTCACGGCATCGCTGGTCTATTTTGCCCACCTGCTTATCATCGCGGGCTATGGCCTAGACGTCGATGAGTGCATCGTTTGCGGTAGCAAGAAGGATATTGCCGGTATTTCCTATAGCGAAGGCGGTTTCATCTGCAAGAATGACCTCGAAGAAGGGGTAGAACCGGCCAATACGCGCAAATTAAAGATCCTACGCTATATTTTCCGTTGTCAGATCTCCGACCTCGCCCGGGTGGCTTTTGGCAAAGAAGAATGCCAAGCCCTTCTCAATGAACTTTCGCGTTATCTGAATGACTTAACGGGCGTTACGCTCAAAAGCATCGATTTGTTGTTAAAAGTATAAAAGTACCCTTAAAAGAGGTTGACACGTTTTCTTTTGCCAGTACAATAGATACGCTTTCTCGAAGAGAAAGGTTTTATTTGCGTAAAAAGGAGCCTTAAGCAATGGCTAGCAAATTCGAATTCGACAAGATTACGTCGCATCTTCAGCTGACGGGTTATGTTTTCCCGGGATCCCAGATCTATGGTGGTCTTTCTAACAGCTGGGACTATGGTCCTTTAGGCGCGGAGCTGAAGAAGAACATTCGAGCTGCTTGGTGGAAGAAATTCGTTCAGGAATCGCCGACCAACGTCGGACTCGACGCCGCGATTTTAATGAATCCAAAGGAGTGGGAAGCGACCGGCCACGTCTCAACTTTCAACGATCCGATGGTCGATTGCAAATCCTGCAAAGCTCGGCATCGGGCCGATGATTTGATCAAGAGCCAGTATCCGAATGAAGACGTGGATAACATGACGTTCGAAGACATGGATAAGTTCATGCAGACCCACAAGATGGTCTGCCCGGTTTGCGGCAAGAGCGATTTCACCCCGATCCGCAAATTCAACATGATGTTTAAGACTCACGTTGGCGTTACCGAAGATGATTCGGCCGTAGTTTATCTCCGTCCAGAAACGGCTCAAGGCGTCTTCGTCAATTTCAAAAATGTTCAGCGCTCGACTCGCAAAAAAATCCCTTTCGGCATTTGCAATGCTGGCAAGAGCTTCCGTAACGAGATCACCCCGGGGAACTTTATTTTCCGGACTCGTGAATTCGAACAAATGGAAATGGAGTTCTTCTGCAAGCCTGGAACGGATTTGGAATGGTTCAAGTACTGGAAAGATTTCTGCTTAAAATTCGTTGAAAGCATCGGACCTAAGGCTGAAAATCTTCGTTTCCGCGATCACGAACCGGCCGAATTGGCCTTCTATAGTAAAGCCACGACCGATGTTGAATACGATTTCCCGACCATTGGCTGGGGCGAAATTCTCGGCGTGGCCGACCGAACGGACTACGACTTAAAGCGGCATCAAGACTACTCCAAAGAAGATTTGACCTATTTCGATCCTGAAACCAACGAAAAATATCTTCCGTTCGTCATCGAGCCTTCAATGGGGCTTGATCGGCTAATGCTTATGACGATGGTCGATGCTTACGATGAAGAGACACTCGAAGGCGGGGATACCCGAGTCGTTATGCACCTCTTACCGAGCTTAGCTCCGTATAAAGTAGCGGTGCTTCCTTTGTCAAAGAAGCTTGAAGACAAAGCCAATGAAGTCTTGGCGATTCTCAATCAGCACTTTATGTGCACGAGCGATTCGACCGGTTCCATCGGCAAACGCTATCGGAGACAAGACGAGATTGGCACGCCTTTCTGTGTCACGATCGATTTCGACACCGTTAACGACCAGTCGGTCACCATCCGTGAACGCGATTCGATGAAGCAAATCCGTCTTCCGATTACTGAACTTGTCAACTACTTCACCGTGAAGTGCTTCTATTAATTAGTTGCTTCTTAGTTTATTTTTAGTCGTTATTATATCTTTAGATATAAAAGAAAGGATGGTGGTGACATGTACGATCGCGATTTGATTGATAGAATTCTCGCCAGCGCCGACATCGTCACCATCATTTCTTCCTACATCACTGTCACCAAAAAAGGTCGGAGTTACGTTGCCTTATGTCCTTTCCACGATGACAAAAATCCTTCGCTCAACATCTCCAAAGAGAAGCAGATATTTAAGTGCTTCGTTTGCGGGACGGGTGGCAACGCCATCACTTTTGTTGAAAAATACGAAAAGATTTCTTTCGAAGAGGCGGTCCGCAAAGTCGCTGAATTGATCAATTTCCACGATGAGCGTTTGGAAAAACAAGCTTTCCACGCCTATGTTAATCCGGAGTTAACGCCGCTCTATAGTTGCATTAGCGACCTGGAAAAATACTATCAATACGCTTTGTCGATCTCGGAAGGGAAAATTGCCACGGACTATCTTGCTGAACGGCACCTTTCTTCCGATCAAATCGCTAAATACGCCATTGGATACGCTCCGATTGATGGGGCCAAAACGGTTCAATTCCTTCAAGCCAAGGGTCATTCACTCAAGGCAATCGAAGACATTGGCATCGCCCTGGCTAAAAAAGAAGGAACCAGCGATTCGAATGCGGGGCGATTGATTTTTCCGCTCTGCAATCCCGAAGGCCAAGTGGTGGGCTTCTCTGCCCGTAAATTAAAAGAAGAACAGTCGCCGAAATATGTGAACTCTCCAGGGACCAAAATCTTCGATAAAGGCAAGATTCTCTACAATTACCACAACGCCAAAAACACCGCTCGTCACGATGGCTATGTCTATGTTCTCGAAGGCTTCATGGATGTCATGGCGCTCGATAAAGCCGGCATTCCTTCTGCGGTTGCCTTGATGGGAACGTCGCTAACGACCGAGCAAATTTCGCTCTTGCGGAAGCTGAACTGCGAAGTACGGCTTTGCCTCGACGGTGACGCGCCGGGACAAGCTGGCATGATGAAGATGATTACCCAACTTAATCGCTCAGGCATCGCCTTCCGTCTCGTTTCCAACCCTGGGGATCTTCGCGATCCCGATGATATTCTCCAAGAATCTGGGCCGGAAGCGTTGAAGACCAGCATGAACCATCTTGTCGATGCCTTTGATTTCCAGGTGGATTACTACACCAACGTCAAAAAGCTCGATTCTCCCGAAGAAAAAAAGAAAGTCATGATGTACTTTGTGCCTTTCTTGCGAAACGTTCCAGCGGGGATTGATCGGGATAACTACATCGTCAAGCTCTCGAAAGCCACCGGCTATGAAATCCGCGCCATCCGCGAACAAATCAATTCAATGCCTTCTAACGAAGACACTCTCGGAGAAGAAACCACCTATATCGATACGATCGAACTAGAGCGGCTCCATCCGGAGAAAATCGTCTTGAAACGCCTCGTCAAAGCGGAGCGAGAAGCCCTCTTCTATATGTTAGAAGACATGGGGGCGGTCAAGTACTTCGAGGAACATATCGATAACTTCTATTATCCGCTCTATAACGAGATTGCCAATTATGTGGTGGATTACGTTGAGAAGCGGAAGACCCCAGTCGATGTGAAATCCCTCCTCGGAGATATTGCAAGTTCTGGGGCGGAAAACGCCGATGAATTGGAGTCGAAAATCTCAGAAATCGTCGAAGATAGCTACCATCCTCCCTATAGCGAAAGGACGATCGGGGATTGTGCTCTGGCCATTCACGAAGAGAAAGACAAAGCTTACGACGAAGAGAGCACCGAAAAAGCTCTCGAAGGCAAGAGCGAATCCGAGAAGACTGCGATTATTCAAGCTTACGCCAAACGCAAGGCAGAGAGGTTAAGGGCTCGCGCCAAGAAAAAAGCGGTTTGAGCGGTTAATAAAAGGAAACAGAGTTATGGAAAAAAAGAATAAAACCAAGACGAACAAAGTCGCCGTGAATGATGTCCCGGCGAAAAAAGAGAAAAAAGAAAAGACCGAAAAAGTGGATAAAAAGGTCTTGAAAGAAGACGAAAACGTCGTAAAGAAAGGCAAAAAGGCCACTAAAGGCAAAAAAGAAGCCTCCGAAGACGAGGCTGATGAAGAAGATATCGATTTGCCCGATGATGAGGAAGATGAACTGATCAAAAGCCTCGACACCATTAAGAAAAACTTCGTGAAGAAGGGCAAAAGCGCCGGTTACATCAATCAAGAAGATGTGATGGAAGCCACGAGCAAACTCGATCTTTCGGATGAAGAATTCGAAGCTTTAATCGCTTATTTCAAAGACAACAAGATCAAAGTGATCTCGGATGAAGAGGAAGAAAGCGAAGAAGCTCCGGCCGATGAATCGGAAATTCTCAATGCTCAAAAGGAAGTCGAAGAAGATGCGGCTGACGATGATACCGCTGACGATGAAGAAAAAGAAGAACTCGCAAACATCGATGAATTCTCCAAAATTCAATCAGGCGATGTCAAAGTCAACGACTCGGTCAAGATGTACCTCAAGGAGATCGGCAAGGTCAATCTTTTAACGGCGAAAGAAGAAACCGAACTCGCTAAACGCATCGCGACGATGGATAAAGCCCAAAAGGCGTTGAAAGACGCTCAAGCCAAAGGCGACGTGAAAGCCATCGCGGAAGCCACTTACGAAATCAACGATGCCCAAGACGCCAAAAATCAGCTCATCACGGCTAACCTTCGCTTGGTCATTTCCATCGCTAAGCACTATGTTGGACGAGGAATGCACTTCCTCGATCTGATCCAAGAAGGCAATATGGGCTTAATCAAAGCCGTTGAAAAGTTCGATTATACCAAAGGATTTAAGTTCTCAACCTATGCGACGTGGTGGATCCGCCAGGCCATCACCCGCGCAATCGCCGACCAAGCCCGAACCATTCGCATTCCGGTCCACATGGTCGAAACCATCAATAAGATGACTCGCGTTCAGCGCCAACTGGTGCAGGAATTAGGTCGCGATCCGACTGCCGAAGAAATTTCGGCCAAGATGGATGGCGCCCTTTCGCCTGAACGTATTCGCGAAATTCAACGAATCGCTCTTGAACCGGTTTCTTTAGAAACCCCGATCGGCGAGGAAGATGATTCCCATTTAGGCGATTTCATTGAAGACAAAGAAGCCCAATCCCCCTCAGAATACACCACAAAGAGCCTCCTGAAGGACGAACTCTACGACATCATGAAAGATCTAACCGACCGCGAAGAACGCGTCCTACGGCTTCGCTACGGTCTTGATGACAACCGTCCGCGGACTCTGGAAGAAGTCGGCAAAGAGTTCGGAGTTACCCGTGAACGCATTCGGCAAATCGAAGCCAAGGCCATTCGGAAACTTCGCCATCCGACACGCGCAAAGAAACTCGGCGATTATCGCGATGCTCTCTACGCTTCTGGACCGGATACCCATAATAAAGGGGATCGCTAGACATGAAGAAAACGAAAAGCACCGGTTTAGAGGCCGCCGAGGCTTTCTTTCTCGAACAAGCTCAAGGGAAGAATTCCATCGATCAGAACTTTTTGCTCGATGAAGCCGATGATTTCCTTTTAAGCGAAGATGAGTTTGAGAAGCTGAGCGATTTCTTAGCCCAACACAATATCAGCGTTCGCGACGATGAACTCGTTTTAAACGAAAAGCCAGGAGCCGTCACATCGGCTGATCCTTTTCGGCTTTATCTTTCGCAAATGGGGCAATACCCGTTATTAAGCCGTGAGCAAGAAACAGAATTGGCGAAGAAAATTGCCGAAGGCGATATCGATGCCAAAAATGCCCTGATCAACAGCAACCTTCGTTTGGTTGTGTCGATTGCAAAGCATTATGCCAATAGTGGCGTCCCCATACAAGATTTAATCCAAGAAGGGAACATCGGCTTGGCTCATGCGGCTGAAAAGTTCGATTATACCAAAGGATTTAAGTTCTCGACGTACGCGACTTGGTGGATCAAGCAAGCCATCACGAGGGCCATCGCTGATCAATCCCGTAACATTCGGATTCCGGTCCACGTGGCGGAAACACTGACCAAGATTAATCGCTGCCGCCATGAATTGGCTCAGAGCCTTGGCCGTGAAGCCACCGATGAAGAGGTGGCAAGCGCGTTAAAGATGTCGCTTGAGGATGTCCGCCATTATGCAGCGCTTCCTTTGAGCACGACCTCGCTCGACGCTCCCGTCGGTGACGATGAGGGCGATGAAATGAGCAATTTCGTGGCTGATCCAGAGGAAAATGACACTGATAGCATCGATGTGGAAGACAATCTGAGTCTTATTTCTAAAGGCATGTCTTGTCTTAACGAACGAGAAAGAGATATCATCGTCGAACTTTTTGGACTGACTGACGGCGAAAGCAAATCCTTAGAAGATGTCGGAATCCAGTATGGTCTTTCGCGGGAAAGAATCCGACAAATTCGCGACGGAGCAATCGCTAAAATGCGGAAGGAATTGAAGAAATGACGCTGTCGAAGCGGCTTTTGTGTGTTGCTTCATTTGTCCCCGAAGGCTCTTTTATCGCCGATGTGGGCAGTGACCATGCGCAGATCCCGCTTTTTCTTTTGCAAAATCATCGGATCCGTGGTGCTGAAGCCATTGAAAACAAAAAAGGACCCTTCAAGCGAATGTCCTCCGCCGTTCTTTCGTCGCCTTATAAAGAGAATATCGTTCTTTCTTTATCCGATGGCATCTCCATTTTAGATCATCGCGTTGATGCGGTGGTTCTTGCGGGAATGGGGGGAAGATTGATTCAAAAAATCCTTCAAGAACACCCGGAAAATCTCCGCCAAGTCAAAAGCCTTATCATCGATGCCCATAGCGAAAGGGACGTGCTATTCGCTTTTCTCGGAGAAAAAGGCTTCAGAATTTCCCAGGAATCCTTTTTTTATGACGAGGGCATTCCTTATGATGTCATTCAAGCAATCCAAGAGGAGAATCCGGTGGTCTATTCGTGGAAAGAATGCCATTTTGGACCCCTTAATCTCAAGCAAAAAAGTCCTGATTTCATCGCGTATTGGTCGAAAGAGCTGGAGCGGATGTCTTCTCTCATTGCTGCTGGTAAGCTCTCCGGCAAAAACGAAAGCGTTTACCAGCAGGAAGTGTCGGCAATAAAAGAGGTGCTCCAATGAACACGAAAGCATTGCTTCGTCGCTTAGCTTCGTACTATCCGCAAAGGCTGCGAGAAAGTTACGATTTTGGCGGGCTTATGGCCGGAACACTCCCCGAGGAAACCCACTCGATTTTGCTTTGCCTCGATTTTGATGATGAAGTTCTTCCCCAAGCGTTAAAGATGAGGCCTGATCTGATTATTACCCACCATCCTTTCTTTTTCGGAACCCGTTATCAAGTTTTGAAAAATGATCCAGTCAAAGCGGCGCTCTACGAGAAAGTACTTCGAGAAAAACTGTGTATTCTTTCTTACCATACCAATTTTGACGCTGCTCCTTTAGGGATGAATGATGAATTAGCTGAAAAGCTAGGATTAATCGATGTCAAACCGCTTGTGAGGGCGCCGATGGCAAGGGGAGGGAAACTTCCTGAAACGATGGAAATTCGCGATTTCGCCCGCTACGCAAAAAGAAAACTTGGTGTTAACTATGGTCTTCTCATTCCGGCAGGTAAGCCCGAGATTTCTTCAGTCGCTCTCATTGGCGGGGGAGGCTGGATGGAGAACGTTAATGCCCAAGCTGAAGGCTACGATATCTACCTTTCTGGGGATTGTCCCCATCATGGAAGACGAGAAATCGTGCTTAGGCATTACAATTATCTTGATTTACCTCACGAAATCGAGAAAGCATTTATGTCAAGAATGACTAAAACATTACTAATTATTGACCAATCATTGACTATTTCTAGTATTGATCACGAACAATTGCCCGAGGTCATTTAAACCGCTTTAAGATAAGCTTCTACTTCGCTAAATACGCCTGGAGAAGTTGAAGCGCCGCTGGCTAAAGCGGCTTTCTTTTTACCCTCGAGGTTTTGATTCTTTAAGTCCGCAAGATCAAGCACGCGTAGAATTTGAGCGTTAGGGTAGGACTTCTTAGCCAAGGTTTCAAGCTTGTTGGTATTGTTGCTACGAGAAGAGCCCAAAATCACGTAGAGATCGATGTCTTTTGGCGCTTCGAGAAGGGCGGATTGCCGCCGTTGAGTCGCCAAACAACGTTCGGCCGCAAAACGAGCCGAAGGATAAATGCGACGAATCGCTTGCTGAGCCTCAGCGATATCATCAAGGTCCATCGTGGTTTGAGCGAGGACTAAAGGCGAGGAAGAATCGATGCTTTTCCAGGAATCATCTTCAGGATGTTCGGCGTCATAGAGATGGACTTTTTCCGGATTGATCCCATAGGAAGCAATAGCTTCAGCATGGAACTTACGTCCGATATAGATGACTTCGTTTCCAATTTGAATTTCTTGGGCAATAACCCGAGAGTTTTCTTTGACAAAACGGCAGGTGGCGTCGTAGGTTATGAACATTTTGTCTTCAGCGGCTCTTTCGACACCAGGAGCATGACCGTGAGCGGCATAAACGACAACGCTTTTTTCGGGAATTTCTTTGATCCAATCTTCTAGACTTTTGGTCGCTTCATCGCAAAAAATGAAACCTTCCTGTTTCAAAGAGTCGATGACATCTTCGTTATGAACCAAAAGACCCAGAACGTAAATGTTTTCCCTTGGATGTTCTTTCCGTGCCTGTTCAGCTTCATTAAGCGCTCGAAGAACGCCCTCGCAAAAACCATGAGGTTCGATGACAATAACTTCCATGCCTTTATTATCGTCAAAGATGCATTAAATTGCAATTTCCTCTATACTATTCGCATGAGTTTTTCAGGATTTAACCTTTCAAGCCGAATGATCAACGCCCTCGATAAGATGGGATACCGGGAACCGTCTCCGGTTCAAACCGCGGTGATTCCCAAGGCGCTACGTGGCGTTTCTTTGCTTGCCCAAAGCGAGACTGGGAGTGGCAAAACACACGCTTATCTCGTTCCGCTTATTGCCAAAACCGATATGGAGCTTAATCGGCCCCAGTCGATTATCATTGCTCCGACAAGAGAATTATGCCGTCAAATCTTTGATTTCGCGCGGGAATTCACCACGTATTTTCCGCATTTTCACGTTCGTCTTTATACTCCGGAAGTCGAAGTGGCTCAAAACGAAGCCGGGCAAAGCGTTCCGCCCCAAATGATTATCGGCACGCCCGGTCGGTTGAAAGACCTTTTGGTCGATAAGTCCCTTTTTGGACTTCAAAATGTCCGCAGCATCGTCCTTGATGAAGCTGACATGCTTTTGGATTTAGGCTATTTCGATGACATCGAGGCGGTTTTTGCTCTTCTTCGTGAGCCTCAGACGATGGTCTTCTCGGCGACGTTAAAACAAAACCTTCGCGATGAATTGAGCAAATTTGTTCGCAGCGATTTTGAATTCGAGAGCGATCACATACAAACCTCAAGCAGTGTTCGCCATCATCTTGTTGACGTCAAACACGTCGGTACGATCAGCGCTTTAGCCTCCTTTCTTAAAATCCGCCACCCTTATCTTTGCCTCGTTTTCGCTTCGAAGAAGGAAACCGTCAAAGAAGTCTACGATGGATTGAAGAGCAATAATTTTGATGTTCTCTATTTTTCAGGCAATCTCGATGATCGCTCAAGAAGAAAAGCTCTTCGCGACATCAAAGCAAATCGCTATTCTTTGATCGTTTGTAGCGATCTTCTTGCTCGCGGAATGGACATTCCTGATGTCAGCGACGTTATCTCCGTGGATCTGCCGCTCGATTTAGAGTTTTATTATCACCGGGCGGGTCGAACTGGACGCTTCGGTAAAGACGGCGATTCTTGGGTATTTTACAATGCTGATACCACTGAGCGGCCCGAAGAATTGATTGCCAATGGTGTCCATTTTGATTTTTATACGTTAAAAGGGAACACTTTGGTTCCCGATTCAGTCGGTTTAGCGCCGAAGAAAAAGCTTTCGAAGAAGAAAGAATTGTCCGAACAAGAAGTCAAAGAAATCAGAATTGCCAAGGCTTTATCGCGTGAAAAACGCGTGAAACCAATGTATAAGAAGAAACAGCAATTCGCCATCGACAAAGTTAAGAAAAAGTACCGGCGAAAGGCGATTCAGAAGTCGGTGCGTTTCGAATTGGAAAAGCAATGGAAAGCCAACGCCAAAAAGAAGAATCCATCGGACGAGTGAGCGGTGGAGATGCTCTTTTTTTAGGTTCTCACCTCTCGATGAAGTCTCCTGATTTTTATCTTGGGACTTGTCAAACCGCTTTAGCCTATGGCGAAAATGCCTTCATGTTTTACACGTCCTCGCCTCAATCCATGCGACGTTTGCCTTTAGAAGGGCTCAAAATTAAGGAAGGACGCGACTTTTTAGCTAAAGAAGGTTTTGACGAAAGCAAAATTATCGTTCACGCGCCTTATTTATTGAATTTAGGGAATGACACCCATAAAGACGCTTATGAAGCCAGCATCGCTTTGCTAAAAGAAGAATTGCTCCGGAGTGAATCTTTTGGCGCTTCCTTATTAGTTTTGCATCCTGGTAACGCCACCGGCCTTCCGGTCGAAGCAGCCCTTAAATCCGTTTCTCGCGGCCTTGATGCCGTTTTTGAAGACGAGCCCACATCGGTGACCATTTGCCTTGAAACGATGGCGGGTAAGGGCAGCGAAGTTGGGACCACTTTCGAGCAACTCGCGAGCATCATCGCCCAAAGTCGACACCCCGGGCGCTTGGGGGTTTGCTTAGATACCTGTCACATCAATGATGCGGGCATGGACGAAAGAAATTTTGGCCAAATCCTTGATCATTTCGACGCTGTCCTTGGATTGTCGCGCCTGAAAGTCATTCATCTTAACGACTCCAAAAATCCCTTGGGTTCTCATAAAGACCGCCATGAAAACCTTGGCTATGGAACGCTGGGCTTTGCAGTCCTTTCTTCCATCGCTTGGGACCCGCGGCTTCGTTCGGTCCCAAAAATTCTCGAAACGCCGACCGACGGGATTCACGATCCTTATCCGCAAGAAATCGCGATGCTTCGTCACGATAAATTCATCGAAAATTGGCGCGAAAAGTTATAATTTGTTAATTTCTTCGACCAAAACGTTGTAAATCTCTTCGTCTTTGACGGTCTTAAGGACTTCACCTTTTTTGAAGACAGCCCAAACTCCGTTGCCACCGGCGGCGCCTAAATCGGCATGGCGTGCTTCGCCAGGCCCATTGACGATGCAACCCATGACGGCAACGGTTTTGTTGATGTGATGTTCTTCTAAATAGGCGAGGACTCTTTTGGCCAAAGGGATAAGGTTCACTTCCGTTCGACCGCAAGTTGGACAAGAAATAAAGGTTGGATAATCGTTTTTCAGACCTAAATCGTGGAGAAGGCGATTGGCTGCCTTGATTTCTTCCTCGGGATCATCGGAAAGAGAAATGCGAATAGTATTGCCGATTCCGTCGAGCAAAAGCGGAGCAAGTCCCGCGGCGGAGCGGATCAGTCCGATATCTTTCGGGCCAGCTTCGGTGATGCCAAGGTGGAGAGGATAGAGGAAACGCTCGGCGGCAAGCCGATAGGCTTCGATGGTCGAACGGACATCGCTTCCTTTGAGGGAGATGACGATATCGTAAAAGCCTAAATCTTCAAGAATCTTCACATGTTTAGCGGCACTCTCGAGCAAATAATTGCCCTTAATGAGTTCCTTGCCATAATAAATCGTTTTATCCAGACTGCCCGAATTGACGCCAATACGAATCGGGGCGTGGTGGCGTTTGCATTCAGAGACAACGGCTTTTATGCCTTCAATGCTTCCGATATTTCCAGGGTTAATTCGGATGGCGTCCACCCCCGAATCCAAAGCAGCTAAAGCAAGGCGATAATCCATGTGAATATCAGCGACGAGCGGAACCGAAGTCAAGGTTTTAATATCCTTGATTGCTGCGGCATCTTTAAAGTCCAATACGGAGACCCGCATAAGATCAGCACCCAAAGCGGCACAACGGTTGATTTGAGCGACCACTTCCTGAGCTTTTTCGGTTTTGATGTTGCACATGCTCTGAACGAGAATCCGTTCATTTCCACCGATTTGGAGGGGTCCAAGGGCGACACTACGTGTCGAATTACGATTAATCATTTGAGCCTATTTTACGCCGAAAAGAAGTTTTCTTGTAGATAAATCCCGCGCGCTATGTTAGGATTGACACCGCAAAAAGAAAGAAGTGTGAAAAGTTATGGCAAAAAGCAAGCGCGATGATGTGACCTTAGAATGCACAGTCTGCGGTGAGCAGAACTACATCACAACCCGCAATAAACATTCCCATCCGAACAAGATGGAGAAGATGAAATATTGCCCCCGTTGCAAGAAAGAGACGCTCCATAAGGAGGCGAAATAAGGCTTCGGCCTTATTTTTTTGCTCTAGAAGATGCGTATTGCAAAACTCTTCGGCGGTGGCGAAGATTGCAACACCTATGTGATCGGCGAAGAGGGGCAACCCTGCATCATCGTCGATCCCGGTGATAACCAAAACGGTCGTTTAGATGCCTACATCGAAAAACATCACGGCTATTGCTTGGGCTATTTGATCACTCATGGACATTGTGACCATATTGCTGGGCTCAAGTCTTTAACCCATTCCGCGACCGTTTTCATGATGGCCGAGGATGTGGCTTGCTTACAGGATCCCGATTTGAACGTCTCTCGTTCGCTCTTTGGAAAAGAGGGGCTGACGATTGAACACCTCGAACCCTACGAATTGGATGATGAAGATGAAATTAAGCTTGGGCAGTGGACTTTTAAGGTCATTGCCACCCCGTTTCACACTCGGGGAAGTTGTTGCTTCTATGTCGAGACGGAAGGCGTTCTTTTCTCAGGCGATACCCTGTTTCATCTCGGTATTGGCCGGAGCGATTTGCCCGGCAGTTGTCCGAGAGAAACCTCTTCGAGTTTACGCAAACTAGCAGCTCTCCCGCTCTCGACGAAGGTTTATCCGGGACATGGCGAAATGACCAGCATAAAGACGGAATTAGCCTTTAATGAGGACTTACGACAAATAATTTAGGTAGATAAACGCTTAGCATTGGTATAAAATACCAACCGCGTAGTAAAGGAGAAAATTGAACATGAACGTTACAGAATTACGCCCTGGAAACTATTTTGAAGACGAAAAGACGTTATATCAGGTTATCGATATCCTTCTCAACAAGACTGCGATGAGAAAGATGGTCGCCAAGCTTAAGGTTCGGAACATCCGTACAGGTGCTGTCATCGAAATTGCCCGTAACTCGGGTTACGATGTCGAACAAGTTTCGATCAACAAGAAGAACATGCAGTATCTCTACGATTCGGGAACTACTTTGGTCTTCATGGATCCGAAAACCTACGAACAAATCGAGCTTCCGAAGCAAAATCTCGAGTCGCAAGCTCCGTATCTTGCTCCGAATGGCGAAGTCATCGTGATCAGCTATGATGACGAGATTCTTGGCATTGAGCTTCCGGCCAAGGTTGCGTTAACCGTCACCGAATGCGAGCCGGGTGTTCGCGGCGATACTGTCACCAATGGTGGCAGCAAAGACGCGGTCCTTGAAACGGGCCTCAAAATTAAGATTCCGCTTTTCATCAATGCCGGCGAGAAGGTTATCGTCGACACGACCACTGGCAAATACGATAAGAGAGGTTAATTGCCATGATGGACATTCCTACTTGGCAATTTGTTCTTTATCTCATTCTTGTCTTAATTGTTGGTCTCGTCGGTGGCTTCTTCGGCGCTCGGGCAATCATTAAACGGGAGATGGCGAAGAACCCCCCGGTCAATGAACAGATGATCCGGGCAATGTTCCTCCAGATGGGTCGCAAACCATCTGAAGCTCAAATTCGTGCCGTTATGAACAGCATGAAAAAGGGTCAGTAAGACCTTCAACGATTGTTCAAAATACCCCCGCGGAAACGCGAGGGTTTTTGTTTCGAAAATGGGGTAGTGGAAGGCATTAGGAAATTTTTCAACATTTTAAACATTTTTTTCGAGGTTTTTAAAAAGTGTCAATCAAAAAATGGCTTTCCTTCGAATTAAAAGTGATTAAAATTGTTCACTTTTTAGTTATCCACTATGGAAAATGATTTTATAAAAAACTACTAATTATTTACTAGGCCAAGTGAGGGGCTTCTCTTCACCGTTCGCTAAGCGTTTAATGTTGGCTTGATGTCGAATAACCATGAGGGCATAAATGATGGTGACCACGCTGGCGCTTTCCCAGCCATAGTTCAATCCGCCGCCGGCTCCGAAATTCCATTGGAAGATCTCGCCGGGGACATTGGCAAAGCGAACAAGCAAGAACATGATCCACTCGAACAGGCAAAGGATGCCTCCCGAAATGAGCGAAGCCGCTGAAACGATCCGTTTCCTTAAGAAGAGCGGCATAAAAGAAAGCCAGCATAAGATGAAGCCAAGCCAACTCGTCCCACCGATCATCCCCATATAACAAGCGACGGCTTTGCCGCCTTTAAAACGAATATAGGGAGAGAAGCAATGACCCAATCCCGCGCCCAAAGGAGCGAGCCAGTTATAGAAAACGCCGTCATCCCAAAGCGAAACGACGTTCCGCAAACCGGAAAACCGGAGAATCGCCCAAATTACCCAGAAGGCGATGATGCATTTGCACATATCCAGCGCGATGACCAAAACGCCGATCCATTTGCCGAAAAGCCGCCCGGAATTCGTTCCACCCGAATTATGAGATCCATAGTCCCGTGGGTCTTTTTTAAAGAAAACGCGACCGATGACCACGCCATTAGGAACGCCACCGAGGAGGTAGCCAAAGAGGAAACAAACCAGTGCTACCGCGACATTTTCCCAAACTTGATTCATGAAATTTCCTACGATTTCGCCTTCTATTATGCAATAATAGAGGTACGATTTTCAATCGCTCTTTGCTATAATATCAGCATTGAGAGAAAGACCCAACCCCACCATGGTAGATTTTGAAAAAGCAGAAGAAGATTATACCGCGAAAGATATCGAGGTTTTATCGGAGCTAGAAGGCGTTCGTAAACGTCCTGGCATGTATATTGGAAGCACGAATCTCACGGGCCTCCATCATTTGGTATGGGAAATTGTCGATAACGCCGTCGATGAAGCCGTCAACGGTTATGGCGATTGCATCACTGTTACTTTGGAAAAAGATGGTTCGATTCAAGTCGAGGATGAAGGTCGCGGCATTCCGGTCGATATTCATCCGCAAACCCACATTCCAGCGATTCAATTGATTTATACCACCCTTCATTCCGGCGGCAAATTCAATAGCAAAGTTTATCAGACCAGCGCTGGACTTCACGGCGTCGGTGCGACGGTGACCAACGCTCTTTCGGAGTGGTTGGAAGTCACGGTTTACCGCGAAGGAAAGATTTATTACATCCGTTTCCATAATGGCGGGCAGCTTGAAAAACCGCTGACGATTTTAGGGGATACGAAAAAACACGGCAGTACCGTTCGTTTCAAACCCGATGCCAAAATTTTCCCGAATACAAAATTTTCTTGGGATACGATTTATAACCGCCTCGAAGAAAAGAGCTATCTTCTTACCCGCGTTCGTTTCATTTTAAAAGATGCGACCACCGGAAATTCCCACGAATTCTACACCGAACACGGTCTTCGGGAATACGTCGCTTCGATGACCCAAAACAAATCGCCGCTTGGCGAAATCATCGATTTCTCCGATACCGTCGATGGTATTCAAGTCGAAATTTCGATGGAATGGTGCAATAGCGACTATAACGAGAACATCCTATCTTACGCCAACGACGTTCGGACAGCCGACGGCGGAACCCATGAAGTGGGCTTTAAAGGCGCTCTCACCAAAACCCTTAATGATTGGGCCTTAGCGAACAATCTCATTAAGCCGAATCAATCCATTGATGGCACCGATATTCGTGAAGGTTTAACGGCGATTATTTCTGTGAAGATCCCCGAGGATCGTCTCGAATACGAAGGCCAAACCAAAGGCAAGCTCGGCAGCCCCGAAGCTGGACCGGTTGTCGGCGGCGTTATTTCGAATCGCTTTACCTATTATCTTAATGAGCATCAATCTTTCGCTATTGATTTGATTCATAAGTGCGATGCTTCCAAAGAAGCCCGCGATGCCGCGCGAAAAGCCAAAGAAGCTGCTCGGGGCAACACCAAGAGCAAGAAGAATGATTTGATGATTTCCGATAAGCTCGCCGCCGCTCAGTCGAAGGACTATGCGGAAAACGAACTCTTCATCGTCGAAGGCGATTCGGCGGGTGGCAGCGCTAAAACCGGACGGGATCGGCTCCATCAGGCTATTTTGCCCTTACGTGGCAAACCGCTTAACACCGACACGGTCTCAATGGAACGAATGATCGAAAACCTCGAAATGTCCACCTTGATTCAAACCATCGGTGCGGGCGTGGGACAGGATTTCGATGTTGAAGAAAGCCATTATGGCAAAATCATCATCATGACCGATGCTGATACGGATGGCTCGCATATTCAGACCCTGCTTTTGACCTTCTTCTATAACTATATGAAACCCTTGATTGAAAAAGGGATGGTCTATATCGCCCAGCCGCCGCTTTACCGCGTTTATAAAAAGAGCGATCCTTCGAAACATCTCTACGTTTGGGATGATAGTAAGCTGGATGAAGCCAAAACTAAGATTGGTGCCGGATATGGCATCAACCGTTATAAAGGCTTGGGCGAAATGAATGCCGATCAGCTCGCTCAAACGACGATGAATAAGAAATCGCGCCTGTTGCTCCAAGTCCACATCGATGATCCTTTGGTGGTGGAAAAGCGCATCTCCGTCTTGATGGGAAAAGATTCCTCTCAGCGATGGAACTGGATTCAAGAAAACGTCGACTTCGATCTCGTCGATACCTTCGAAAAAGAAGTCAAAGGTGAGTAACGATGGCTAAAAAAGAAAAAGAAATCATCAAAGAAAACATTGAAACGGATTCCCTCGACCAGATCATGGGCGACAAATACGCTTCTTATGCGCGTGATGTCATTCAGGATCGAGCCATCCCCGATGCACGCGATGGTTTAAAGCCCGTTCAGCGCCGCATTCTTTTCGATATGTTCAATACCGGGAATACCATCGATAAACCGACTAAAAAATGCGCTCACATCGTCGGCGACGTCATGGGCAAGTATCACCCCCATGGCGATAGTTCGATTTATCTTGCTCTTGTCCACATGTCCCAAGGATGGGCTTATCGTTATCCTTTGGTCGATTTTCAAGGCAATAACGGTTCCATCGATGGCGATGGTCCAGCCGCTTACCGTTATACTGAAGCTCGTTTAAGCGCTCTGTCGAATGAACTTCTCGAAGATATCGACGAAGATACCGTCAAAATGAATTTGACTTTCGATGATACCTTATTCGAACCTGATGTTCTTCCCGCTCGTTTCCCTAACCTTTTGGTGAACGGCAGTGAAGGTATCGCCGTAGGCATTGCGACGTCGATTCCGCCCCATAACCTTAAAGAGGTAACCCAAGCCGTCATTTATCGAATCAAACATCCGAATTGCGATGTCGAGGATCTTTTGAAGTACATCCCAGGCCCTGATTTTCCGACCGGTGGCATCATTTATACTTCGGATAGTCTCAAAGATATCTATCGGACGGGACACGGCCGTGTCAGCGTCGCTAGCCGCTGCTCGATCACGACTTCCGAGGATGGCATTCCTCAAATCATCGTAAGTGAAATTCCGTATCAGGTGAATAAATCCGAGCTCGTCAAAGCCATCGATAAGATTCGCCACGATAAAACAATTCCGGGCATCGATGAAGTCCGCGATGAGACCGATAAAGAAGGTTTGCGGATTGCCATCGACCTCAAAGAAGATGCCAAACCTGAGGCGATTTTGGCTTATCTTATGCAAAAAACGCCGCTGCAGACGAATTACAGCGCGAATATGATGGCCATTGTCGACGGGCATCCGCGCTCGATGGACCTCATCACCTATTGCGATTGCTACATTCAGCACCAGCTCGATGTCATCACCCGTCGAAGCCATTTCCGTTATGCCAAAGACGAAGCCCGCCTTTCGATCGTCAACGGTTTAATCAAAGCCGCTTCGATAATCAACGAAGTGATTGCCGTCATCCGCGCCTCAGCCGACAAAGCCGACAGCAAAGTCAATTTGGAAGCCAAATATGGCTTCACTGAAGACCAAGCCGAAGCCATCGTCATGATGCCGCTATATAAATTGTCCCATACCGATATCAACGTTTTGGAAAACGAGAAAGCGTCGTTGGAGGCGGATATCGCACTCTTAAAAGGTCTCCTCGACAATCAGGGTCAACGCGAAGACCTTATTATCAACGATTTAACTGCGGTCGCTAAAGAATATGGTGGCAAACGCCTCACCGAAGTTCGTTCGGGCGAAGAATTAAGCGCTGTGACCATGGTCGATAAACGCGATTTGATTGCCCAAGAGGATGTTTACGTCGTCGCAACACGCGATGGTTATCTGAAACGTTCTTCCATCAAGTCTTGGAAGGGGTCCGGTGGCCAAAATGGTGCCCGACCTGGCATTAAAGCGGGGGATGTCTTCATTTATAACACCCTTTGCTCAACCACGGATTTCATGGTGCTTTTCACCTCGAAAGGCCACTATCTTTATATCCCGGTCAACGAGATTAAAGAGACCAAGTGGAACGATGAAGGCTTCCATGTGAGCCAATTGGTGAGCATCGCCCCGGATGAGAAACTGGTTCGGGCATTTGCCGTCAGCCATTTCCGCGATGACCTTTATTTAGTTCTCCTTTCCAAAAAAGGCTTCATCAAACGAATTTCCTTGGCGTCCTTCCCCGTCGTGAGACGGAGCAAAGCTTATCCCGCCATCCGCTTAGTCAATGACGATGAGCTCGTTGGAGCTTGTCTTACGAGCGGCAATTCCAACGTCTTTGTGATGGCGAGTGATGGCAAAGCGGTCTACTATAACGAAAATGAGATTCTGATTACCAACCCGCGCACGAGCGGCATGAAAGCCGGCAACTTCAAAGGTCAAGACCTCGTCGATGTTCTGTCCTTCTATCCGGACGAACTTGGCAAAGTCGCCTTAATCACCGATCGGGGCTGCACCCGGGTTTTCGAAATGTCCCACATTGCTCTGAGCGAGCGTCTAGGGAAGCCGACGATCATTGTTCCCTCCTTCCAAAAAGAGCCGCATCGCGTGGTTTACGCCGGGAAAATCCTCGAAAAGCCTTCGCCTTTTGTCTATGACGCCGTGTTTGATGACGCGACAAGAATCGATGTTTCGTTCCCCGATTTCTATCTCACGCCGATTGAGAAATACGCGAAGCGTCCTGATGGCTTCCCCGTGAAGAATCGGATTCTTTTCGTGAGCTTCGAAGAAAGCACGCGAATCACCGATGACGTGAAGGCGCTTCCCTTGCCGGTCAAAGTTTTGCCGCCTTCGCCCTTATTAGAAGGCGCGGATGATCAGAGCAAAAAAGACGACTACGAGCAAATTTCGCTCTTCGATGATGAAGACGATAATTCGACCTCCGAAGCGCCGAAAGATGCCACGGATAACGTGACGTCTGCTCCTAGTGGAGAGCCGAAAAAATGAGGGAAGGGGTTGAGGGAGACTCCTTCTTTATATTATGATAAGGGCAAGATATCTCCCAACTTATCTCGCGCATTCTTTCTACGAGATTCCTGCTTCTTTCTATCTTGCGCATGGCTACAAGAATCTCTTGCTCGACCTCGACAACACCTTGGCGCCTTATGACGAAAAGGAGCCGAACGAGCAAACCCAGGCGAAAGTTCGTGAGCTTCAAGAAGCTGGTCTTCATCTCTACATCGCCTCGAACAATACCTCCAAACGGGTCAGCCATTATGCCGAACGTTTGGGGATTCAGGCCCTTAGTGGATTATTGAAGCCCTTCAGTTTCCGCCTCAAGCGAATTCTGAAACAAGAAGGCTTCAAACCCGAAGAGACGATTCTCCTTGGCGACCAACTGATGACCGATATTCCATCGGCCAATGGCGCCAAGATCGCTTCGATCCTGACCGATAAGATCGCCGACCACGAACCATGGGTCACCCGTTGGAACCGCCTTTTTGAGAAGAATAAGCGTCGAAAAATCGTAACCGAAGGCCTTGTGCCTTATTGGGAGGGGAAGAAATGAGCAAAACCAATGTCGTGCGCCGCTGTTACAACTGCGGAGCGATTCTCCAAAGCGAAAAGCCAGGGGAAGATGGCTACATTTTACGAAAGGTTCTTGAAGAAAGCCCTTTGGACACGATTCTCTTTTGCGATCATTGCTACCATGAAAATAAATTCAATTTGACCCCGCAAGAAGCCTCGGTCAGCCCGGACTTTTTGACGATGCTAGCGGATGCCAAAGCTTCCGATGCTTTGATTGTTTATGTGGTCGATCTTTTCTCCTTCGAGTGTTCCTTTTCGAGCCAGGTGAACGATTTAATCCGTTCTTTGCCCCTCGTGATTTTGGCCAATAAACGCGATTTAATGCCGGCGGAAGCCAAAGACGATGACCTGCGGGAGTATGTTGCTCACCGCTTCCGGGCTTCGGGTCTTCCCGCTCAGAAAGACGATGTGCTTCTTCTCAGTTTGTCTTCCCTCAGTGACACCACAGCGGCTGCGAACCTCATCGAAGAAAAACGGCGCCGTCACGATGTTTATATCATCGGAGCGACCGGCGCGGGAAAAACTCTCTTCCTCTCAAGTTTCCTCCATGATTATCAAAACAAGAGCAGCCGTTCGATTATCACGGGCGAATATCCTTCGACTCACCTTCGCGTCATGCAAATCCCGCTCGATTCCTCGAGCATGATCTACGACACGCCAGGGACCGGAATCGCGAATTCCTTAGCTTCGCATGCCGCTCTCGCTCATACCTTATTGCCCGATGGGGCTTTAGAAGGAAGGAATTATCTCCTCGAAGTCGGCGCTTCGCTATGGATCGGCGGGCTGGCGAGACTGGATCTCTTGCGGGGCGAAAGCAAGACCGCTTTGCGTGCCTATTGCTCCAACACCGTCGAAATCAAACGCGTGCATCCGAGTAAAAAGATGGATGAGGATTACAAAAAATCCTTGGAGAAGAAGCTCCTCTCTCCCAGTTTAGAAGGCGTCAGTTCGCTCCTGGATATGGATATCTTCGATTTCCCGGTGAGCGAAAAGGGGCGGCGCGACATCGGGGTGGCGGGCTTAGGTTGGTTCTCCTTCGAAGGGTCCAATCAAACATTCCGTCTCTATGTGCCGAAAGGCATCGGCGTTTATGGCTCAAGAGCCAAGGTGAAATAAATGTTAACTCCAAAAAACAAAGCTTTGCTTAAAAAATTAGCCAATCCTTTATCCCCGTCTTTGACGATCGGAAAAGGCGAAGTCGATCCCGCGATCATCGCAGTGGTCGATAAGGCTTTAAGCGCCCACGAACTCATCAAAGTCCGAGTGCTGGTCAATCAAAAAGAAGGTCTCGAGGATCTCGGCGCCTCTTTAGCGAACGCCACGCATTCCGATGTGGTCGAGGTTTTGGGCCGCATCATCATCCTTTATCGTCCCCGGGAGAAAAATCCGACGATCGTTCTTTGATATGGAGCGCATCATCATCTACGGCGGATCGTTTGATCCCATCCATAATGGACACTTGCGTTTAGCAAGGGCAGCTTCTCTTCGGCTCAATGCCGATGTGGTTTTCGTGCCCGCGAAAGACCCGCGTTGGAAAAAGCCCGAAGCCTCGCCTTTAGATCGGGTCAATATGCTTCATTTGGCTTTGGATAGCGATGGCTCAGGCGCTTTTAGCATCGATCTCTGCGAAATGGACCGATCGGGAAGCGTTACCTATTCGATCGACACGGTGAAAGAATTTGTGAAACGCTACCCCAAACGCCAACTCTATTGGCTTTTAGGAGCGGATGAAGTTAATAAATTCCCCAAGTGGAAATCCCCTGAGGAAATGGCCAGCTTAGTCAATTTGGTTTACGTTCCGCGTCCGGGCGTTGACGTCGATCCTTCGATTCTTAAGAAATACAATATCACCGCCCTTGATTATCAAGGGAGCGGACCGGTTTCCTCGAGTGACGTGCGGGAGCTGAAAAGCATCGATATCCCCGCCAGCGTTCTTCAGTATATTGAGACCAACAATCTCTATTTCATGAAGAAAATCGCTTCCTTCATTTCGGGAAAACGTCTCTCTCACTCGCTCTCCGTCGCTCATCTCGCTTACGCGATCGCTCAGAAGAACAAATTCACTTTCCCCGAAAAAGCCTATATCGCTGGCTTGCTTCATGATTTAGGAAAGCATCTTAGCGAAGAAGAAAGCCGAGCGATCGTTGAAGAGAATTTCCCGACTTACGCGAATTATCCTGCCTGGTGTCTCCATCAGTTCACCGGGGCCTATCTCGCCACCAAAGAATTCGGAATCACCGATGAAGCCATCCTTGACGCCATCGAATACCATTGCACGGGAAAAGCCCATATGCCGCCTTTGACTAAAGTCATCTATTCTTCGGATAAAATTGATCCGAATCGAGGCTACGATAGCAGCAAGATGATCGATGCTTGTTTGAAAAATTACTATGTGGGCTTTCTTCGAGTCCTCAAAGAGAACGAAGCGTTCCTTAAAAAGGAAGGCGAACTCGAGTCGACGCCGTTATCGGATGAATGCCGGGAACTTTATCTCGGCGGAGGTAAATAAAGATGAGACAAACGAAAGAAGTCAAAACGATCGTTGCTGCCCTTGAAGAGCATAAGGCCGAGGCTATCGAAGTGGTGGACGTCAAAGAAAGAACGCCCTTCGCCGATTTCTTTATTCTGGCGACAGCCCCAAACGCTAAAGCATTGTCTTCTTATTTCGATATTTTGGAAGAAGCATTAGCCAAGGAGAAGATTGAGATCCGCAAAGCAGAAGGGACTC